>NZ_VFTQ01000023.1:0-103175 GCF_006439475.1 Mesorhizobium sp. B2-8-9 | reverse complement strand
GTGCTTTCGGGAACCGCGATCGGCCTTAAGGAACGGACCCGAAACGAAAAATCGCGCTCTTAACTTGGAGTCTAACTCTCAATCTAACATTCTTGCGGAGCAGCCGCGGATCGACCGCGGGGAGCAGAAGCCGCGATTTGTCGGCCGACGCGGTGGAGGCGACGCATGACGCGGTTTCCTCAATCGACGCCGCGCGCCGGCCTCACGACTGTGGAGCTGATCTGGATCGAGAAGCGGATCGAGCACCGGATCCGCTTCGGACGCCCTGCCGATCAGACGATCATCGACACGCGGCGTCGCGTCGTGGGATTTGCGCCGGGCAGTGTTTTTGCCTTCGTGCGCTGGGCGGCGAATGATTTTGGCACCGTCGTTTCGTGCATCGACATCGTGCGCGCCGTCTTGCCCTCAGAAGCTTACCAGACGCTGCCTTACGTCCGGCCAGGCGCCGAGATCCTGCTCAAGATCGCAGGCTGGGACAAGGTTGAGCGGGTTCTTCAACTGATCGATGCGATCGAGGCGATCGGCCTTGATCCGGTCGATGCCGCCCCTGACTATTGGTGTCAGACCCACAACCGACTGGTTGCCGGCGGAACGCCGCGCGCCTATTCGCTCGAGCAGCACCGGGCCTTTCTGTTGCGCAAGCGAGCGACATCATGAGCCGGGCCGCCTGCGTGGCCGTGACGCTTGCGGCCGTTGCCGCGATCGTCGCTCCAGCTGCTGTGGAAATGCCGCCGCTGCTGCTATGGAACGCATCGGCCAGCGCACCCCTCGGGCTCTATGCGATCCGGAGAATGGCCGTTCCAACGGCCGGCGCGCTCGCCGTCATCGAACCGCCGGAGACCGTCGCTCGGTTCGCCGCCAAGCGCGGTTACCTTCCGCTTGGTGTGCCAATGCTGAAGCACATCGAAGCGCTTCCTGGACAGGAAGTTTGTCGCGTTGCTGGCGTTATCATGGTCGACGGGATCGCGATGGGCACCGCACTGGAGCGCGATCGCAAGGGACGCGCGCTGCCTGACTGGCAGGGCTGCCACATCATCGCCGCCGACCAAATCTTCGCCATGAACCGGGATGTCCAGGACAGTCTCGACGGCCGCTACTTCGGCCCGTTCCCGGCGAGCTCGATCATTGGGCGCGCGATGCCGCTTTGGACCGACGAGAGGGGCGATGGCCACTTCACCTGGCTCGCTCCCGCGAACTGAAATTCAGCACAGCCAACAAGAGGAAGGAGATTGTCCATGGCCGAGATCGGCGTCTTCCAGGAAACGGAATCCGGTTACTCCGGACGCATTCGAACGCTGCTCGTGGACGTCGAGCTGGCGCTTGTCCCGATCAGGACGTCCAACGGCAATGCGCCGGATTTTCGCATTCACATCGGCGATGGCAGCGGCCCCGAGGTCGGCGCGGCCTGGAAGGAAACCGGGCAGACGGCTGGCGACTATCTGTCCTGCCGATTGGAAGATCCGCTGTTTGGCCGACGCTTTCGCGCCGGTCTCTTCCGCTCCGACGACGGTTCCTGGTCGCTGCGCTGGATCCGGCCGAAATCGCGGCCGGAGCGTGCTCGATGAGTGCGCCATCGGCGCCGAAATATGCGCACGAAAGCCGCCCCGTCAGTTGGTTGCCTGGTCGGAGGCAAGCACGTTGGCTTGTCGCTGGCATGCTGATTTTTTGTCACGCGATGACGGAGGCCGTTGCACAGAGCGCCCCGGGGCCACGCATGCCCGCGGACGATCCATATGCCGCGCATATCGCCGAGGCGTCGCATCGCTTCCGTATTCCTCAGCTCTGGATACGGGCAGTCATGCACCTCGAGAGCGCCCGCGACCCGCGCGCCGTCTCGCGAAAAGGGGCAGTGGGTCTGATGCAGATCATGCCCGAAACCTGGGCTGAGCTGCGCCTGCGTCACCAGCTCGGCAGCGATCCTTATGATCCGCACGACAACATCCTTGCCGGCACCGCCTATCTTCGCGAGCTCTATGATCGATACGGTTCACCGGGGTTTCTCGCTGCCTACAATGCGGGGCCGGCGCGCTACGAAGCGTCCTTAAAGGGCCGCCCGCTGCCGGCCGAAACCCGCGCCTATGTTACGAAGCTTCGCCCTTTGTGGCGCGGCGGTGATGCGCCCGGCGCGCTCACCGCCGGTCATGCGAAGGCCATCACTTGGAACCTCGCGCCGCTGTTCATAGTGCGGTCCGGGTCCCTGGCCGGTTCCAGTCGTTCGTCCGGCGAGCACGCTTCTTTCGAGGTCTCATCGTCACTGTTGGTGCGCAAACTTTTTGCGGCCAGTTCGCAGCCGCGCCGACTGTTCACCGGGTCTTACGTCCGGACATCGCGGCGATGATGAAGTCTCCGCCAAATCGCGCCCCGGCGCCTCTTTGGACGTCGCAGGCTTCGAGGCGCATAGGGCACAAGGCGACAAGGCAACAACCGAAGGATGGCAAGATAAAAGGGCGCACATTGTGCTGCGGTCGGTTGGTTGCATTTATTGGGTTTTTTGCCGCTTCTCGCACATTGCGGCACCTCGGCGCAATGTGCTGAGAACATGCAAATTGTTGTATTTGCTGTACTTATGGCAAGGTGAGGGCGGGCGCCGTGTCTGATGAGCACGAGTTCCGTATCCGTCCGGGCCGCATTCGCTCGACGCGAGCTCAATCGTCGCGGCCCTTCATCGCCCAGGCGCTTGCGGCAGCGCAAAAGGCTGGCGGCAGCGTGTCCCGGTCAGGCCGGATCGGGACAGGCAAGCGCTCGCAGTTCGGACGCGGCAGGGCAGCGAGCCTTCAAGCCAACCGCTTCCTCACCGGCCGCTCCCGCATCTGCACGATCAAGACCCGCGTGGTTCGCCATTCGAAACGTGGCGCGCCGCTGGCGACCCACCTCAATTATTTGCGCCGCGAGGGCGTCACACGCGACGACACGAAAGCCCGAATGTTCGGACCGGAGGTCGACGATGCGTCGACTGCGGATTTCGTCAAGCGCTGCAACGAAGACCGGCATCATTTCCGCTTCATCGTCTCGCCCGAGGATGCCGTCGAAATGGCCGACCTGAAATCCTTCACCCGTGATCTCATGGGCCGGATGCAGAAGGATCTCGGCACATCGCTCGACTGGATCGCGGTCGATCATTGGAACACCGACAATCCTCATGTCCACGTCATCCTGCGCGGCCGGGCCGACGACGGCCAGGACCTGGTGATCTCGCGCGACTACATCAGCCGCGGCATGCGCGATCGCGCCAGCGAGCTCGTCACGCAGGAGCTTGGCCCCCGGTCGGATCTTGAGATCCGCCGGCACGTCGAGCGCCAGGTCGAGGCCGAGCGGTGGACCGGGCTCGACCGCCAGTTGCTCCGCGACGCAGGCGACAACGGTGTCATCGATCTTGCGCCACGTGCCGGTCGCCAGCCTGACGAATTCATCGCGCCAAAGATCGGGCGGCTGCGCAGGCTGGAAACGCTCGGCCTCGCTGAACAGCTCGGTCCTGGCCAATGGATCGTCAGCGAGAGAGCCGAGGCGACGCTGCGCCAGATGGGTGAGCGCGGCGACATCGTCAAGCGCATGCATCGGGCATTCGCGGTCCGCGACATCGAACGCCCGAGCGCCAGCTATGTGCTTGCCGCTGAGAACGTCGATGAGACGATTGTCGGCCGTCTGATCGAGCGCGGACTGGATGACGAACTCAAGGGCACGGCCTATGCGGTCATCGATGGCGTCGACGGACGTTGTCATCATGTCCGGCTCGCCGATCTCGAGGCGACGGGCGACGGCGCGCCGGGCTCAGTCGTCGAACTGCGCAAATTTGAGGACGCTCAGGGACGCCCGCGGCTGGCGCTTGCCGTGCGCTCCGATCTCGACATCGACAGACAGGTGGTTGCGGAGGGGGCGACCTGGCTCGACCGGCAGGCGCTTGCCCGTCCTGCGGCGGCTCTTTCCGACGGCGGCTTCGGTGCCGAGGTGCGCCAGGCGCTTGATCGGCGCGTCGAGCACTTGGTCGGACTGGGGCTGGCCGAGCGGCAGCCGGGCGGGACCGTCTTTGCCGGCAACTTGATCGACACGCTGCGCCGCAGGGAGCTCGACGCGCTGGGCGGCAGGATCGCGACCCAGACCGGCCGCTCGTTCAACCGTGCGGCAAGCGGCGAATTCGTGTCCGGCACCTACAGCCAGCGCTTTGCGCTCGCGTCCGGCCGTTTCGCGATGATCGACGATGGCCTCGGCTTTCAGCTCGTGCCCTGGACGCCTTCGCTCGAAAAGCACCTTGGCCAGCGTGTCAGCGGCAGCGCGCGCGGCGATGGCGGTGTCGATTGGAGCTTTGCCCGCAAGCGCGGGCTAGGTCTCTAGCAGCAGAACGAATGATCCTGCCATGTCGGCCGCGAAAAATCCTTTGGGGGGCAGATCTCACGGTTTTCCTGAGCCGTGGTGCTGACGACTTGGACGGCGACACAATTGCGGTATGCAGACTTGGCGTTCGGCGGCACCTCGGGCCGCGCTGGTCGGTCGCGCCGGCCTGCCCGTTAACTTATGCGCCTGCGCGCGTGCAGGAGGCGGGCGAACGCTACGAGGCCTTCGTCACGGCGCGCGACAGCCTGGCGATAGGCGCGAAGCTGCGGCAGGAGATTCCGAAGATGGCGATCCGGTGGGTGCCGACAAGAGGCTTAGCTGCGCCGCAGGGGGATGTCGATATCGAATGTCCAGGTTGGGTGGCCCTGAATTTTGTCCGGCCGCCCTCCGGGCTTGATCAGCGTGTCTCGGCGAGGATTATCGCGCGCCTGATTATCGCCGATCTGACCGACTCGACGAGCTGTGCGGGAAAGTGACGTGGCAGCGACGAAATCACGGCCTCGGTCCACCGCTCGGCATTTCCGGAGATGTCTTCGAAAATCTTGCGCATCAGGGGCGCCCCCACGCCGGAAATGTCTGCAGTCTGCATGAAATGGCGGGGCACAATTTCATGTATGGAATAATGCCGGCTCTTGCCGGCAGACATCGCCAGCTTGAATTTCTTGCGAGGGATCTGCCCAGCATCAAGGCTGGGCTGCGCGGTCAGCACGTCATAGAGCGGCGTCATCCGAAACCGCCCGCCGGGCCCGAGAAAAATGCTGAAGTTCTTGGCGTGGCCGTCGGTCGCGCCAATGAGCCAGAATATTATGCAGGCACGCAAAAACAGCGAGATGTCGTCTTCGGGCCTGTCACTGCCCTTAAGAAGCTCGATAATCGACGGCATGCCGGGACCGCCCTCTGACTGGTACTTGCGTGTTGGCGGGACCGACAGTGCTTGACACATATCCTCCTGTGGAAGGCGCATGAGACGGCCATCCGCGGTCCACAACCGGTCGAACCGCTCGACGATCAGGGTACGGCGCTCCCCGAAGTCGGCGATCTCAGTTTTGGCGGCGGGAACGCCGAAAGCATCGATCAGCTTAAGGCACAGATATTCGTTCTCAACGCTGTTGGAGAGGTCGATGCCATTCGGCAACCTGCCGATCTGCGGTTTCAGGATGTGGGTGGTCGCCGCCGTGCCGACCGGCTTGTACCAGCGTCTGTCCTTGCGTAGCAGCGCCGTCTTTTCCTGGGCACCGGCGATCGAGATGCGGAAATCCTCATCCTCGCCGAGGCCAAGCGGGGCGACAGCGAGGTTTGCGATTATCCCGGCGATATCCTTTTTGCTGACCGGCTTGCCTTCGCTGCTGCCAGGACTGCCGGGATCCACGCCATCAGGCAGGAATTGCAATGCGCCGACGCAGTCATGGCCGAGGGCGGCAAGCATGCTGTAGGCGTCGGTGCCCTCCGCCCCGACACGTTCGGCAATACGCTTGCGGATGCCGTCATTGTCGGGAAGCAGGTTGTCGAAGACATTGACTACAGGCGCGCCGATATAGCGGTCCTCCCGCAAGGGAAGCGAAAGCGAGACAGGGAAGGTGCCGTGCCAGTCCAGCCATTCGCGGGCATATTGAAAGTCCACGGCGCCGGTGGATTGCCTGCGCAGCACGCCCACCAGCCGACCGTTCACGAAGACATTTAGCGGCGTGTGAGCCGGCCGCCGCGCCATCAGAACAGGTCCGCGATCTCGGTCGCGCTGCTTTTGCTGCGCGGGCGAACGACGAGTTCAAGGTCGAGGGCGGAGAGCGCAGCCATCAACGTACTGAGCTGCACTGCCGGCTCGCCGGCTTCAAGACGAGACATGGTGGCCTGACGCAGGTGGATCCGGCTGCCAAGCGTCTCTTGCGTGAGATCGGCTTGCCTGCGGGCGCGACGCAGAATGGCGCCGAGTTGCTTTTCGTTGCGAGCGATCTGGTGGGTCATGGTCGTCTCCTGGAGCGTATATACGCGATCGCGTATGGCTTTGCAATATACGTGATCGCGTATAAATCTGTCGCATACGCAAATGCGTATAGCTACAGGATATACGCAATCGCGTATGATGTCTGCTACTCAAATGCGCAGTCCAAGAGGACAGCGCCCTCGCTCGCGCCCCTGGCTCTTGGGCTTCCCGATTCCCTGTCTTCCTTGCCGACGGCACGATGCGATGCGATCGGCGTCAGACGGCTGTTGCATCTCGCGTCACCTTGCTGACCTCTCGCCACAAGGAGAAGCGAATGTCGGGAACGAAAGTGCTTTGGGGACAGATTGTCGTGGTCTTCCTGATCGTGCTCCTCACGATCTGGGCCTCGACGCAATGGTCGGCCTGGCAGCTGGGCTATCAGGAGCGGCTGGGAACGCCTTGGTTCGTCATCGGCGGCATGCCAGTCTATTATCCACCCGCCATTTTCTGGTGGTGGTATTTCTACGACGCCTATGCGCCGGCCATCTTCGCGCGTGGGGGTCTGATTGCCGCCTCGGGCGGCTTCATCGCGATCGCCGTAGCGATCGGCATGTCGCTGTGGCGTGCTCGCGAGGCGACGAAGGTCGCGACCTATGGCTCTGCGCGCTGGGCCGAAAGGAGCGAGGTGCAGGCGGCAGGCCTGCTTGCCCCCGACGGCGTGGTGCTGGGGCGCTATGGAACTCACTATCTGCGCCACGACGGGCCTGAGCATGTGCTTTGCTTTGCACCGACGCGTTCGGGAAAGGGTGTCGGGCTTGTTGTGCCTTCGCTGCTGACCTGGCCTGGCTCGGCGATCGTCCATGACATCAAGGGCGAGAATTGGGCTCTGACCGCCGGCTTCCGCGCCCGCCACGGCCGGGTGCTGCTGTTTGATCCGACCAATGCAAGATCGGACGCATACAATCCTTTGCTCGAGGTTCGCAGGGGTGAATGGGAAGTCCGCGATGTGCAAAACATCGCTGACATCTTGGTCGACCCCGAGGGCTCGCTGGAAAGGCGCAACCACTGGGAAAAGACGAGCCACGCGCTCCTGGTCGGCGCCATCCTGCATGTGCTCTATGCCGGACCGGACAAGACGCTTGCCGGCGTCGCCGCCTTCCTGTCCGATCCGAAGCGGCCGATCGAATCGACCTTGGCCGCGATGATGACGACGCCGCATCTGGGGGAGGGCGGTCCGCACCCGGTCATCGCCAGCGCCGCCCGTGAGTTGTTGAACAAGTCGGACAATGAACGCTCCGGCGTGCTCTCGACCGCGATGTCCTTCCTTGGGCTCTATCGCGATCCGGTGGTGGCGGAGGTGACGCGCGCATGCGGCTGGCGCATCGCCGACCTGGTTGCCGATCCTCGTCCGGCGACGCTCTATCTCGTCGTTCCACCCTCCGACATCAGTCGCACCAAGCCGCTGATCCGTCTCATCCTCAACCAGATCGGCCGCCGTCTGACAGAGGATCTGCAGGCCAGGACGGATCGCCATCGATTGCTTCTGATGCTGGACGAGTTCCCGGCGCTGGGACGGCTCGACTTCTTCGAATCCGCGCTCGCTTTCATGGCCGGTTACGGTTTGAAAAGCTTCCTGATCGCGCAGTCGCTCAACCAGATCGAGAAGGCCTACGGCCCAAACAATTCTATTTTGGACAACTGTCATGTACGGGTCAGCTTCGCGACCAATGACGAGCGCACCGCCAAGCGCGTCTCCGATGCACTGGGCACCGCGACCGAGCTGAAGGCGATGAAGAACTATGCCGGTCACCGCCTCTCGCCTTGGCTCGGTCATCTCATGGTTTCGCGTTCGGAGACGGCGCGACCGTTGCTGACACCCGGCGAGATCATGCAACTGCCGGCCGGCGACGAGATCGTCATGCTGGCGGGCACGCCGCCGATCCGGGCGAAGAAGGCGCGCTATTTCGAAGACCCGCGGTTGCGGGAGCGCATTCTGCCGCCACCGGCTGTCACAGCTCGAGCCGAGCCGGAGCCTGACGATTGGACGGCGCTTCCGTCGCCGCTTCCGCCACCCGGGATGGCAGCCGCAACTGCCGTGGCGAAAGTTCAGGAGGAATCGACCGAGTCCGAATTGCGACGTCAGCCCGAGCTCGATCCTCTTCTCCCGGCCGCGGCGGAGCTGCTTCTCGTCAACGAGTTCGAGATCGAAGCGCCTGACGAGACGGATGATCTCGCATCGAGCAGCAGCCGGATGGCTCGCCTTGTTCGGGGCGTGGCGCGTCAGATCGCGCTCGATCCGGACGACGGCATGGAGCTGTGAAGGTCGTGCCATCGAGAAATAAGAAGGTCCAAATTTCCGTCTATCTCGACCCTGCCGTGATGGCATTGCTGGCCGATTATGCCGCCCGGCGCGATCGCTCGCAGTCGCTCGTCGCTGAAGCGGCGATCGCCTCGTTCCTCTCTCCGGATGCCGACGCGCAACGGGAGGCGGCGATCTCCAAACGTCTCGACCGGATCGATCGCCGGATCGCACGGTTGGAGCGCGACGTCGGCATCTCGGTTGAAAGCCATGCGGTCTTCATCCGCTTCTGGCTTGCCACCACTCCGGCCTTGCCTGAGCCGATGGCCCAGGCAGCGCGCGCCAAGGCAAGCGAGCGTTATGAAGCCTTCGTTTCCGCGCTTGGCAGGCGGCTGGCCAAGGGGCCGAGCTTGCGGCAGGAAATCCCCGAGGACATCGCGCCACCCGGCGATCCCGAGCGATAGTGATGTGAGGCGGGCGAAGGCGCCGGCGGAGCTCGCGCGGCGCCTTCAGGTCCTGTCGATTGTTGGACGGCTTCCCGTTGCTGACCCGTTCAGTTGGCGGCTCCGCACAACTGCGAGGTCGTCAATCCTGGCGGCACGTTTTCCGTGGGGCCAAATCCGTACCTTGCCATGATGGAGGCAATCGTGCCGTTCGACATGACCTTGGCCAGCCCTTGATTGTAAAGGTCGCGCAGGTCACCATCATCCTTCCTGAACGCGATCGCGACGTAGCTGATCGACTTCTCGTCGGTCGTGAATGGGTTGGCGCGCTCCAGATCGGGGTTCTTTTTGCCGGCCAGCAGCCCGATCACCGTCGGGGAAGAAAATACCGCGGCGTCGGTGCGGCCGGCGCGCAGTGCCGCGATGTTGGTCTCGATGTCTGGAAACTGCAGGATGCGATCCTGAGGGACGCCCTCGGCGATGGCGTTCTGGATGACGTTGCTGCCGCGGCCGCCGCCCATGATGGTGTCGGATTTCTTGGCAAGATCCGCATAGCTATGGATCGCCTTGGGGTTGCCGGCGAGTACGATCGCCGCGTCGTCCTGCCTCAGGTCGGGAGCGCCGAAGGCGACCTGCTGGCATCGCGGCGGCGTTATCGACAAGCCGGACGCCACGGCATCGAAACGCCCGGCCATCAAGCCAGGAATCAACGCGCCGAACTCGGTGACCTGGAAGTCGACCTGCTTGATGCCGAGGTCGGCGAACGCGGCTCTGAGAAGGTCCGGATGCCAGCCGAGCAACTCGCCGGTTTCTTCCTTCTTGTAGCCCCAAGGCGAGCGGTTGTGGATTCCGATCACGATCCTGCCCTCTCTCAAGACGCGTTCCTTTGTTGTTTCCGCCGTGGCCGGCAGCACAGATCCAACAATTGCGGCATAGGCGATGCAGGCCAGGCCAATGGCAGCCGATCGGGCTCGAAATTTCATCGTGCAGTCCTCCCGTGAGATTAAGTTGCGCGCAGGGGTTCGGCCCCAGCCCTTCAACGCTACGTTGAGGGCCGCCAATGTCAATATAGATATACAAAATATGTACAATATATTGCCGACGCGAGGCAGCGAGAGGCGGCTCACCGCTGGATTGGCCGTTGAGCGGATAGGGCTCAGCGCACGATCATCGCCTACAAGGTGTCGATGAGCTTTCAGAGGTAGCAGCCAACCGCGCAGGCGGCGGGGATCATATTCAATTTTGCTAAACTCTTCGGAACCGATTGCTCCTGCCCGGTTTGAATCCCGGTCCAGGAGTTCGAGAGCATGCGCAAATCGACCGGTCACCTCGCCTTCATCGAATTCCAATCACCGACGCTGGTCGAGAACGCTCCTGCCGACACGGACTGGCTGAACGAAATCAAATACGATGGCTACCGGACCGAGCTTATCGTTGAAGGTGGCGCGGCACGTGCCTTCACTCGTCGCGGCTATGACTGGTCGCATCGGTACAAGCGTATCGTCCAGGCGGCGGCGAACCTGCCGGTCCGATCCGCGATCATTGACGGAGAAGCTGTGGTTCTCGGCAACACCGGCCTGCCGGACTTCCAAGCTCTCGAGCGGGAGTTGGCAAACCCGAACTCGCCGAAGCTCATGTTCTTTGCGTTCGATCTTCTGCACCTCAACGGCCGCGACCTTCGACAGCAGCCGCTGATCGAGCGGAAAGCCGCGCTGCAAAAGCTCCTGCAGGAAACGGCTCCAACACTGACCTATGCCGAACACCTGCAAATTAGCGGCAAGGACGTGTTCGACCATGCCTGCCGGATGGGGTTGGAGGGGGTGGTCTCAAAGCGCGCTGACTCTCTCTACCGTTCCGGTGTGCAAACGAGCTGGCTCAAGGTGAAGTGCGTCAAGAGCGACACCTTCCCGATTGTCGCTTTCGTCGAAAAGCTCGGCGCGCAACCACGCCGCATTGCTTCCCTCTATATCGGCAGATGGCAGGGCGAGCGGCTGCTCTATGCGGGAAAGGCGCAAAGCGGCTATACGCTGGAGGCAGCCCGGCGGATTCGCGAGCGGCTTGATCCGCTAATCATCAGCAAATCACCTCTATCGGAACCCATCAAAAAGCCCAAGGCAACGTGGGTCCGGCCGGAGGTGCTGGCGGAGGTGCAATTCAGTGGCGTGACCGACCGAGGCATCTTGCGCGAGGCCGTGTTCAAGGGATTGCGCGAGGATCTCCAGGTGATCCCGGCGAAGCCGCCGTCGCCCTCCAAGCGCAGGTTGGAGGGCCAACATGGCGTGCCTCGCGAGAACATTCTCCAGCTGTTACCCGATGCGGTTGCACCTTCCAAGGAAGAGCTTGCGGGCTACTGGCGGCGGGTGGCCGACCGAGCGCTGGTTTATCTGGGCCGAAGACCTCTGAAGCTGGTTCGCCATGCGTCCGGGGCTACTTTCTACCATAAGGGACCGCTGCCGCCGATACCTGCGTCGGTGCACCAGCTGCGGGTGCAAAAACGCGAAGGCGGCGAAGGCGTCCGGGTTTGGGTGGATGATCTCGACGGCTTCCTCGGCTTGGTCGAAATGGATGCTGTCGAGTTACACCCTTGGAACGCCACTATTGACGACATCGAGCATCCGGATCAGCTCGTGCTCGACCTCGATCCGGGCGAAGACGTGCCATGGGATGCGGTGATCGAGGCGGCGCTGTCGCTACGTGACATCATGGAAGCGGCTGGGTTGCGGAGCTGGCCGAAGCTCACCGGAGGCAAAGGCATTCACCTGACGGCTCCGCTGGCTTCGGGTGCGACCCACGACAAGGCGCGGCAATTGGCCAGATCGCTCGCCCAGTGCCTCATTGATGCCAAGCCGGACCGTTACCTCTTGTCAGCCGATCCGGCCGCCCGAGGTGGTCGCATCTTCCTCGACTATCTTCGCAACGGGCGCGGCAATACTGCAGTCGGTACGTTCTCGCCACGAGCGCGGCCCGGCTTTCCTATTGCCCATCCTGTCACATGGACTCAGATCGAGCGGGGAATCCAGCCGGACGCCTTCACCATCGACCATCCATTCAGGGCTGCTGTTCGAAAGGTGGCATAGTGAGAAGTCGCTTAACTTGCCGCGTTCAATTCACCCTTCTTGGAAGCGAAGGCGAGTAGCCACGCGGCCCAAACAACGTTTAAGACCTCCGCCACTTCGATGCCGATGACGTGCGCTTGTGAAAAGCCGTCAGAACCGGCGGTCCAGCCTTGCACCCAGTAAGCGAGCCCGGAGAGCGCCATCAGGTACGCGATGGGCCGCGGAATTTTCGCCGTTCGCGCAACTGTGACAGCGAGGAGGACAAAAGCGAGCCCCAACGCAAAAGCTGCGTAGCTCCTCGTTCCCCATTCCAGCCAACGGATGGCCTCAGCAGTTGCAAAACGGGCCGCCTTCTCTGCCTCGGGAGCCTTCACCCAAGCGAGCACGGCCTGCTTAAGTGCGACCCCATCGACCGCCAGCACGACTCCGCACAGAGCAAAACTCACCACTGTCAAAACCGCGCCAAATCGCCCGGTCCACCTGGCTGTTTCGCCCTGAAGGTTAAGGCCAAAGAACAGCGTCAGGAGACCCGCGAGCAGGATGGCGGTGCAAGCGAACTGGGCAACATGGACGACAGCCCAAGCGCCGCTGGCGGCATACCCTTCGAAAATAACGGGGTGATTGTTGGCGTCCCCGCCAGCATGGAACAACGTAACGATCACATAGAGTATTTGCCCCACCAGAAGCAACGATGCCGAAAGACGCAGCGCCGGTCGGCGATCAGATTCTACATTGGTTTCCACGACGGTCCTCCCCACGAACCATGCGCATTTTCAAGTTTCCGCTCCCTACCTAGAGTGTCAAGAAAAAACGCGCACGAAGGCGTCGATCGAGGCATCAACGCGTCGAGTGAATGTGTTTGCGCCCCGCTCGGTCCAGTCTGTGAACCAGGACCCGGTTGCGGCCCATTTGCTTGGCCAGATAGAGTGCGGCGTCTGCGTGACGCTGTAGCTGTTCCGGTGAAATGGCTTCGTCAGCGGTCTGAACTGCAACTCCAATGCTGAGAGTGACGCTGCGCGAGACGCGCGATCCTGGGTTGGGCAAAGCGGCGGCCTCAACGCTCTTACGAACCCGTTCAGCCACTGAGACAGCCTCTTCCTCTGTCACCCCGGGCAGCAGCACGAGGAACTCTTCCCCACCGTAGCGGGCAACATGATCTCGATCGCGCCTGACGTTTTCCTGGATAATGTTGGCGACCTCCACCAGACAGCGATCGCCCTCGGCATGGCCGAGGTGATCGTTCAGCTTCTTGAAGTGATCAATGTCGCACATCAGCATCGCGGCCCCGTCGAGGCAGCGTTGCTCGGTTCCCCACAGATGGTCGAGCGTTTCCGTCATCCAGCGCCGGTTGGCGATGCCCGTGAGCGGATCGGTCTTCGCCAGCAGTTCCAGCCGATCGTTCGCCTTGGCCAATTCGGCGACCCTGCGGCGGTCGCGCAACTCAAACAGGAGACTCTTTTGAGCGAGAATTGTCATGATGCGACGGGCTGCAACCGTCGCGAACAGACCGCTGGCGAAGAACAGCGTTCCATCGATCGCGCTGCCATGCTCAATGGCCGGATTCTGCACCTGAAACACGAGATACAGTCCGAGCGCCAGCGCCGCAATCGCGACTGTCCAGACGAGCGGGATGCCAAAGATGATGATAGCTGTAATGGCTACGAACAGCATGACGTTCAATTGCCGTTCATAGAACTCGCCGCCAGCGGCTACGCCGACCAAGGCCACGGACAGCAAAATCAGGAACATACCTGTAATCAGCGAACCCCCTTCGAGCCAAGAAGGGCGCGGCTTCCGCCATATGAGCACCACTGCGATGACGGCAGGCGGGATAATGGCTCCAGGCAGGAGCATAGATTGCGCAATTGCGGTTGGGAGCACCAGCATGTTGAGCGCCAGCGTCACAAGATCCAATACGGCCACCCAGATCATCCAGGCACGGATGATCTTCGCCGTTTGCGACCAGACCCGTGCCCGAAACAGACGCCTGACCTCACCTCTGAGGCGGATGTCGCGCGTTCGGCGCGCCAGAAGCCGGTCGACTTCAGCAATTAAGGCAGGATCATCCTGCACATCGATGTGCGTAAGATTTGACACAGTCGAGAGCCCTTACGCTTTCTCCTGATCATCCATTCGGACCCCACCCGGAGTTCCGTAAAGGCCAAGGGTGTCAAACTATCCTGAAGATTTCATTTCCAGGCGTGGTGTGTTCCAAGAACCTAGGCTGCAGCCAAGGACGTGGGCATCCGGCTGGAAGCCCTGACCGGCGCACCGTGCTCTGCGCGAGATCAACTCTTGGATTTTGGTGTCTCGCGTTCGAGAGTTCTTCGGTCGTTCGTGTTCTGAGATGGCGCGTCGCCGCGCCTTAGGTTTCCGCAGCGGTTTTTTGCTTTGCGTCAAAACCTCAAATGAGACTAGTTTCTCATGTATTCCGCTCAGGGAGCTCTGCATACCGATTTCTCAAGGAGCTAACCAAGCTGGCGTGTTCAGTTCGGCCGAGATCGCCTTGTTGGCACGCGTGCTCGAAGATTGAAACCGATGGTCAATCGCTTCGGCGACGTGAAGCGCTCGTGTCTCGCGCTGTAGCAAACTGTCAGGCAGGAATTGGAGACGAGGAAGAATTGGCATCGGCCTCAAAGCTGCCGCTCGGACGCTAATGTCCATACCTAGGCGGCCAAATATTGGCAGGTGCCTAGACTAGGCCTTCTTGGCAATGCGGAGCTTTGAAAACAATTTCCACAATTCCGTCTCGTCAGTTATTCCCCTATCGAAGGCTGCAATAATTTCGCACGCAAGATGTTCCCTCTGCTCCTCGTCTTTGAGGGTCAGACGTCGCTCTCTGCACAGTTGGTCAAATACCCTCTGAAGGATGTCGACATCGCAAGGCGCGTACACGCCGCTGTATTTCTTGAAGGCCACTGCGCTTCTGTCCCCCCGGACCCGAGCAAACTGAACTGTATGATCGCGCTCCGTGCCAAACTTGGGCGCTAGTAATCGCATGCCGCGCAATCCGAACGAGTGGCGATATTTGGCCCTTCTGCCGCCTATCGGAACCGCTCCAAATCTGGACCCGAGAGCATGCTTTTGTTGCGCTCAGCCGCTCTAGCGATTGCGGCACCGATCTCGTGGCGTATTGGGCCTGATTCCAGCGTTGCGCCAAAATTTCATATCTTCAGCGAGTTGAATGACCCACGTCGAATTCACGCGGCCTCCCTCGTCCACGCGTGACCGCCAGAAAGCCGCTGGAGCGACTGGCCATGCCGTCGAGCCAGGTTCCTCTCGGCGTCAAGCAACTCGTGCTCCCCAGTCAAGCCGTTCATAAAAAGCTTGAGCAAATGGGACGCCAAGCGTTCCCCTTGTTCCGAAGCGGATAAAATGCCGCGCTCAGCGCAGATCGCCCGAAGAACCCGAGCTAGCATCTCGATTTCGCTCGCCTCCAAAAACCGACCTGGATACAGCATGACGTCCGCTCCCGAAAAGCCCGTTGATCCAGCGTTTACGCAACGTCAGGTACGGCTCGCGATTACCTATGATAGTCTCATTCTTTTTTTCCGATCTAATGCCGCCAAGACTCCTGTTCCGGGCGAGAGGCCGTTGGAGCAGGATCAATTCTGTCCATGCACGCAAACCGCGATGCAAAGGTTCCGGGTGCACAAACTATCGGTGACGAGACGATGATGCCTTCTAGAGCTCACGAAAACTTCGTTGAGCATGGAGGCGACGCAGCTCTCGCCAAGACTCGACTTCAGCAATTTCAGTGGTGCGCAAGCTTAGAACGGTTTCTTTATGCCCCGATAACATGTGTTATTCTGCGGGAACAGGTCACGGCCTAGCTTGGAGGTTCAGGAAAGGCATAGTGGCGTGCGGGGAGGCACCATGAATTTCGTGAGAAATGGCGTCGGTCCGTTTGAGGCCGCCATGGTCGCGGTCATGACCTTAGCGGCGATCGGAATCATACTCGTCATTGTCGTAGGGATTTACTGAATTTCCCTCCGTCCGTTCATCGTCAGATCACGAATGCCCGCCAGTCACCCCAACGCAACAGCTCGATCCCACCCGCACAATCAAAGAAGATCAGGACGTGAAGGATCGCGTCTGTGCGCTCCGGCACCCGCCTATATGGATTGGCAGCCGCCGGGGGGGCGGTGCAGGCGCGAACGCCGCTTAGAAATCAACGGATGAGCGGAACGAACATCGAACGGCGTCGTTACCGAGCGTTGTGAATCATACCTCTTTGGAACCACGCTTATGCCGATTACCTCGGGCCGCGACCTCGTGCAGAGGCTTCTGGAAGAAATCATTACCAAGGCACAAGCGCGAGAGTTGGTCTCTCTACTCGGCACGAATTGGTCTTCGCTCGTGCGAGAGGCCAAAGCCATCACCAACAAGCCGCGGCCGCCGGGACTGCGCTCGTAAGACTTTCCAAGCTCGCGCTTGGCAGCAAAGCCGCCCGCCAAATGGAACATTAGCGCCTGATCCAGGTTCGGTACGCAACTCAACCTGGTCATCCAACTTGGCACATGTCCTTTCCCCGAACGTTTTGATCCGTAAGCTTCAGAACATCTCCGATCTGACCCAGTCAGATATAGCTATTTTAGAAGGCATTCCGCTTTCAAAGAGGGACTATCATGCAAACGAGGATATTGTACGCGAGGGCGATCGACCTACTCATTCATTTGTGGTGTTGGAGGGCTTGGTGGGATCCACCAAGCTTACCGGCGAGGGCAAACGGCAGATCACGTCCTTCTTTGTTCCGGGAGATGTTCCCGATCTGCACGGTATGCATCTCTCGGTTCTGGACTGCACCTTTTCATCGCTCGCGCGCGCCAGTCTGGGCTTCATGCGGCATGATGCTATGCGAGCCATCTGCGACCGACATGCCTCCATAGCCGCTATATTTTGGCGCTCGACGCTGATCGACGCAGCGATATACCGAGAATGGGTTACCAACGTTGGAAGGCGCGACGCCTATACCCGTATGGCTCACATATTGTGCGAACTGATCGTCCGCCTTCACTCGATGGGGATTATCAAAGATCATGTAGCCAATCTCCCGGTCACGCAGGCAGCCCTTGCCGACGCGTTGGGCCTGTCAACTGTCCACGTGAACCGAGTGCTTCAGGAGCTGCGACGCAACGGCCTTATATTTACCGAGGGCACCCGATTTCATGCTGTTGATTGGGCCGGGCTCGTCCGAGCCGGAGATTTTGACGCCACCTACTTGCATCAAAGGACCGAAACAACATTCTGATGGCGAGCTGGTGCGATGGCGAGATACTTCTTTGATAGCGGTGATCGCGACGTTGTCCTCAAGGATGAGGTAGGCATCGAATGCGATGGGATCGGGAGCGCGCGTCATCAGGCCATAGAAGGTTTGGTAGACCTGACGAGAGAATTCCTTAAGGACCTCAATGGCCAGGAGTTGTTCATCGAAATCCGCAACGAGCATGGAGAAAAGCTGGCAAGGTTGAGCCTATCTCTGCATGCGCAACCGAGCGCTCAATGAAGGTTAGGGGTTTCCGTGACTGGCGGCGGTCTTTGCCGCTTGGACGCAGACTCTTGATGATCGCTGACCGCCTATGTCGCCCGTAATGAGCATATCGCGACGCCAGAAATTGACAGTCGGCATCACCGCAAGCAAAGCAATTCGACCGCTTGTCAATTTGGAAAGCGCTTGGATTGCTTTGCATTCCTGTACAACCCGCGGTGGCGGAGAACAAAGCGGCGTGGACATGATCCCGGTCCCTGTGGGACAACACTTGCACCGGCTTCTCCGATGAATCAGATCGGAAGAGTTTCGGAAACGTGAGTCGATTGGAAGCCTACGTCCAAGTGAAGAAGCGCTTTCCCGTTCTTATCGAGCAGCGAAATAAAGCTTGCTTGGCCGACGTCCCTTACAGCCACGGCAGCCGGAATCTTGATGGTGCCCAGCGTAGCTGAACGTCGGATAACGGAGTACCTGTCGGCACTTGGCAAATTTGTTTGACATGTGTCGGCAAGGCCGAAATAGGGATTGCCGTAGCTCTCGCGTGTGGCACGAGGGGAATGCATCTGTGGGTGAAATGCCACCCTGGTAGGTGACGGGTGCCCAGCCTCGCTTCAGTTGCCGCCGCCAGGGCCGTCGCAGAATACTTGCTCGTTCAAATGGGCAGCACTTCCGAGCGCTTGACCTGGCCCAGGGCAAAGCTGCTTTCGATCGAAGCGATGTTGTCCAGCCGCGTCAGCTTGTCCTTGATGAACCGCTCATAGGCCTCGAGGTCGCGCACCACGATGCGCATCAGGTAATCGCGCTGGCCGGTCATCAGATAGCAGTCGACAACCTCCGGCCAGCGCAGCACGGCCTGCGAGAAACGGTCGAGATCGTCCTCGCGTTGCCGTTCAAGCTTAATCGACGCGAAAGCGCTGATCGGCAGGCCGAGCTTCTTCTGGTCGACGACCACGGTGTAGCCCTTGATGACGCCGGCGCTCTCCAGGAGCCTGACGCGCCGCGCGCAAGGCGAGGGCGACAGACCGACGGCTTCGGCGAGGTCGTTCGAAGTCGCCTTGGC
This sequence comes from Mesorhizobium sp. B2-8-9, assembly GCF_006439475.1. Taxonomy (NCBI): domain Bacteria; kingdom Pseudomonadati; phylum Pseudomonadota; class Alphaproteobacteria; order Hyphomicrobiales; family Phyllobacteriaceae; genus Mesorhizobium; species Mesorhizobium sp. B2-8-9. Next base: position 84,579 of record NZ_VFTQ01000023.1, on the reverse strand, counting down.
GTTCTTCTGCAGCGCGGCGATGATCTTCAGGTCAATTGCGTCGAGCGCTGGATTTGGCATGCTTGCCTCGTTCGGGCGCCGTTATTGGCTGGATCAGCCAATATCATCGATCGGTTTGCGCAAGAATAGTCACATTCGGAAGATCGACGCAGGTATCGTTGAGCCGCGATTTCACAGGAGCCGACGATGACGATCCTTTCCGAGCTTGAGCGCAAGGTTCTCTGGCTGGCCGTCTGGATGATCCATCACGCCAATCATCTTCGGGCGTCGACGGACGGCCTCAAGGTCGGTGGCCACCAGGCGTCGTCGGCGTCCGCGTCGACCTTGATGACGGCGCTCTATTTCCAGATCCTGAGGCCGCAGGACCGCGTCGCCGTCAAGCCGCATGCCAGCCCGGTGTTCCATGCCATCCAATATCTGTTCGGCAAGCAGACGCTCGAGCAGCTGCAGGATTTTCGTGGCTATCGCGGCGCGCAATCCTATCCGTCCCGAACCAAGGACATTGACGATGTCGATTTCTCGACCGGGTCGGTTGGACTGGGCGTGGCGCAGACCCTGTTCTCCTCCCTGGTCCAGGATTATGTCAGGGCAAAAGGCTGGAAGACTGACCAGCCGGAAGGCCGGATGGTCGCCCTGCTCGGCGACGCCGAAATGGACGAAGGCAATATCTTCGAGGCGCTTCTCGAGGGCTGGAAGCACGGCCTGCGCAACACGTGGTGGATCGTCGATTACAACAGGCAGAGCCTCGACGCGGTAGTGCGCGAAGGCCTGTGGCAGCGTTTCGAATCCATCTTTCGCAACTTCGGCTGGGATGTGGTGATCCTGAAACATGGGACGTTGCAACAGGCAGCCTTCGAGGAAGAGGGCGGCGAAAAGCTGCGGACCTGGATCGATGCATGCCCCAATCAGCTCTATTCCGCGCTGACCTTCCAGGGCGGCGCTGCCTGGCGCAGACGCCTGCTGGACGATCTGGGCGATCAGGGTCCGGTCACGCGCCTGATCGAGAAGCGCAGCGACGACGACCTTGCGGCCCTGATGGCAAACCTCGGCGGCCACGATCTGGCGAGCATCATCGATGCGTTCGAGGAAGCGCGCGGACATGATCGTCCGACCTGCTTCATCGCCTATACGATCAAGGGCTTCGGCCTGCCGCTGGCCGGCCACAAAGACAATCACGCCGGACTGATGACACCGACGCAGGTCGACGTGCTGCGGCAAGGCATGGGAGTCCGCGAGGGCCGCGAATGGGACATGTTCGAGGGCCTTGCCTATGACGAGGCTGCGATACGATCCTTCCTCGCGTCGTCGCCTTTTGCGCAGCCAGCCCCGCGTCGTCACAAAGCCCCAGCTGTTCCGGTGCCAGCGCGCATCGGCTTCGGCGCTCAGCCGGCCATGTCGACACAACAAGGTTTCGGGCTTTTGATGCACGAGATCGCAAAATCGGACAGCGAGTTTGCAAGCCGTGTCGTCACGACATCCCCCGACGTCACCGTCTCGACCAATCTCGGCGCCTGGGTAAACAAGCGGGGTCTGTTCGCGCGCGGCGACCAGGCGGACATTTTCCGCCAGGAGCGCATTCCCTCCACCTTCAACTGGACGTTTGCGCCGTCGGGACAGCATATCGAACTGGGCATTTCGGAGATGAACCTTTTCACGATGCTTTCGGCGCTCGGGCTATCGCACTCGCTTCACGGCGAGCGCCTGCTTCCCGTCGGCACGCTCTACGATCCCTTCATCGAGCGCGGTCTCGATGCGCTCAACTATGCCTGTTACCAGGACGCCCGCTTTATCCTGGCGGCGACGCCCTCCGGCGTGACGCTGGCTCCAGAAGGCGGAGCGCATCAGTCGATCGCCACGCCGCTGATCGGCATGGCGCAGGACGGTCTGGCGACGTTCGAGCCTGCCTATGTCGATGAACTGGCAATCATCCTGCGTTGGGCATTCGACTACATGCAGCGTACCGGCGAAGCCGAGCCTGACGACCATACCTGGCTGCGAGATCAGACTGGAGGTTCGGTCTACTTGAGGCTCTCGACGCGCTTGATCGAGCAGCCGACACGCCCGATGGAAAGTAAGCTGGCGCGCGACATCGTCGATGGCGCCTACTGGCTGCGCCCGCCCGGGCCAAACGCCGACCTGGTGATAGCTTATTCCGGCGCAGTCGGGCCGGAAGCGGTACAGGCGCTGGGATTGATGGCCGGCGATCGGCGCGATGTCGGGCTTCTGGCCGTGACCTCGGCCGATCGGCTGAACGCCGGCTGGTCAGCCGCGGCCCGGGCGCGCCAGTACGGCCATCCGCGCGCTTCAAGTCATGTCGAGCGCCTTTTTGCCGGTCTTCCGGCGTCCTGCGCCATCGTGACGGTGTTGGACGGGCACCCCGCGACGCTCGCCTGGCTGGGGTCGGTCCATGGCCACCGTACACGCGCTTTGGGCGTCGAGCATTTCGGCCAGACCGGCACGATCGCCGATCTCTACCGGCATTACGCGATCGATGCGCAAGGTATCATGGCTGCAGCGCAGGCGGTTTCGGTTGGCCGGCCGCTGAGGCACCTCGGCTCCGCCGCCTGACCATCGATCACCCGCCTCCCGGCCGGCTCCTTCGACAGGAAGCCGTCAATACCGGAATTCCTTGAGGGCGGGCATCAGCCGTCGGCGCCATTCTCCTCCGCTGCGAGAAAACCATGGGGGGAATGGAAATGGCTGGCGGCGATCCTATGAGCCGTGAAACGCTGCGCTCTGCGATCGGGACGGGAGCGGCGATCGCGCATCACGGCGAGCTCATCCAAGGCGTCTTCAAGGATGATGGCGGGCGCCTTCATCGCGGGCTGGTCACGCTGCCGATCGCCGGTTTGAGGTCCGAGGCGACCTTTGCCAGAACCGATGGCGATGCGGTCATTGTCCACCCCGATCATAAGATCAAGGCGTCGGCAGCGGCGCGGCTCACGCTCGATTTCTTGAATGTGACCAGTGGTGGCGTGCTGACACTTCAAAGCTCGATTCCCGTGGGGCACGGCTATGGCTCATCGACCGCGGACGTCGTCGCTTCCATTCGCGCTGTGGCTGCAGCCCTCAAGGTCCAGTTGCGGCCCTCGAGCATCGGGCGTCTCGCCGTTGCCGCCGAGCGCGCCAGCGACGCGATCGCATTCGATGAGCATGCGGTCTTGTTCGCGCAACGCGAGGGCACGGTGATCGAGAATTTCGGCGGCTCGCTGCCGCCGCTGCTACTGGTCGGGTTCAAGGCGAATGGCGGCGTCCCGGTCGACACATTGCAGCTGCCGCCGGCGCGCTACGACAGTGCCGAAATCCAGGAATTCGGCGTGCTTCGGGCGCTGGTGGCGCGCGCGGTTTACCGTCAGGATCCAAATCTTCTCGGACGCGCCGCCTCGGCCAGCGCCGTGATCAGTCAACGGCACTTGCCGAAACAACGGTTCGACGAGATCGCCGAAATCGCCAGGCGAGCCGGGGCCTGCGGGGTGCAAGTCGCCCATAGCGGCTCGTTGTTTGGTCTGATTTTCGATCTTTTCGCATCGAACCTGAAGCGACGGGCAGCTTTGACCGCACAACAGATAAGACGCGCCGGCTTCAAGGACGTCGAGGTCCATCTGGTCAATGCGGAGGGCTGGACATGGTGACCCTCGCAGTCGACTATTTCAGGGACCTTGAGACCCCACGCCTTGCTCGCCTGGCGCCAAATCTGGTGGCGGCGGCTTTTCCGTTGATGAAGCTGATGCCGGCCCGCTACATTCTGGATTGGGCTGCGTCGAATGGCGAATTGAAGGCAGGCTCCCACATCGTCGAGACGACGTCCGGCACGTTCGGCATGGCGGTGGCGCTGCTCGCGGCGGCGCGTGGCTATCGCCTTACCCTCGTCACCGCTTCGACGCTTATCGATGCCAAATACAAAGCCCGGCTGGAGCGCATCGGCGCCACGGTCATAGCGCTCGACGATCCACGCGGCGACGGCAATCAGCCTGGTCGGCTCGAGCGCCTGCAGGAAATCCTGGCCACGGAGCCGGACGGCTTCTGGACCCGCCAATACGACAGTCCGGGGAACTGGCTTGCCTATGCGCGGCTGGCTGAACTTTTCATCCGGGCAATGGGAAAGGTCGATTGTCTGGTCGGCTGCGTCGGGACGGGCGGTTCGCTATGCGGCACCGCGTCCTTTCTGCGTACGGTCTTTCCCCATCTGACGGTATTTGCCGTCGATACCCATTGCAGCATTCTGTTTGGGCAGCCCATCGGCAAACGCATGCTGCGGGGCCTGGGCAACAGCGTTCTGCCGAAAAACGTCAGGCATGAGCTTGTCGACGAGATCCATTGGGTCGGCGCCTATCCGGCGTATCTGAGCGCGCACCGTTTGTTGCGCGAGCACGGCATCTTCATGGGGCCGACCAGCGGCGCCGCTGCGTTGGTGGCGCGGTGGGCTGCAACGACCCTTCCGGACGCACAGGTCGCGGTCATCATGCCTGACGAAGGCCATCGCCATGCCGAGACCGTCTACAATGACGACTGGCTTGCAACCTTGCCTGGCTGGCCCTGCAAGGAACCGTCTGAGCCGAGGACGCTGACGACAATCGCACCGGCGGCAGAGACGCAATGGACGCGCTTTCTTTGGCTGCGGCGCAGTCTCGACGATGTGCTCAAAACCCAGGCAGCAAGTGCAGTGCCCTCGGCTATCGGTGCGGTGGAGAATCTATGAGGCGAGATCCAGCCCGCTTTTGTCGAGCCAGCCCCAGGCGTCTTGGGTCGTCCGGAAGATCCGATCGTGTTCGTTCGATCCAGTGGACCGATCGAGGTCCTTGAGACCGCTGGCGGTCACGACGGCCACGACGCGGTCGGTGGCTGCGATGACCCCTTGGTCCTTCAACGTCGATATGGCGATCAGCGGCGTGACCGACGCCAGTTCGGCAAAGATTCCTTCGTCGCGCGCAAGGCGTTCCTGCATCGCGATCAGGCCATGATTGTCGACGGGGACCGCGTGCCCGCCGGATTCGCGCAGAGCCTTCAAAGCCTGGAACGTGCTGCGCGGCGTGCCGATCGATACGGCAAGACTGTCGAAGAGCATCTTGCGCTCACTCAAGGCATCGGCACCGCTGGCAAGGGCGTCCGCCAACGACCCGTGCACCTCCGCGGCGACGAGACGGGGCAGCTGCGTGATGGTCCTTTGGGCGTACAACTCGCAAAAACCCGCCCACAGGCCGGACAACGCATCGCCATAGCAGACCGGCAGGACGCACCAGTCCGGCGCCGCGCCATCCGATTGCTCGACGATCTCGTAGGCGATCGTCTTGTAGCCCTCGATGCCGAGCGGATGGCTGCCGACGACCGGGCCGTGATAGGGCGAGGCGACGAACCAGTCATAGCGGCCAGCCGCCTGTTCCAGCAGCGACCATCGGTCCATTTTGTTGACCAAGGGCAGCACCGTCGCGCCATATTTTCGGATCTGCGCCAGCATCGCGCCGGCCGACCCGGCGAAAGTAGTGACAACGCACTTCAGCCCGGCTCTGGAAGCGTAGGCCGCCAGCGAAGCGCCGGCGTTGCCAGAAGACGCGGTCGCGACGACCTTCGCGCCACGTGCGCGCGCCACGCTCACCGCGACGGTCGAGAAGCGATCCTTATGCGACCAGGTCGGGTTCCGGCCTTCGTCCTTGATTGCGAGGTTGGGCACGCCGAGAAGCGCGCCGATGCGAGGCGCGGCAAGCAAGGGTGTCAAACCCTCGCCAAGGCTCACTGCATCCGCGGCTGTGCAAGGCAGCATATGCGCAAAACGCCATAGCGAGCGCGAGGCGGTGGCGCCGTCCAGAGGATGAGGGGGAGGATCCGGATAAACCGGCCGAAGATTTGCGGGTGCGGTCTCCTGACACCGCGCGCACCCTTTGGAGTCGATGGTGATATCGGCGGGGTAGGCGGCACCGCATCGGATGCAGACGAATTCCAGAACCCGGCTTTCTTCCCTTCCGGGTCGGCTAATGTCGCTTGAGGAATGCACGGAACTGTTGTGCGCGAGGTCGCGAAACGGCCGGCTCGGCATGGCTATTCCTGTGTCAGGAAACGATGAATTCGCTGGTTGTTTCAAACAGCCAACAGCACCGCTGTCAATGCGGAATGTGCACTATAGTGTGTCGCACCATAGTGCGCGTCGTAGCATCCGTTGTTTGATGAAACTTCGCGGCGTTTTTGGTTTGAACGTGCAGCGGCTACGGAGAGAAAGAAAACTGTCTCAGGAGCAGTTGTCTTTCGTTTCGGGCCGCACGCGAGCCTATATCAGCAGCGTCGAGGCCGGTCGGCGAAACGCCACGCTGGATACAGTCGAGATCCTGGCGAAGGCTTTGGATGTCGAGCCGCAAGAGTTGATCGCGGCCGTTCCATCGAATCGGCGAGCAGTCCGCGGGACAAAGCAGACGACCCCAAAGTCAGCGGAATGAAGCGCGGTCTGTTCAGCCAGCATTGATACGGCTTTCAGGCTCTTTATCTTTGTGCCAGCTAATTGACTCCTGAAGTGTACATTCGGCGCAAGTCCCATTGAATATATCGCATCTGTGACCGTAAGTTTCTGGCCGGGACGGGGCCTGACTCTTGTCGAGGTCTGCCGATGGAGATCGATAGTCTTGTCGGGTTGTTTGCAGCGATCTCGAGGATCGATGCCGCGTGCTCGGTGGATGGTATCCTCCAAGAGTTCCGCTCTGCCATCGAGCGTTACGGCCTGCGTTATTTTCTGATCACCGGCCTGCCGGTGCCGCACGACACCGACTGGAAGCGAGAGATCCTGGTCGATGGTTGGCCGCCCGAATGGTATCTTCGCTACATGTCAGAGGATTACTTTTCGCATGATCCCTGCGTCGCGCAGTGCCGGCATTCGTCGAAGCCGTTCCTGTGGGAGGAACTGCCGCCGGCAAAGCTTGTTGCGCGCGCAAAGCTGGTGATGGACGAAGCGGCGGATTTCGGAATGGGCCAAGGCCTCTGTGTTCCCGTCCACGTGCCGCTGGCGGGCCCAGGCGTCGTCACGGCAGCGGGCGATCGGATTGAAATAGCGCCGAGCGTCGTGCCGTTCATCGAGACGCTTTGCGTGCATACGTTCCGACGCCTGTCAGGGCTGGAAGAACCGGGCCAGTCCGTTGAGGCCGCGCCCTTGACGCCGCGCGAGCGCGAACTCCTGGAGTGGAGCGCCGAAGGCAAATCGAACGAAGACATCGCCTGCATCCTGGGCGTCACAAGGAACACGGTTGAGAGCCATCAGCGCAACATTCGAGGCAAGCTCGATGCAGCCAACGTCTCGCATGCCATCGTCAAAGCTCTGCGGCGACAGGAAATCCAGATTTAGCAATACCTGAATACCATCATACGGGCATGAAGCGTGTTTTCCTACGACCTCCACTTTTGGAGGCGTCATGGTCCGTATTCATCTGGTCACCTGGGAAAACAGGAAGCAGTATAGAAAAGTGCTGGAGCGCTATTTTCGTATCCGGTACGACATTTACGTCAAGCATAGACGCTGGCGCGCCGTCGCCCGGCCCATCAACATCGAGATCGACGCCTTCGACAACGAGCACGCCCTTTATGTTCTGGCGCTCGATACCAACGGCAGGATCGTCGGCGGCTCGCGTCTTGTACCGACCCTGCAGCCGCATCTCATGAGCGAGGTCTTCCCGGTTCTCGCCGGCGGCACGCCTCCGCGAGCGGCTGATATCTTCGAATGGACGCGGTTTTTTGTCGTCCCATCGCTTCGCACGCACGGGGCCTCGTCGCCGATCGCCGGCTTTGTTCTGTGCGGCCTTCTCGAGACGGCGCAAAGTCTGGGGATTCGACAGATCAGCGTGGTGTGCGAAACATTCTGGCCGAAACGCCTGCGTGCGCTTGGCTGGACGCTTTACGAACTCGGCAATGCTCTCGAGCATCCGGATGGCGATATCATCGCGCTGCTGATCGATGTCACGCCTGAGGCGATTGAGCAGACGCGCCGCGCTTACGGCATCAACGGCGTCATTTTGGCGGATAAAAGTTAGGCTGATTGCACCGGCAGCTGAAGCTTGCCCGCCAGGGGATATTGTCATCGCGCCCATTTGCGCGGTAGTCAGCGCTATGGTGCACCGAATTCGGTTGATGGACTCATGATGCCGCTGGTCCTGATGGCTTCGAAGGACCCGGATTTCTTTCTGGTTTTCGGGCATATCCTTTCAGTAGCCGGCTTTGAAACCCGCCTGATCACGGCAGACAAGGAGATTGCGCGTGCCATCAAGGTCGACATGCCGCTTGCCGTTATCCTGGACTGTCAGCCGGGCGACCGCGCAATCGCCAAGCAATGCCTGTCGCTGAAGTCGTCCGAAGCGACAAGAGCAACGCCTCTTGCAGGTTTGGTCGCGCCTCGTTCCGGTAAACTGCACCTGGACCTTATCAAGGCGGGCGTCGACGAGATATTTTCGCGTCCGTTTGCGCCCGAGCAGCTTTTGACCTGGCTGCATGGCAGAGCAGGTGTCGCGAAGCTCGCGCGCGAAACCAAGACAGGCGATCTGGTGCAGGGCGATTTCCGCTTGGACCGACAGACGCACCGGACCTTCTTCAGGCAAAAAGAAATCGTTATGCCGCCGATCGAATTCAAGCTGTTGCGCAGCCTTCTGGCGCAACCTGGCAAGGTCTTCAGCCGGGAGGAACTGGTCGCGACCGCATGGCCTGAACACGCCGCCGCAACCGATATACGGGGTGTTGACGTTCATATTGCCAGGTTGCGCAAAAGGCTTCGGGCATCTGTGGGAAGCGATGTGATCCGGACCGTCCGCTCTGCCGGTTACGCATTCGCGCCGGACTGGTAGTCCGCGCGGCGATGCCGGCACCGGTCTGATCGTCATGTTGACGATCGCGCCGCGGTTGCGTGCGCGACGTTAGAGGTATCAGCTCTCAATGGCTCAGGACGGTATCCAGGAACAGCCGGGCGCGCGGATGAGCGGCTCCAGAGAAAAAATCGCTGGAAGACGCGTGCTCGACGATGCTGCCTTGGTCCATGAAAACGATCTCATCCGCGACTTCGCGTGCAAAACCCATTTCATGCGTTACGCAGACCATGGTCACGCCGGTTTTCGCGAGCACGATCATGACGTCGAGCACTTCCTTGATCATTTCCGGGTCGAGCGCCGAGGTGGGTTCATCGAAAAGCATGATACGGGGATCTAGGCACAGAGCGCGCGCTATCGCCGCCCGCTGTTGTTGGCCGCCCGACAGCTGGGCCGGATAGGCGCGCGCCTTTTCGGGGATGTGCACCGCCGTCAGATGCCGCATGGCGATCTCTTCGGCCTCATGCGCCGACTTCAAGAGGACCCGGCGCAGCGCCAGCGTGCAGTTGGCAAGCACGGTGAGGTGAGGAAAGAGATTGAAGCTTTGGAACACCATGCCTGTCAGCCGGCGCGCCGTCGCGGCATCGCGATCGCTTTTTCCCAGACTTCTGCCTTCAAACTCTATAATCCCTTTTTGGAAACGCTCGAGACCGTTGATGCAGCGGATCAAGGTCGACTTGCCGGACCCGGACGGTCCGCAGACGACGACGCGCGCACCCGGCCGTAAGGTCAGATCTATGTCTTTCAAAACGTGCAGGGCACCGAACCACTTGTTGAGACCGTCGATCCGCACGAGCGGGGAGGGCTGAAGCGTCGAGGTCGCAGGCGCGTGCCGGGCGAGCATCAGCGGCGCCCGCTCGCAAGCAGGAGCTTCTCGATGCGCTTCACTCCATAAGAAACGATCAGCGCCAGGGCGAGGAACAGAACGCCGGCGACGGTCAGCGGCTCCGCGTAGCGATAGGTCTCGGAAGCGATATCGAAGGCACGCCCGAGCATTTCCGGCACGGCCAGGATCGCGAGATAAGGCGTCGCCTTTAGGATCGAAACCAGGTAGTTGCCCAGGGGCGCGGCGATGTTGCGCAGCATTTGGGGTGCGATGACGAAGATGACCGTGTCGCGACGGTTGAGCGACAAGGCTCTGGCTGCTTCCTGCTGGCCCCTCGGAATAGCGTCGATGCCCGCCTTGAACACCTCCGCCAGATAACCGCTGTAATACAGGCTTAGCCCCAATATGCCCACCGTCATGGCGCCAAGCCGGATCCCGTAGAAGGGCAGGACGAAATACAGGAAATAGAGCCAGGCCAAGACCGGCGTCGAGCGGATGAAGTCGATCAGGAAGCGCACAGCGAGGCCGGGCGCACCACCCCCGCGGCGGATCATTTCGAAAGTGAAGCCAAGCGCCGACGCACCGAGGCAACTCACGACCGTGGCGAGCAGGGTAGTCCCGATCGCACCGATTATGATCGGGATGGTCGAGAGCGCGAAGTCGAGGTTAAATCCCACGAGGCGCTCCTCTTTCGGGATTGACCCGCGCCTCGAGCCAGCGGCCGGCGAGCGCGATCGGATAACAGACGACGAAGAAGGCTAGCAGCAACGCCGAATATATCGCGACCGGGTCGTATTCGGTCTGCGAGATTTCCTTGGCGCGGAAAGTCATGTCCGTCAACGTGACCAACGAGACAAGGGAAGTCGCCTTGACGAGCTGAATAAGGTTGTTGACGAATGTGGGACTCATGGCGACCAACGCCTGGGGCAGCTCGATCAGAAGCAGGATCGCCGGGCGCGAGAGGCCGAGCGCCATTCCAGCCTCGCGTTGGCCGGCAGGAAGAGATTGGAGCCCGGCCCGCACCGCTTGGCTGGCGTAGCCGCCGCTATTGAGGCCGAGCACCAACGCACTGACGGTCATCGCCGACAGAGTGATCCCCATGACCGGCAGAACGTAGTAGAAGACGAAGAGCAGGACGACGACCGCCGAACTGCGCCAGAATTCGATCACTGCCGTGACCAGAAAACGTGTCAAGCCGGTCGTCACAAACTGCGCGACGCCGAAAACAAGCGCGAAGGGCACCGCGAAGACCAAGCCATAGGCGGTGACCGCTGCCGTTATGTGCAGCCCTTGCAGGATCCCCAGCCAGATGTCGAGCATGCTCATGAAGCTTCGCCGCCCCCTGCCGTCAAGGGGCGCGGCGAAGCGAGCGTCGGGGCGTTTCGAGCATATTTGGAAGCGCCTTTCTGGCGCCGCGAAACCGAGCCCTCGGGACCGAACCGCATGACAATCCTCCGCGCCGTGGAAAGGACGATCGCCGCCACTGCCAGGCCATTTCATAAACCCGGTCGGAGTCATGTGTCAATAAACATGTACGTATCATTGCGTCAGTTCACATTCTGCCGATGTTGGAACGCCGCGATACGCTGGCCCTAAAGCTTCCTGAGCTCTGCGCCGCCGTTCGCCGGTTTTTGCTCGCTGTGCTACGACGGCGGTCGAAAGCTGTTGAATCGGACTGCTCCAGGCCTCTTTTGCTCATCCGACCGGGAACTGCTCGATGAGTTCCCGGGCCAAACGGGGACAGCATGGCTACCTTGCACAATGATACCGAAGCACGTTCGCGCAGCTCGCGTATGCTGCGCACCGCGCTCGGGCCCGCCATCGCCCGGTTCCTGGACGACGCCGCGATCGTCGAGGTCATGCTGAATCCGGATGGCCGCATCTGGGTGGATCGGCTCACGGAGGGCCTGGCCGATACGGGGCAAACGCTCGCGCCTGCCGCTGGCGAGCGGATTGTGCGCCTGGTCGCCCATCATGTCGGCGCCGAGGTCCATTCCCGTTCCCCGCGCGTCTCGGCCGAGTTGCCGCAAACCGGCGAGCGGTTCGAAGGCCTGCTGCCGCCCGTGGTCGCCGCGCCGGCCTTCGCGATCCGCAAGCCTGCGGTCGCCGTCTTTACGCTCGATGACTATGTCGCGGCGGGCATCATGACTTGTGGCCACGCCGCTGTGTTGCGCGCCGCGGTTGCGGGCCGGGCAAACATCCTCGTTGCCGGCGGCACGTCGACGGGCAAGACCACCCTGACCAACGCGCTGCTCGCCGAAGTGGCGAAAGGGACGGACCGGGTCGTCATCATCGAGGACACCCGCGAACTGCAATGCGCCGCCCCCAACCTCGTCGCGATGCGCACCAAGGATGGCGTTGCCACGCTTTCCGACCTGGTTCGTTCCTCGCTGCGCCTGCGGCCCGATCGCATTCCCATCGGCGAGGTGCGCGGCGCCGAAGCGCTGGACCTCTTGAAGGCGTGGGGCACCGGGCATCCCGGTGGCATCGGCACCCTTCATGCGGGCTCCGGTATTGGCGCTCTGCGCCGACTTGAGCAGCTGATCCAGGAGGCCGTCGTCACTGTGCCGCGTGCGCTGATCGCCGAAACGATCGGCCTTGTCGCCGTGCTCGCCGGACGCGGCGCGGCGCGACGGCTTATCGAACTGGTCAGGGTCGAGGGTCTGGCCCCCGATGGCGACTATCGCATCGCTGAAGCCACACCGATCAACACAGGAGACATTTCATGATCCGCCTGCTTTCGCGCTGCCAGGCCAGCCTGGCCGCGGTCGGCGCCGCCATTGCCTTCAACCTCATGGTTGCGCCGGTCGCCCTTGCGTCGGGCTCCTCGATGCCGTGGGAACAGCCGCTCGAGAAGATCCTGCAGTCGGTCGAAGGACCGGTATCCAAGATCATCGCCGTCATCATCATCATCGTCACCGGCCTGACGCTGGCCTTCGGCGACAGTTCGGGTGGCTTCAGGCGGCTGATCCAGATCGTTTTCGGCCTTTCGATCGCCTTCGCGGCGTCAAGCTTTTTCCTTTCGTTCTTCTCGTTCGGCGGCGGAGCGCTGATCTGATGACAACCGCTTTCGAACAGCTCGACGCCGTGCCGGGGTGGACGGTGCCCGTGCACCGGGCGCTCACCGAGCAGATCCTGCTCGGAGGCGCGCCGCGTGCAATCGCGATCCTGAATGGCACGCTGGCGGGCGCTGTCGGTCTTGGGCTGCGGCTCTGGCTGGTCGGTCTTCTCATATGGGCAATCGGACATTTTACGGCGGTATGGGCTGCCAGGCGCGATCCGCTTTTTTTCGAAGTCGGACGCCGGCACCTGCGGCTGCCTGGACATCTGTCGGTTTGAGGGTGCCGCTATGATGAGCCTTGCCGAATACCGCCGGACTGCTGCTCGCCTTGCCGACTTTCTGCCTTGGGCGGCACTCGTCGCCCCCGGGGTCGTGCTCAACAAGGACGGCAGCCTTCAGCGCACCGCGAGATTTCGCGGACCCGATCTCGACTCCGCCGTAGCGGCGGAACTTGTCGCGGTGGCAGCGCGCATCAACAATGCCCTTCGTCGTCTCGGCTCGGGCTGGAGCATCTTCGTCGAAGCGCAGCGCCACGAAGCGGCGTCGTACCCGGAAACCCAGTTTCCCAATGCGGCCTCCGGCCTGCTCGATGCCGAGCGCAAAGCCGACTTCGACGAGGAGGGGGTTCATTTCGTATCGAGCTACTTTCTCACATTCCTGCTCCTGCCGCCGCCCGAAGACGCCACGCGCGCCGAGGGCTGGCTTTATGAGGGTCGCGACCAGTCGCGCGCGGATCCTGGCGAGATCGTCCGCGCCTTTGTCGACCGGACTGAGCGTGTGCTCTCTCTGCTCGACGGCTTCATGCCTGAATGCCACTGGCTCGACGACGGCCAAACGCTCACCTACCTGCATTCGACCATCTCGACCAAGCGTCATTCGGTGCGCGTCCCCGAGATCCCGATCTATCTCGATGCGCTGCTGGCCGACGAGCCGCTCGCCGGCGGGCTCGAACCGCGGCTTGGCGACAAGCATCTCCGCGTGCTTACCATCCTCGGCTTCCCGACCGCCACCACACCTGGCCTGCTTGACGACCTCAACAGCCTGGCCTTCCCGTACCGCTGGTCGACCCGCGCGATCCTGCTCGATAAGGTCGAGGCTGTCCGCCTTCTGACCCGGATACGGCGGCAATGGTTCGCCAAGCGCAAGAGCATCGCCTCGATCCTGAAGGAGGTGATGACCAACGAGGCATCGGCACTCCTCGACACCGACGCCGCCAACAAGGCGGCTGACGCCGACACCGCATTGCAGGAGCTCGGCGCCGACATGGCGGGCATAGCCTATGTCACCGCGACCGTCGCCATATGGGATAGCGACCCGCGCGTGGCCGACGAGAAACTGCGGCTCGTCGAGAAGGTCATCCAGGGCCGAGACTTCACGGCCATTGTCGAGACCGTCAACGCTGTTGATGCCTGGCTCGGCTCGTTGCCCGGGCATGCCTATGCCAATGTCCGCCAGCCGCCTATCTCGACGCTCAATCTCGCCCACATGATCCCCCTCTCTGCCGTGTGGGCGGGGCCGGAACGGGACGAGCATCTGGTCGGTCCTCCCTTGCTTTACGGCAAGACCGAAGGCTCGACCCCGTTCCGGTTGGTTCTTCATGTCGGCGATGTCGGTCACACGCTGGTCGTAGGCCCGACCGGCGCCGGCAAATCGGTGCTGCTGGCGGCGATGGCGCTGCAATTCTGCCGCTACCGCAATGCTCAGATCTTCGCTTTCGATTTCGGCGGCTCGATCCGCGCGGCGACGCTCGCCATGGGCGGCGACTGGCACGATCTCGGCGGTCATCTCACCGAAGGCATGGACGCGTCCGTTTCGCTGCAGCCGCTCGCCCGCATTCACGAAACCTACGAGCGCGCCTGGGCGGCCGACTGGATCGTCGCGATCCTGACGCGCGAGGGCATCCAGATCACGCCGGAGGCGAAGGAGCATATCTGGGCGGCGCTGACGTCGCTCGCCTCGGCGCCGGTCGAGGAGCGCACCATCACCGGGCTCAGCGTGCTTCTGCAGGCCAACGACCTGAAACAGGCGCTTCGTCCCTATTGTGTCGGTGGCCCGAACGGCCGGCTGCTCGACGCAGAGGCCGAACACCTCGGCCAGGCATCCGTGCAGGCGTTCGAAATCGAAGGTCTGGTGGGCACGCAGGCCGCGCCGGCCGTCCTGTCCTATCTGTTTCATCGCATCGGCGACCGGCTCGACGGTCGTCCGACCCTGCTCATTATCGACGAAGGCTGGCTTGCCCTCGACGATGACGCGTTCGCCGGGCAGTTGCGCGAATGGCTGAAGACGCTTCGCAAGAAGAATGCCAGCGTCGTCTTCGCCACCCAGTCACTCTCCGACATCGACAATTCCGCTATCGCGCCGGCGATCATCGAAAGCTGTCCAACCCGGCTGCTGTTGCCCAATGAACGCGCGATCGAGCCGCAAATTACCGCCATCTATCGCCGCTTCGGCCTGAACGACCGCCAGATCGAGATCCTGGCGCGAGCCACACCCAAGCGCGACTATTACTGCCAGTCCCGTCGCGGCAATCGTCTCTTCGAGCTCGGCCTGTCCGAGATCGGGCTTGCGCTTTGCGCCGCGTCCTCAAAGAGCGATCAGGCCCTGATCGGCAGCATCATCGCCGAGCACGGCCGCGACGGATTCCTGTCGGCGTGGCTGCGTGCCCGCGACGTCGGCTGGGCCGCCGACCTCATTCCCAAACCTGAAAAGGATTCCAAACCATGACTGTTCGTCAAAGCCGCCGGCGTGTCCTTCTTGTGGTCGCAGCGACGCTCGCCACGCCGGTTGCGATCTCGCCGATGATAACTGCGCCAGCGCATGCTTTCATCGTGTTTGATCCATCGAACTATTCCCAGAATATCCTGACGGCCGCGCGTTCGCTGCAGCAGATCACGAACCAGATCACCTCCCTGCAGAACCAGGCCCAGATGCTGATCAACCAGGCGCGCAACCTGGCGAGCCTGCCTTTGTACTCGCTGCAGCAACTGCAACAGTCGGTGCAGCGCACGCAACAGCTTCTCGGCGAAGCACAGAACATCGCCTTCGACGTCCAGCAGGTCGACAAGGCATTTCAGCAGCAATACAGCAGCATCTCGCTCACTGCTTCCGACCAGCAACTCGTCGCGGATGCGCGCTCGCGCTGGCAAAACACGGTGGGCGGCCTCCAGGACGCAATGCGCGTCCAGGCGGGTGTCGTCTCAAACATCGACACCGGCCGCGCGCAGATGTCGGCGTTGGTCGGCGCCAGCCAGTCGGCGACCGGTGCGCTGCAGGCGACGCAAGCCGGCAACCAGTTGCTTGCGCTTCAGGGCCAGCAGCTTGCAGACCTGACCGCCCTGATAGCCACCAACGGTCGCGCCCAGGCGCTGACCGCAGCCGAACGTGCCGCGGCCGTCGACCAGGGTCGCGAGCAACGCCGACGCTTCCTGACGCCTGGATCCGGCTACCAGGCAGGCTCCGTCCAGATGTTCAACCGCTGAGGTCGATCGCCATGGACGGCAAAACCCTCGCTCGCGTCGTGGCCGTCGTCTTCGTCGCCGTCGCCATGACGGCGACGGCGCTCGAGATGAGCCGGAAGGAAGACAAGCCGGTGGGGGAGGGCCAGCACCCACCGGCGGCCTCTGTGCCTACTCCGCTTCGCGATGGCCTGCGCCGCTGCCAGGTCCTCGGCGAGGCTGCCTTGCGTGACGATGGATGCGCGCGGCTGTGGGCCGAACAGCGTGACCGCTTTCTCGGTCTCGAAAAGCCATTGGGGCGTTCGACAAGCGAGCCGGCCGCTTCGCCGTCGCCAGATCCTGCCCTGCACGGGGCCCGCTAGACATGGGCAATACCGGCGTCATCGACCAATTCCTGGCCACCTTCGCCCGCTATATCGACAGCGGTTTCGGCCTGCTCGGCGGCGAGGTCGCCTTTGTCGCGACCACGCTGATCGTCATCGACGTGACGCTTGCCGCGCTCTTCTGGAGCTGGGGCGCCGATGACGACATCCTCGCGCGGCTCGTCAAGAAGACGCTCTTCGTCGGTGTCTTCGCTTATCTGATTTCGAACTGGAATGGCCTCGCCCAAATCGTCTTCGAGAGTTTCTCCGGCCTCGGTCTCAAGGCGAGTGGAACCGGCTTCTCGGCACAGGACCTGCTGCACCCGGGCAAGGTGGCGCAAACCGGCCTCGACGCCGGACGACCATTGCTTGAGGCGATCTCCGGTTTGATGGGCTACATCTCCTTCTTTGAAAACTTCATCCAGATCGCTTGCCTGCTCTTTGCCTGGGCGCTCGTCCTGCTCGCCTTCTTCATCCTGGCGGTGCAGCTCTTTGTGACGCTGGTCGAGTTCAAGCTGGCGACGCTGGCAGGCTTCGTGCTGATCCCCTTCGGCCTCTTCGGCAAGACGGCCTTCATGGCCGAACGCGTGCTCGGCAACGTCATCTCGTCCGGCATCAAGGTTCTGGTGCTTGCCGTGGTCATCGGCATCGGATCCACGCTCTTCGGCGAATTCACCCAAGGCTTCGGCGGCGAGAACCCCACCATCGACCAGGCGATGGCGATCGTGCTGGCGGCGCTGTCGCTGCTTGGCCTCGGCATCTTCGGTCCCGGCATCGCCAACGGCCTCGTCGCGGGTGGACCGCAGCTCGGCGCCGGTGCGGCAGTCGGGACTGGCCTGGCCGCGGGTGGCATCGCAGTTGCAGGCTACGGAGCAGCCAGCCTCGCGACGCGAGGCGGGGCAGCCGCATTGGAGGGAGCGGCGTCGGCCGCGCGTGGCGGGACGTCACTCGCTGGCGGCGGTTCGGCCGCTTATAGGCTTGGCGCCGCCGGCCAGTCTGGCGCGGCAGGCGTCGCCTCCGGTCTCGGCGGCATTGCGCGCGCTGGCGCTTCGGCGGCAGCCTCTCCACTCAGGCGCGCCGCCGCAAGCACCGCTCAAGCACTTAATTCGAACTTCGCCACTGGCGCCCGTTCGGCCGCTGAAATCACCGGCGGTTCGTCGACCATGGGAACGATTGGCGGCGCCGCTGCGCCAACAGCGGCGGAGCCATCCAGCGCGGGCAAGCCACCCAGCGCTCAAGGCGAGCCCGAATGGGCCAGACGCTTGCATCGCTCCCAACGCCTCGCCCACGGCGCCCAGACCGCCGCCCACGCGGTGCGCGCCGGTGACAGCCATGGCGGCGGAGCCTCGATTTCTCTTTCTGAAGGCGAATGACCCATGAACATCTTTAGGCGCCCCGCCGTCCACTACGGCAAGAGCCCTCGACCGGAAACACCTTACCAAAAGGCGCAGCAGATCTGGGATGAACGCATCGGCTCCGCACGCGTGCAGGCACGCAACTGGCGCGCCATGGCGTTCGGGTCGCTCATCCTGTCGGCGGGGCTCGCCACTTCACTGGTCTGGGAGTCGGGCCGCGGCACTGTCGTGCCCTGGGTCGTGCAGGTCGATAAGCTCGGCCAGGCTCAAGCGATTGAGCCCGCAACCGCCGACTATAAGCCGACCGATCCGCAGATCGCGTGGCATCTCGCCCGCTTTATCGAGCAGGTACGCTCCATCCCCGCTGACCCGATCATCCTGCGCCAGGACTGGCTGCGCGCCTATGATTGGACCACCGACCAGGGTGCTGCGGCGCTCAACGACTATGCTCGCGCTGCGGATCCTTTCTCCAAGGTCGGCAATAAGCAGGTCGCGGTGGACATTTCTTCGGTGATCAGAGCCTCGCCGGGCTCCTTTCGTGTCGCCTGGATGGAGCACCACTACGAAAACGGTCAGCTTTCAGGCACCGAGCGCTGGACCGCGATCCTAACAATCGTGACGCAGATGCCAAGCGACGCCGAACGGCTTCGCGCCAATCCCCTCGGCATTTACGTCAACGCCATCAACTGGTCGCGGGAGATGAGCCAATGAGCCCGACATCGCGTCTTGTTTCCGGCACGACTTTCTCGAGACATCTTCTATCGGCCATGCTGGTCTCGGGGACGACGCTGCTTGCGGCTTGCGCCACGCCTGCGAAGAAGCCGCCGAAATTCAGCTACGATACCTATGTTCCGCCGTTGCCGCCGGCTCCGGCCGCCGCGACCGACCAAAGGCCGAAACCTCTTCGCGTGCCACCAGGCTGGGCGCCCGCGCGGGGCGGCGCCATCGGGCAAACGCCGGCAGCCCGTGTCGAGAACGCAAACGCCGCGGCGCGCGTGGAACCGCGCCGTGAGGGCTACTATAACGCGATTCAGATCTACCCATGGAGCGAAGGAGCGCTCTATCAGGTCTACGCGTCACCTGGCCAGATAACGGACATCGCGCTTGAGCCGGGCGAGAGCCTGACCGGAGACGGTCCGATCGCGGCTGGTGATACCGCGCGCTGGATCATCGGCGACACCGAAAGCGGGTCCGGCATTGCCCGACGCGTCCACGTCCTGGTGAAACCCTCGCGGGCGGACATCACAACGAACCTTATCATCGCCACGGACCGGCGCAGCTATATGCTTGAGTTACGGGCAGGCGTGAAGCCCTACATGCCCGCCGTTGCGTGGTCCTACCCAGCTCTGAAAGAGAGCCTTCTGCAAACGGTCGCCACAACACCGGTCATACCGGACGTTACAGTCCGAAACTATCGCTACGGCCTCACCGGCGACAGCCCGCCCTGGAAGCCGGTGAACGCCTACGACGACGGCCGCAGGGTATACATCGAGTTTCCACGCGGCATCGTGCAAGGCGAGATGCCGCCGATTTTCGTTATCGGCGCGGACGGCGAGGCTGAAATCACCAACAGCCGCGTCTATCAAAACATCCTCATCGTCGATCGCCTTTTTGGTGCGGCCGAACTGCGTCTTGGCGCCGGCAAACGGCAGCAGGCGGTCAGGATCGTGCGTGTCGATAGAAGAACCGATGGGCTGCGGCGGGGCCCAACCGACAGCGCCGCGTCAAAGCTGCCGAACGCAACGCACACGGGAGCGCCGCAGCCATGAACGAGAAGAACATGGCCGTCGAACCCATGCGGCTTCGCGCCGACCCGCCGCGTGTGACGCGTCTGTCGCGCAAGATGCTCGCAGGCATCGGCTTCGTCGCCTCGCTCGGTGTCGGCGGTGCGCTGATTTACGCTCTGCAGGATGCCAACACGCTCAAGCAGGGCGAGGAGCTCTACCCAACCTCCAATCGGCCGCCCGCCGATGGACTGGCAACACTGCCGCGCGACTATGCCGGCCCGATCCTTGGGCCGCCGCTCCCTGGCGATCTCGGCAGGCCGATCCTCGATGCTCAGAACAACGGGCAGGCGGTCGTGCCGCCCTCAATCGCAAGCCCCGCGATTGACGAAGCCGAGCAGCGCCGACGAGCCGATGAGGAAGCGGCCAGAACCTCGCGCGTCTTCTTCCAGACAGGGCAAGGAGATCCCAGGCCCGCCGAAGCGTCGGCTCCTGCTGTTAACGACTTTGCCGGTCAGTACGGTCAGCCAAGTGCGCAGGATCGCCAGCTTTCCTTCCTGTCCGCCGCCGCTAACCGGCGGACCGTGGCCCCGGATCACATCACGCCGCCCGCGTCACCCTATGTGCTTCAAGCCGGTGCCGTGATCCCGGCCGCGCTCATTACCGGCATCCGCTCGGACCTTCCCGGGCAGATCAGCGCTCAGGTGACCGAAAATGTCTATGACAGTCCCACCGGGCGCTCATTGCTCATCCCGCAAGGCACTCGTATCATTGGGCAGTACGACAGCGGAATTGGTTCCGGGCAGCGCCGCGTGCTGCTTGTCTGGAACAGGCTGATCTTCCCCGACGGACGCTCCATCGTGCTGGAGCGGCAGCCTGGCGCGGACGCTCAGGGCTATGCCGGCCTGGAGGATGCCGTCGACTATCACTGGGGCGAGTTGTTCAAGGCCGCGGCGTTGTCGACCGTTCTGAGCGTTGGCGCACAGGCCGGTTCTTCCGATCAAGACAGCGATATCGTGCGCGCCCTGCGAAGCGGCGCTTCCGATAGCGTCAGCCAGGTGGGCCAACAGGTCGTTCAGCGCCAACTCGGTATCGCGCCGACGCTCACGATCCGGCCGGGGTTTCCCGTTCGCGTCCTCGTTACCCGCGACCTTGCTCTTGAACCATACGGAGGCTGACATGGCCAAGTTGAAACTCGCAACGATTGCCGACGACAAGCCAGTCAAGATTACGGTGGAACTCCCGGCGCCCCTGCATCGCGATCTGGTGAAATACGCAGAGATCCTCGGGCGCGAGACCGGGCGGCCATCTGCCGATCCATCGCGCTTGATCGCTCCGATGCTTGAACGGTTCATCGCAACCGACCGCGGCTTTGCGAAAGCGAAGAAGGAGCAGGCCTAACCGAGCTTTCCGATGGCCCAGGACCGGCGAGCGTTGAGCCGAGACGCCGATAGGATGCTCTTCTGCGATGGTTACATCCTGCGCGTCAGTCGCACGATAATCCGACGGCGGTCGGAAAGGTGGGAATGCCGTCGGTTTTCTGCTGTGTGGGTGGGGCGGAATGAGAGAAGTTTGAGGAGCGGCGCTATGTCTGGCTCTCGCAATTGGTCAAGCTCTACGGTCGGGCCAGAACATGGACCAGCCGGAAACGGCTGACGATCGCCGTCTCATCCAAGATACGCTTGCTGCCGCCAAGCTCGGCGGCCTCGGCACGCAACGTCCTCGCGCGGCGCTCAATCTGCCAGTGCGCCGTAGCCCGTCATCCGTAACGACGGCAGCGTCTTCGGCTTCAATGTCATTCAGTCAGTCAGCGACGAACGCGCTTGCCTCAACCGCGTCGGCGTCGGTCAGCTGGTCCGATATTGCCGTCAAGCTGTAGAAGTCGCCCGCTCCGGCACCGGGACGAGTTCTTCGCCTCGCTGTTCTCGTTGCCGGGCTGAAGTCGGTCCGTTCACATCGTTGGGGCCGCGAGTCCGCAGAAAAAAACGATTACTTATCTGGAACCGAGAGCGTATCAAACGCGTATTGGATCAAATGGGGACCGGCCAACCATGGGCGAGGGCGAGATTCTGATCGTTGAAGACGAGGTTCTCATCCTCCTCGAAATCGAAGCGGGTTTAGAGGAAGCAGGGTTCAAGGTCTGCTCGGAAAGCAATGCCGAGCGCGCACTGGCCGCTTTCGACGCAGAACCCGAAAGGTTTAGAGCTCTCATCGCCGACATCCGACTGGGTCCCGGCAAATCGGGGTGGGATTTGGCCCGGTACGTGCGCGCAGTCAACCCGATCATGCCTGTTATTTACATGAGCGGCGACAGCGCCCACGAATGGCCGGTCAAAGGTGTGCCCGACAGCATTATGATCTCGAAGCCATTTTTCATGCCGCAGGTCATAACGGCTTTGGCCACGCTGCTTAACGAGCAGCGGCTTATCCCAGTCAGCTAAAATACTCCGACCGCAAGCCTGGAGAGACCGCCGTCGCGGTCAAGACGGAAGGCGGCGCTGTCGTGCCGGCTGATTTCTTCTTGTCGCTGTTCTCGCTGGTTGCGGAGGCGACAGTCGCCCCAACTCAACATTTGTAAACCGGTCGTGGGTATATATTAGAAATGGCTTATGTATGGAGCGCTTTAATGCTGGTGTCTTTGGAGTTGATGAGCAGGCTTCGCGACGTGATCGACGCCCTGAGCGATCGTGTCTCAAAGCTCGAAGACTACAAGTTGAAAGCGCTCGAAACCCGGCTGGGCAACGACGCGCCGCCGGCCGGCGCCCAAATGGTGCTGCGGATGCTTGTTCTGCGCGAACTGCAAAGCCGCGCCGAGACCCGCCCCATCGTCTCATTTGGCGCGCACACCGAAGTCCTGGACCTTGAAACTGCGAACCCGTGACCGAGACCTTTATCGTCGGAGCGGAAGGCACGACGCTGTCGCGCTGCTCGCCCGTCACTACCGCAAGCTCATGCGGACATGGTCGCCAAAACCTATGCCGAGCGGGGCACGCCGCAGCGGGCTACCTAACCGGTTGGAGCCGGAGAGCGCCACAACAGTTTGCCGGAGCGCTCAATCTTCGATAATGGCCTTGGCGCGCCTTCGAGGACGAGTGCTATCGGCGTTTCCGATGAACCCCCCTCAAGGCGCCATGATGATTTGGCCCATTTAAGAAATCGCGCAAATATTGGCGCGTCGATTTCGACAGCCGCGCGCTGCTTCCCGCCCAAAAACGTCGTCAGACGCTTGTCGAGCAGCCGGGCTGCACGCGGGGTTTTCGCGCTTAACCCGGCGCGGCCTGCCTATGGGCAGCCTGCCGAGGATCCAGGGCTAATCCGCACTGCCAAGCGAAGCCTCCACGGCAGCCAGAGGCGTCGTTAGCGTCCAGACGATGCCGCGTTCGTCGTAGTCTAGATTGCCCTTGCCCAGGACTGCCTCGGGAGCAACCCGCTTCAGCACCACCGATCCAAATCCACCCTGTCCAACGGTCTGAACCTTTGGGCCATCTCGTTCACTCCACGTAAGCTGGAATAGCCGCTTAGCTCCTGACCCGGAAATCCCCCAGCTTACCGAAATCGCTCCCTCGTCTCCCGAAAGCACCCCATATTTGGCTGAATTGGTGGCCAGTTCGTGAAAGGCGATCCCGAGGTGCTGAACCGCATTGGGGTTGAGAACAATGGTCGGTCCAGACATGGAGATTCGTTCCCCGCTGCCAAACGGTTCGGCCTGCGACAACAGGAGTTCGAAGACCGTCACTCCCTTCCAGTCGCCGCTAACAAGGAGATCGTGCGAGCGTGACAGAGCCATGATCCGCTCACGAACCTGCCGTTCGAAAGCTAAGGGATTATCTGCGCGCTTGTTGGTTTCTCTGATCATCGACAGAATAACCGAATATTGGTTTTTTACCCGATGGTTGACCTCGCGCATCAGCATGCGGATACGTTGCTCGCTCTCCTTTGTTCCGGTGATATCCCGGGCGATCTTCGAAGCGCCGATGATCTGCCCGGCAGCATTGCGCACCGGCGATATCGTCAGCGAGACAGGGACGAGGCTGCCATCCTTTCGCCGCCGGATCGTTTCATAGCTCTCCACCCGCTCGCCGCGGCGGATGCGTTCAATGATGCGGGGCTCCTCGTCCTGACGGTCATCGGGGATCAGCATCGTCACGGATCGTCCGATGGCCTCCTCGGCTGTGTAGCCGAACAGCCGTTCGGCACCGTGATTCCAGCTCTTGATCATCGTGTTCAGATCCTTGCTGACGATCGCATCGAACGAGGATTCCACGATGGCCGACAGATGATTGCGAACGTCCTCGGCCCGGTCCCGCTCGGTCAGGTCAAGCAACATATTGACCGCACCAATCAGGTTGCCGGTCTCGTCTCGGATAGGCGTTGGATAAGGCTGGAACGGGAAGAATGACCCATCCGGGCGTTGGGCTATGGCCCGCTGGTTGTATACGGGTCGGTTCTCCTTGAGCGCAATCCCCATCGGGCATTGGTCGTGAGGCAGTTCGTTGCCGTCGGGCGTGAACAGCTTGAAAGTGACGCACCATTTGTCCTTGCCGAGTTCGGGCTTGCGGCCAGCCAGGTCCGCGGCCGCGCGGTTGTAGTAAGTGATCGTCCCGTCCGCGTCAGTCGTGTAGATAGCGACGGGTAGCGCATCCAGGATTTGGTGATAAGTGCTCTCCTTGCGCCTCAACTCGCTGCGGGTTAGCTCGAGGTCGCTGACATCGACGGTGAAGCATCGTGTGTTGATCAGCTTGCCATCGCGGAAATGGCCGCTAGACGTGATTTCGACGTGCTTGATCGATCCGTCGGAGGCTCGCACGCGGGCCGGATACCTCACGATCTTTTCGCCACGCCCAAGGCGCCCCAAAATATCTTCAATCACCTCGTGGTCAGGATAGAACTCGGCAATGTGGCGCCCGACATATTCCTCCGCGGGACAACCCATCAGGTCGAGTTCAGCCTTGTTGGCATGAAGAATCACGCCATCTGCGCTGACCAGGTGCAATGCGACGGCACCATTCTCGAAGAAATCCCGATAATCAAAGTCCCAGTCAACACCGGAATTTCCCTCGGCGATAACTGTGCCCACCGGCAGTTCACTCATCCCCAACCCTCTTTGCTTAACCCGTTAAAACGCGATGTAGGGCAATTCGTTCCCCCTGGACAGCCGCGGCGGGACGCGCTGTTTCCAATTGGCTGCATGCGCTTGATACCGCTCCATCGCTGGCGATAGAACTTCAGCCCTTTGGCAACTGCGCGACCGGGAACGTTCCTCGCCAGACGCCCTTCTCCAAGGAAGGTGCCGGAATCCGGATCGCAAGTCGCTATCCGCTGGTCCGACTTGCACAGTGCCCAAGCAGATCATCGAAAAGGTCGTGACCGGCGCCAATCTCGAGCCGGAAGGCACGGCTATCATAGACCTGCGGGGCGGCGTCGACGGCAGCTGGCCGGGGCGAACAGCCGTTAAGTCGAGTGCAGTTTCACCATCGTCAGGCGCATGCGTGCCAGTCTTCGTGCCGGACTATGGAATGCTTCCCGCTCGGCTTCGAGCAGGAATTCAAGCGCCATGATGTCGAGCAGGAATTCATCCACGGCTTGAGTCAGTTCGTGCGACTTGCCTTGGATTTGGGCAAGCAGCGCGCGCGACTCCGCGACCAGGTTGGCGCTGCCGGCGTCGATCAGCTGCTCAAGCTTGTTGAAGCAATCCAAATCTGAAGTTCCCCCTGCCGCGGCCATCAATCGCCGACGGGCCGGAAAGTTCCCAAGCGAAAGCAAAATTCGATGATCGCATGCAGGAATCGCTCGCCTGCGTGCTCGCGCATGAGGGCAGCTGCGGCAATCATCCGGCCGATCCGGGCGGCGCCACTATGAAGAGGGTGACCTAGCGGATTTGTGACGCGTGTCGGAAGAGCAAATACCAGGCCAGGGTTCGGTGAAGGGCATTTCGAGCGACCAACTCTTCGAAATCTACGAGCGCCAGTGTTGGGACGCCGTGAAGGGCGACCAACTGCCGGCCGGCGTCGACCATGTCGTTTTCGACGGCGCGGTGAAATCGGGCCGCATCCGCACTGGGGGACGTTTACGGCTTCCGGCGTCAACAGTGTGCCAGCCCGTCGCTCGAGCCTTCGGGTAATAGCCTGGTGGGAGCGGCAGAGTGAGACATCGGCCGACCAGAACAGGATTGACAGAACGATGGCGTGCCGGCCGAATGCGACGGTACACTAGGCAAGCGCGGCTCTGCCGGCGGACTTTTTGTTGACAACTAACGTTGATGAAGCCCAGATTTGCGGGGTTTGAGGGATCGACCTATTTAGGGAGGGACTTCATGCCAATTATTGCGAGAGCCAGAGGAGCAGGCATCTTCAGTTCGTCAGAAGTCGCACTACTCGGTCGCGTGTTCGACAGATTGAAAGATAAACATCGGTCCCCCGAGCGACGCGAAGCTCTCGCGTCTCGCGTTCTGGCCAACTACCTGGCGGGGATCAGGGACGAGGCTGAACTGCTGTCAGTTTCAAAACTTCCGCTCGGGCGCTAGACAGTGTCCTTACTCAGTGCGGGCGGTGAATTCCCCTCGTCGTTGCTCCCGGGCTACAGCCCGGTCAGAACTGCATTAGGAAAAGCCTTGTGCGGGGTTTCTGGATTCGGCGCACCATCCGGGAAGCGGAGCACAAGCTAGTTTGAGGGAAGAGGGCCCGTCGGCTTCGGTCGGCGGGCTTTTTTCACTTTCTGTTACGCCTGATCCGCACCGGAAACCTTCCCGCTCACATCCAGTTCGGCGTGATTTATGGAGTTTCCGATGTGTCGCAAGGCAAGAGACGACAAGCTTATCGAGATGATCAGCACTGACTGGGCATCGCTCCTGCGAGAAGCGCGCTTCCTGAAGCGAGCGCATTGATCCCTACGGAACATTCTCCTCACGCCGATGTTGGGTAGCTGCGACGCGTCCCCCGAGCATCCCACGGCGTCGCGTCGGGGCGCTGGCCCTTTCCCGACATGAGCCCGCATCGTTCCCCCCCGGTGCGGGCTCTTTCATTGCCGCCCACGCAATTCCGTCGCGAGCGCCTCAAGGGCTTTCGCGTCCTCTGCGTAGGATGCCACCTGTGCAGGATACCGCTCCATCTGCTGGCGATAGAAAGTCACCCACTTCGGCAGGTCCGCAATCGGGAACGTTCCTCGCCAGACGCCTTTCTCCAGGGTGAAGGAGCTGGCACCCGAATCGTAAGTCGCTATCGTCTTCATGCCTGCTTCATAGCAACAGTTGGGAGAGTGTAAGACCCTCCGCAGCGGTCAACGCCCTTTTCGCCAATGGTCGGCGGGTAACCATGCCGGGCGCTAGCTGTTCCCCTTGTGACTTGGTTGGCGAGGTACGGACATGGCGGCGCCGCGCGCGGTTTGGAAGGGCTTCCTGAAAGTTGGTTCGGTCACTTGCGGCGTGAAGCTGGTTGGAGCGACCACCGAAGCCGGGAAAGTCCATTTCAAGATTTTGAACCGCGAGGACGGCCTGCCGGTCAAAAGCGCCTACATCGACGAAGGAACCGGCGATGTTGTTCCGGCGGAGGATCAGATCAAGGGCTATGAGCTCGATAGCGGTGACTTCCTCGAGATCGAGCCAGACGAGATCAAGAAGCTCAAGCTGACGTCGCACCATACGCTGGAGGTCGACGGCTTCGTCGCGATCGACGAGATCGACACACGATATCTTGAAAAGCCCTATTACGGCCTGGCCAAGGAAGGCATCAAGGACCGGCCAAAGGCGAAGCCGGCACGAAAATCAGCGTAGCGGCCGCATCTCTCACCGTGAAAAACAGGAGCAGCACGTCGCCTGGGCCGAATACTGCCGGATGATGGCCTCGGTAGCCTTGCAGATTCCAGCTCATCAGACTGAATTCGATCTTCCCCACGCCGACGACATTCGCCTCAACGATCCGGCGCCAATCACGCGGGTGGCGGCGATGCAATCGAGCTCGCGTCAATGACGCTCGGCTTTCCGCCCCCGGACCGAGGGAGGGCCGGTATTCAACTGCCGCTCCGAAGGCCGCCGTTTCGCCGACAGCAAACGCTGCCTCATGCCAGCGTCGCCGTTTTTCGAGTTCACGGGCACGAAATAGGCAAGTGGTCGCTCTTCAACCTGAGGCAAAGCAGCTATGATTAGGCGAGGGGAGAGCTTGATGGAAAAGCGATTCACGCTCATCCTCTCCGCTACGGGCGGGACGGCCGTCCCGCGTGGCCCGTGCAGTGCCGGCTGCGGAAGCATGAAGTCCCCCTTCGCGGCAGCCGGCGCGCCTTCATGCTTCTTGCTCGGCTGTCAATCCCAGCTTCTTGATAAACCTTGGCATTGTCAGGCCTTGGACAAAGATCGAGAACGCCACTGCGGCAAACGCAGTGACGATGATCGCGCCACGCTCAGCTATGTCTTGCGGCAGGGCAAGGGACAGGGCAAGCGCGAGCGAGCCGCGCAGGCCGCCCCAAACCAGGACATGCTGGTACTTGAGATCCACCTTCAGCGAAGTCGGCTTGAGCAGCGCGCAGAGCGGATAGATGGCCAGTACCCGGCCGAGCAGTACGAGTGCTACGGCGACCGCCGAGCTACCCGCAAAAATCCCGAGCGGCTGGTGCGCCTCATGGCCGCCAATCAGGATGAACACGATCGAGTTGGCGAGGAAGGCGGCATAGGCCCAGAATGCCAGCACGTGGCTTCGCGCGTTGGCGGATATCGCGCCTTTCCAGCCCACATTGCCAACCAGAAGGCCGGAGGTGAGCGTCGCAAGAACGCCTGACATGCCGAATTTCTCGGCGACTAGGAATGACCCGTAGGCTGCGATCGTCGTTAGCGTGATTTCCACCAGATGGTCCTCCGTCCGCCCCGCGATGAGAAGAAGCACCGCTGCGACGGCCGCGCCGATCGCGATGCCGCCCGCGACAATCCAGACGAAGGAAGAGGCGATGGCCAGGGGCGTGGCGCTTGCGCCTGACGCCACCGCTACCAGGATGGCGAAACCGACGGCCGCGGCGCCATCGTTGAGCAGGCTTTCGGACTCGACCAGAAGCCCAAGCCGCGGCTGCACCTTCATCTCCTTGAAGGCAGCCAACACCGAAACCGGATCCGTCGCCGCGATCAGCACGCCGAAGAGGCCTGCGCCAGTCCAGCTCCATCCGAGCAGCCAATGCATGCCGAGTGCTACAACAGCCGCAGCGATCGCCACCCCCGGAAAGGCAAGCAAAGCAGTCACCGGCAGGTTGACGCGGAAATGACGCCATTCGATTTCAAGTGCCGCCTGGAAAATTAGCGGCGGCAGAAATACCGTGAAGATCAGGTCCCGGCTGAGTGGCAGCTCGCTTCCACCCGGGACAAAGCCGAGCGCTATGCCGGCAGCGACCAGACCGACGCTGTAGGGAAGGCGCAGCCGTCTCGAGATCATCGCGACGAGCGAAGCCGTCAGGAGTATGAGCCCGAGCGTGGGAATGGAGAGTTCGTCCATTCCGGATTATGGCTAGGTGGGATGGGATTCGGCAAGCAAAAGCCGTTGCCACCAACAAGCGCGGTCATGGACGGCGACAACTCTGGACAGGCCAGGAAGGTCTCGGCCGATTTTGCCTTCGAGGACGGATTAACATGCCGTCTGATGACGCGACATCGAAACCGGTCAAAGCCGCCGGGTACCGGTGCCTGCGCACCCACGGCGCCTCCACGACGGCAAGTGCCGCCGCCGGTTGCCTGCGCGCGGGCAGTGGAGGTGGGCCGTCCTGCGTGCCTGCAGCCAAAGCTCGCCTGCCGCGGCAGACGGTCTATCGCAATGCCGTTGGTTTTCTTGGTGCGAGCGCAAGGTTGAAGTAACCTGGCAGTTGCTGGCGCTTGTCGCGGATCGAAGCTGTCTTGTCCGGATCGGCTGGCAGGAGGACGACCATTCGTGCTTGGCGCCTCGGGAAGAGCGGCCTGCCGGCAACCAGGAAAATCAGGGCGAGGCCACATAGCACCAAGATAGCGGCGAACGTGTTTGCAATGATCTCGCCCAGCCGCATCGCGACCCGCCTCACTCTTGCTCCAGCCGGGGTTGTCGACGAGCCGGCTCCACGTTGATACCGTCGAGCAGCGGTTTCTATTCCAGCTTGCTACACCGACGAGCGTCGGCCCGCCTCCCAAATATTTTCGCTGTTGCTTGGAATAGTTCCCGGCCGGCCTTGGTAAATGGTGCAAGGAGGGTGAGCACGAGCCTGTCGAGGCCCATATCGGACACGGGAGCGGCGCAAGCATCTGAGGATACATGGCACCCAGATCTTGGAATCGGGAGGAGCACGCTCCCAATCGGCCCAGCGGTAGCTGTCCCTGCCCGCTGGGCCGTCTACTCGTCAGCCAGATGCAAAATGGAGATCCTGAAGTGACGCAAAAGGGTATATTTTTGGTGATATGAAAACCAGGTTGGACGTCATACCGCACCTCGAGGATCTTTGGCGTTACGGTCGCGTCCTCACCGGCAACGATTCTGACGCGGACGACTTGGTTCAGGAGGCGCTTGCCCGCGCACTGACGATGGCCGCCAGCTACGACACCTCACGTCCCTTGCTGCCCTGGCTCATCACCATCGTCCGCAACACGTTCCTCACGAATGCCAGCCGGGCCGTTGCCACCCGGCAGCGCATGGCGTCGTTTGCAGATGTAGCGGAGTCGGCCTTGCCGCCCTCGCAGGAGCATTCGGCTGAACTCGCGAAGGTGCAAAGGGCGTTGACGCGAATGCCGGCCGAGCAAGCCGAGATACTGCATCTGGTCGCGGTGCTGGGTTTCACATATTCAGAGACCGCCAATCTTCTGGGTGTGCCGGCAGGGACTGTGATGTCGCGCCTCAGCCGCGCCCGAGCGGCGCTGAAGCACAACCTGGAAGACAAAGATGGCGGGTCTTCCCGTCTCAAGATCGTGGGAGGGCGCGATGCGGCCTACTGATGGGATTTCCGAAGAGGATATCGGTCGCCTGCTGGATGGTGAGCTTTCCGCGTCGCAGAGATCCGAGCTGCAAGCCCGCCTCGCACGTGAGCCTGAGCTGGCCGCGGAGGTCTTTGCTCATGCACAACGCATGGAGGCGCTGCGCGCCTCACAGCCACAGCGGCTGTTTCCGCCTGGCGCGAGTGTGGAGAAGGCGAAGCAGCTGGAGAGTGCCTTTCGCCGCGGAAAGATGTTGGCCCTGTTGAGGCTCCAAGTCGCCGCCGTCGCGCTGGTCGCGATAGGCTGGGGCGCGAACTCGTTGACAGTGCCGCTCCGCCAGGGCGGCAAGACGGCTGATGAGACCTTCATCTTGGCCGCGCGAGACGCGTTGCGGGTCGCGCAAATGAATGCAGGCCCGGACAGAGGTGTCGAGCCGAAGCAGGACAAGATCGAACGACTGGTCGGCGCCGTCAACGTCAGCATGCCCACCCTGCCGTCGGTGTGGGTGGTGAGGGACGTTCAGGTGCAGCCGTGGAACGGGAAACAAAGCCTCGTCGTCACAGCCGATACGCCAAGCGTTGGTCGCATCACGCTGGTGGCAGCCCCGATGAATGGCGAGGACGCAGTGCCTCCCACCCCGGCGACGGACGGCCGCGTGCCAACGGTCTACTGGCAATCTGGAGGCACCGGCTATGCCTTGATGGGATCCGCTGCGCCGGACCGGCTCGAAGTGGAAGCAAAGCAGATTGAAGTCGCCACGCGCAGGAATGTTGCTCCCAAGACAAGAGGTTGATCGTCGCCTAACATTGGCCCGCGTTCCCATCCTACGAATCGGCTGCCGCCGCTGCCTCAGTCTCGGTGCGTCGCTCTCGACAAGATCCGAAAGAAGGCTCGTGTGATGAACGTTTTGTCGTTTGAGAGAAGAGATTATCCCTCAAAATGTCCGATCTGCGCTGGAGCCGCCTTGGAGGCAGATATCGCGCTGCGCAAGGTCGAGTTCCAATGCGCTTCTTGCGGCCCCTTTGAAATCACTTCGGCAGCGCGCACCGCAATCAAGGGGCTCTCCGAGGAGGACCGAAGGATGTGGCTGTCGCAGGCTCGGCAACAGAATTCGACTATCCCGGTCCTTGCCTGTGCAAACGAGACGCTGTCGCGGGGTGGATCGTGAATCCGCGTCACGGCAGTCAGGAAGTGCGCCCCGCGCGGACACTTCCTTGCGGCCCGGCATCGAGTTGGGGTGGTGCCGGGCCGTTCCAGATGTGCCTGTATCCGATCTTGAACTACCGAGAGGTATCTGGCTTGAGTGCAGCAAACGCGATCCGCAAGCTTGAAGACTACGAGGAAGTTGGGCTCATCGGCTATCCCTGCGATGGAGACTACATCGCGGTGGTCGGGGCCAAGGCCCGTGAAGATTGGCTGCTCGGAGGCGAGCTTTGCGGCTTGAACGGTGCTGTTATTGCCGAACAGCGGCGGCGCTGCCACGCTATTATCCGCAAGGCTGCCGGGTCGTGCTCGCCACGATCAGGAAGGACTGGGTTGTCGCCATCCGGAGTTACGATGACACTCAGGCCAACGAGCGCCCGGAGTTGCCGTCATGACGACCGGATCAGACGTCCGAGATGCGCTCGCCCTTGATGATGCGCCTTCCGAGATCCGCGCCGCGGCAATGCTGCGAGAATCCGGGTCGATGTCGTTCGACGCCGGCGTCGAAGCGGCGTTGGTCGCAGCCGCCGCTGAAATGAGGGTCGCAAAATCGGAGATCGTCCGCCTAGCTGTTCGTGAATGGCTGACGGCGCGCCAGCGCGGAAGTGGCTGCTGACCCACGCCGAGCCAGTCCGAAGGATTGAGAGCTGATGCCGAGGCGTGAGGAATCTCTGAACGGTCGCTCAGCATTGACCTTGTACGAGCCGATTAATGTTCTCAAGCCGGTCGCTTCGGACGTGTGGATCGTGGATGGACCGCCGATAGAGTATGACCTCAGGCTGATGAAATTTCCCTTCAGCACCCGTATGACGGTTCTGCGGCTCCGCAATGGCGACCTGGCGCTCCACTCGCCGGTAGCTCTCACGCCGGCTCTGCGATCGGCAGTCGATGTGCTCGGACCGGTCCGATTTCTGATTGCTCCGAACTCGCTGCACTACTGGTGGGTGCCCGACTGGAAGGCCGCCATTCCCAACGCCGAAGTCCTGGCCGTGCGCGGTTTGCAGAAGCGCGCCAAGCGTCCGATCGCGGTGGACCGGCTTCTGGTGGGGCGGCACTCGCCATGGCCCGGCGAAGTCGACCTTTTGGTGGTTCGCGGCGATGTGCTGACCGAAGCTGTTTTGTTCCACCGCGCCACGCGAACCCTGATCCTCACCGACCTGATCGAGAACTTCGAGCCAAAGCGGGTACACAGCTGGTTCTTGAAACTGCTCGTAAGACTCGCAGGCGCCGCCGACCCCGACGGCAAGGCACCCATCGACATGCGGCTGAGCTTCTTCCGACGCCGCAGGGCGCTGCGCACGGCAGTGCAAGAGATGCTCGCCTGGCATCCGGAGCGTGTCATCCTCTCGCATGGCCGATGGTATGACAAAGACGGCACTGCTGAGCTGAGGCGGGCGTTCCGATGGGTGCTATGAGGCGTTGCGTCATTTGATTTGGAACTCAGACGCTCGGCGCTGGCTGGTAGAAAATCACGCTGTTGTTGCCCGCCGCGCTAATAGCCTTCGGCTCATCGGCGCCGTTCCTCGAAACCCGATTGGAAAGGCCATTTCTGATCGGTCGGGCGCAAGTATTTTGCTGTGGCGGCTAAGCTTTGACTGCATCGTCAGCACCATCCAGCCTGCGCTTCCGGATCCCCTCGGCCACGAACACGCGCGATAGCGCGTGATAGAGCGGCTCGCGCGAGACAAGGCGAGCCGTGCCGAAGCCCAGCATCGCCGCGCACATCAGGGCAATGACGTTGTCGTGATTGCCGGTCATTTCGAGGATGATGACGAAAGCCGTCATTGGCGCCTGCACCACGCCGGCGAAATAGCCAGCCATGCCGAGCAGGGCAGCGATGCTCGTGCTGGTACCCAGGACCACTCCGAGTGTGCTGCCGATCCCTGCGCCGACCGCAAGCGACGGCGCGAAGATGCCTCCCGGAATACCAGACACCATCGACAGGACGCCGGCTGCGAATTTCTCCAGGAAGAAGAAGGCAGGCAAAGGGGTTCCCTCGATAGCCACGCGAGCCTGCGTATAGCCGGTACCGAAGGTGAGTCCGCCCGATGCGATTCCTATCACCGCCACAGCAAGCCCGCACACACCTGCCACGACCAGTGTTCGCCAGAGAGGCTGCAGCGCATTCCAGCGCCGGATGCGGCGTGTGACCGTCAAAGCAAGCAGGGAAAACAGCGAGCCGAAGCCGCCGCCTATGACACCGCAGGCGATCACCAACGGCCAGTCGGCGCCGAATGCCACCGTGTCCTTGGCGACGCCGAAATAGGTGTAGTTGCCAACGAGGCCGAGTGAGGCAAGGCCGGCGAGTATCACCGCGGTAAGCACCAGTCCGTTGGTACGCGCCTCGTAGGTCCGCCCCATCTCCTCGATGGCAAACACGATGCCGGCAAGTGGTGTATTGAAGGCCGCGGCAATGCCGGCGGCCGATCCGGCAAGGATCAGGCCGCGTGCCTGTGCCATGCCACCCCAGCGCGCAGCTTGCAGCATCAGCGAGGCGCCAACCTGTACCGTCGGCCCCTCTCGTCCGATCGAGGCCCCGCAGAACAGACCTATCACCGTAAGCGCGATCTTGCCGGCTGCCAGCCGCAGCGACAGGATCCGGCTTCGATCGTTTTCGTCGCGCAAGTGCCGGGCGGCGATCGCCTGCGGGATGCCACTGCCTTGCGAACCCGGGAAGAATACATGCGCCAACCAGGCGCACAGCACGAAGCCGAGCGGCGTCATCACCAGCGGCAGGTAAGAGCGCCAGCCGGTGTCCCTGCCGACAAGAACATGAAACAGCTCCTGTGCCTGATCCGCGAGTGCCGCGAACAGCACGCTGATCAATCCGATCGAGACGGCTCCAGCCCAGAAGACAAGGCGCGGTTGCCAGATGCGACGCGAAGTCCACATTGCCTGCGAGCGCCGCAGCATGGGGTATTTCCGTGAGATGCCTGCCATGCCTGTCCTCGTGGGAAACCTGCCCTAACACAGGCATGGCGCTGATCAAATCCGCCGAGCCGATCTAGCGGACTAGACAATGAAATGAGGATCAGATGGCCGTCTCAGCAGCTGGGCTCATGGAGGCAGTCGTCCGCATGAGTTACCCATGCTGGGCACCGACCAGAGCAGCGGCAACCTGCCTTCCGAGAAGTGGAGGCTTGCAGACCGATCTACCGCCAGGCAGCGGCTTTGGGAGTCGCTTTCCAAAGAGAGACGTTCGGTGCTGGCGGAGCTAGGACCGGCTAACGCCAGTGATAGTCGGGGAGTTGCACCGCGTCAGTAATTTCTTTTCCGATCACCAGACGCGCCAGGCCGGGTAGGGCAAATGCATTTGTCACCAAATTGCGGAACACAAGTCCCAGCTGCGTCCTGGGCGCCAAGGCGCTGGCGAATCGCGCTGCGCCCTGCTGCTTGGCTCGTATATAGTTCCGCAGAAGCGCTTCGTAGCTACTGAAAGCCTCTTCATGTCGGCCGTCGGCCTTTAAGAGCTCCCCTGCCAGGACATATGCGGAAATCATGGCCAGGGCTGAACCCTGTCCAGCTAACAGGGAAACGCAAAACGCGGCATCGCCGGTCAACACTACGCGACCTTTGGACCATCTGCTCATCCTGATCTGGCTGACGCTGTCGAAGTAGAGTTCATCGGTATGGCCCAGTTCCTCCAGGATGCGGGGGCATTCCCATCCGCCATCGGCATACTTCTTGCGCAGCATTTCCTTTTGCAGGTCCAGCGCCGTTGGCAGAGGACTCTCCTCAACGGTGAAGACGAACAGGAAAAGGGTGCGGTTGCCATGCAGCGTGAAACGGCCGAGCATTCGCCCCGGTAAGCCGTACATCAAATACACGTCTTCATCGCGTGGCCGGTAGCCCTCGACCTCGAACGCTGCGACGGCGTAGCCGAGTTTCTTCTCAAACCGTTGCTGGGACCCGAACGCGACCCGCCGAACGCCTGAATGCAAGCCATCGGCGCCGATTACCAAAGCGTAGTTGCGTTCGCCTCCACGTTTCAGTTGCACCCGGACACTGCCCGATTTTTCCTCAAGCCCGACGATCTCATTGTCGAAAATGACTTCGGTGGTGTCTTTGATCTTTTCGAAGAGCAATCGCGAGAGATCGCTGCGTGCGAGGGTCACGTAGCGGCCGTTTGTCAGCTCGCTGAAGACGTCTGTGCCAAAGCCTGCGACACGCTTGCCGTTCTCACCCACGATGCGCATTTCGCGCACGTGATATCCTACCCGATTGATCTCTGCCTCAAGGCCCATCCACGAGGCGATGTCGTAGCCAAGACCCCAAAAATCAATGACATAGCCCCCTGTGCGCAGTTGGGGCGCCTGTTCGATCAGCGTCGGCCGGAATCCGGCGGCTGCAAGCCAAAAAGCTACCGTCGGCCCCGCAATTCCTCCTCCAGAAATCAATACCGTGCGGTCCGCCACGTAGAGTCACCAATCTAGAGCACTTCACCGGGGTAGACGCCCCACAGCCCGACTTGTTTGATAAAGCCCATTGAGGGACCGGCCGCGACCGCGCACCACTGTCCGTCGCACCAGCTCAGCCTGAGCTCAACGCGAGGCTCGAGCCAAGCAACGATGGCGCTGTCCGCCGCCGGCTTCGCATACAAAGCGAGGCGATCTTTTGACCAGGGAGCGACGATGCCAGTTCTGCGCCCTGACAGGAGCGAGTGATGGATCCAGCCGGAGCTTCCGTCCCAATCTCTCACCCGGCGCCAATTGCCGTACTCCTGATAGATCTCCAGGGGGATGCCACGTCGTTTGAAGACCCATTCGATGCTATAGCCCACACCTGGCCCAACACGCAGATTGGCGGACGAAGCCTTTAGCGAGACAAAACGAGGCAGGGGAAACGAGCCAGCTTCTGCTCGGCCCCCCGTGGTGTTGGCCGACGCTGCGACCAACAGAATAGCAAGGGTGACACGGACGAAACCAAGCCGCCCGCGAGGTCTAATTTGCCGTCTGGCCGGCAGGAAGCCGGACGGAGCTCCGCGTTTTGCCATCGCGACGCGCAACTTACTCGACGAGCATATGGGCCTCTCGAGCTGCGTCGACCAAAGCGTCCCTGGCGACGTCAGCCGCGATACCACCGTTCATCGCTTGCCGGCAGGCCCTGAGCGCCGCCATATGCTTCGGGCTTCCCGCACTTCGCCAGTGCTTGGAAAGGAGGTCGACCGCCTGCCTGGCATTGGAAAGGTTGTTGATCTCGCCGGACACGCCGGTGGCCACTGGCACGGGCCTTGAAAACCACGCTTCATACATGGCTGCGCCTCCGTCGCGAGTTGCGCCCGGCGACACACCGTCCGCCGGGCGAAATCAAAGCAATCAGCTCTTGGTGTTCTCCTGAGCCACGCCGTTCGTCGGGATCGTGTCCATCGCTGACAGTTTATCGGCACACAGATCCGCCGCACCCGGCACATCGCTCTTTATCCCGGCCAGTTTCACCCATCCGCCGTCGCTGATGAAGCTGTCTCGCTGATAAGAAGAGGTTTCCTTCAGCTTGGCGAGGTTGTCGCTGGCATCGGAGGCTGTAATGAATTTCTGGACGCAGAGATTAGCTGCCAGCTCGGCCTTTGCCTTGAGGGCGGATGTCTTGGCCATCTCGGCTGCCGTTCCAGCCGTCGTCCAGCCTCCGGCCGTGAAGCCGACGATCATCGTCAGCACAACGGCACATACGACCGTCCAGAACCACAGGGTCTTGGACGGTCGGTAAGCGTCGAAGCGTTGTGAAAGCGGTTGTTCCATAGTTTCCTCCCTTTGAGATGCCTGTGTTTCAGGTTGCTTTCCACCGCCCTGGTGGACGCTGGTCATGTGGCGATCGGTCGATCGACCGGCATAGTGAGGTTTTGTCGGCGGGGGCGATCCAGATCACGAGGCGGGGCAGGGGGATGGTGGGACCGAGCGGCAGAACTTTCGGACTCGAGCGCCTAGATCCTCGCGCGCTAGTCCCCCGCATTTCAGCGCCAGAAACGCTCTGCTTGAGCACCTGAAAATTGCACAAAGTGGCGAGCACGGACAAACTTCACCTCGTTGCTGCATATACCGAGCTCGATCCGAAACTATTCCATGCCGCCGCGATTATGTGAGACTCCGCAACATCGCTGTGCCGGAAGGTACCGTTCGCTATTCGCGGCTCGGAAGCCGTCCAGGCCTTCATGTCGGCGTCGGCGTCTGCGATCAGGCCCGGCGCTCTCCTTGCAAAAGATTTTC
This sequence comes from Mesorhizobium sp. B2-8-9, assembly GCF_006439475.1. Taxonomy (NCBI): domain Bacteria; kingdom Pseudomonadati; phylum Pseudomonadota; class Alphaproteobacteria; order Hyphomicrobiales; family Phyllobacteriaceae; genus Mesorhizobium; species Mesorhizobium sp. B2-8-9. The sequence goes on along the minus strand of NZ_VFTQ01000023.1, from coordinate 46,665 downwards.
AAGAAAATGTCGTCAGGCCGGGAATAGTTCGCCCGCCTGCCTGGTAAGTCGAACAGCAAGGGCGAACCTTCGGCCTATCCGACAAACCCAGCATGCCTGTCGGCGGAGGTACCGGGGGTAACGGACCGAGTCATGACGGCGAGCGCTTTGCGTTCGGAACGACGCTCCCGTCAGCCCAGCGGTTGTTGTCTCCAAGCAACCGCTGGGCCGCTAGAGGGTGCGCAAGTGTACGACAGAACTTAATGCCAAAAAAAAGCGGTGCCCGCGAATGAACGTTTTGCCGTTTGACAAAGGCCGTAAATATTATCCATCAACTTGCCCGATTTGTGAGGGAGCCGCCCTGGAAGCCGATCTGGCGCACCGGCAGGCAGAGTTCCAATGCGCCTTTTGCGGCGCGTACGAAATCACCCCCGCGGCGCGCTCCGCCATGAGAGGTCTTGCTCAGGAGCATAGAGCCGTATGGCTGTCTCAAGCCCGGCAACAAGCCGGAGCCACGCGACAACTTGCGCTCGTGGCTTGCGCCAACGAGTCGTCGATGCCTCGGTCGAGCAGCTCTCGATGATCCACCAGGTATGTGTTCGAGGAAGTGCGACCGCGCGGGCACTTCCTTGCGGCCCGGCACCTGTTGGGGTGGTGCCGGGTCGCCCACGACAGGCGCGGGATCTTGCCAGCCATAGATTTGAAATCGATGTCCTTCGGAGAGATGTAAACGCACATGCGCGAATTGGAAGAATATGAGCAGATAGGCTTGATGGGTTACCCGGCCGACGGGGACTACATTGCCGTTGTGGGCGACAGGATTGGTCAGAATTGGTTGCTCGGGGGTGCGTTATGCGGAATTGATGGTGCAACCATAGAAGATCAGGCGGCGGCATTACCGAAATACCATCCGAACGGCCGGCTCGTGGTGGCTACTGTCCGAGGCAGCCGTCTCGTCGACGTTCGGGACTATTGAATGGAATTACAGCAGGAAGGAGAATTTCCGCTCTCATCGGATTGGTCCTTGCCTGTGGATAGACAGCTGGCCTGCTTCTCCAAAGAACAACACGGCAAAAGCTCGGGCCTGGTTGGGAAACTCGCGCTACGCGACCTGCGAGCGAATTAGTTTGCCGCTACTTGCGCGGACAGCTCCCATCAAACCCCGAGATAGCGTTGCAGGAGTTCGGGCCTGGCCTTGATCTCGGCTGCCGTCCATTCCTGGGCGATGTGCCCGTTGTTGATGATGTAAACGCGCTGTGCAAGCGCCAGCGTTGCGGCAAGATTCTGTTCCACCAGGACCATGGTCCGCCCGGCCTCGGCGAGTTCTCGACAGGCTTTCACGAGATCCTGGACGATGACCGGCGCAAGCCCTTCGAACGGCTCGTCGAGCAGAATGATCTTGGGGTCACGTACGAGTGCGCGGGCGATCGCCAGCATCTGCTGTTCGCCGCCGGAGAGGTCGGTTCCGCGGCTGGCGCGCCGCTCTTTCAGACGCGGAAACATCTCGTAAATCCTGTCGAGGGGCCATCTGTTCTCAGCTGTCAGTCCGGCGAGGATCAGGTTCTCCTCGACATTCAGGCTGCCGAAAATGCGCCGCTCCTCGGGCACCAGCTGCATACCGAGCCGGGCGATGCTGTGCGCCGTTTTGCCCGCCAGTTCCTCGCCGCCGAGCGTGACGCTGCCTGAGCGCGGCGCGACGATACCCATCAGACTCTTGAGGGTCGTGGACTTGCCGGCGCCGTTGCGGCCGAGAAGCGCGACAACCTCGTTCTTCTCCACGCGTAGCGATACGTCGAACAGAATATGGCTGTCCCCATAATAGCTATTCAGTCCTTTGACTTCGAGAAGGCTCATGCCATCTCTCCGTGGACGCCGCCGAGATAGGCTTCCTGAACCTGGGGATTGAACTTGATCTCCTGCGGCGTGCCATGAACGAGCACGCGACCCTCTTGCAGAACAGTGACCGTTTCGACCAGTTCGAACAGGGAATCTACGTCATGATCGATGATGATCATCGTGCGACCGCGCGCGATCGACTTCAACAGCGCCACCGTCTCGATGCGTTCGCTCGGGCTCATGCCGGCAAGCGGCTCGTCCAGCAACAGCAGGCTCGGCGAGGTCGCGAGCGCCAGCCCGATCTCCAGCCGCCGCTTCTCGCCATAGGCGAGATCCGAAACCGGCGTGTCCAGGCGGTGCATCAGGTTCACCAGAGCCAGCGTGCGCTCCACCTGCTCGGCAAGGCCAGGGATTTTGTGGATGTTGCGGAAAAGGTCCAATCTGAACTTGCCTCGGATTTCGCCGAGTGCAGCAATCGTGAGGTTTTGACCGACCGTCAGCCGATCGAAGAGCTGGTTGATCTGATAGCTTTTGGTCAGTCCGAGCTGGCAGACGTCCGTTACGCTCATGCCGGTAATGTCACGATCCTCGAACATGATCTTGCCCGAGCTTGGCGGGACCTCGCAGGTAAGCATCTTGAAGAACGTGCTTTTACCGGCGCCGTTGGGGCCAATGATACCGCGGATTTCCCCATGATTGACCGTGAAATCGACATCGCTATTGGCCATCAGACCACCGTAGCGCTTGCTTAAACCCGTAGCCCGAAGAATAGGGCTGGAAGCGCGGTGCGTCGGACGGGCTGACGGCAGCATCGCCTCGGTGGCAACCGGCGTGATCACCGGGGCGGCCATTGGCTTCTCGGCCGGTTCCGTCGCTTTCCGTGCGCCTTTAGGCATGCGGTAGAGATCCGCAATGGCGCCGACGATGCCGCGCCTCAGAAAAACGACCAGCAGCACGAACACGATGCCGAGAACCAGCTTCCATGTCGCGCCCAAGTGGAGTGTGTTCTGGAAAAAATCGCTGAGGAAAAGCCACACCGTCGCGCCGATCAGCGGCCCGAACAACGACCCGGCTCCGCCTATTGCAGTTTGCATGACGAGTTGGCCGGAAGTGTCGAACATGAAAGCGTCCGGCGGCATGAACCCCTGCATGACGCCAAGCAGGCCGCCGGCGAAGCCGGCGTAGATCGCGGCTGCCACGAAGGCAGTGTGCTTATAGGCGTGGATATTGTGGCCGAGTGCCGCCGCGCGCAGCGGATTGTCGCGGATGGCAGAAAGGATCGCCCCAACCGGCGAGCGCACGATGCGAAGCGCTACCACCAGGCCGACGAAATACCAGAACGCCAGGAAAACATACATGGCCCTGTCGGAATGGAACGTCAGCGTGGTGAACCCAAGAAAAACGCTCGGCGTCGGCACGCCCGGCAGGCCGTTCTCGCCTCCGGTGTAGCGAGACAGCGGGTTGAATTCGACGAAAAAGAAAACTTCCGAAATCGCCACAGTGATCATGGCGAAATAGATGCCTGTCCGCCTGAGCGCGACCAGCCCAACAAGGTAGCCGACCAGGCCGGCGACGATGGCGCCTAAGATGATCGCCCCCATGACATAAGGAAAATCCAGCTCGGTCAACAGATAGGCAGCGAACATGCCGCCGGTACCGAAGAAGGCGGACTGACCGAAGGAAAGCAGGCCAGTGTAGCCGAAAAGGATGTCGAACCCGAGCCCGAACAGCCCCCAGATCAGGATGCGATTGATGGTTGTCGGTGCGAAGCCGAGGTGCGGCAGGATGAAGGGTGCGGCGATCAACGCGATCGCTGTCAGCACCTCGACGAGAAAGGGATGCTTCTGGTTCATGAGCGGACCGCGTTCACTCGCGCCCTGCCGCACCAAGCAATCCGTAAGGACGCCATACCAGCACGAGGGTCATCGCCACGAAAAGCATGACATACGCATAGCCAGGGTTGAACATCGAGGTGATGGAGATGATCTCGCCGGCGATGATGCCGCCCAGCACCGCACCCGGGAACGATCCGACACCGCCGATGACGACGACGACGAAGGTCTGTACCAGGATTGCCTCGCCAACGTCCGGCGCGATCGACACCACCGGCGCATTGACGATGCCGGCGAAGCCAGCCGCCATGGCGCCAATGCCGAACACCAGCATGAACACCTTGTAGACGTCGATCCCCAGCGATCCGACCATGACGGAGTCCTCTATGCCGGCACGCACGATCATGCCGAGGCGGGTGCGGTAGAGGACGAGATAGAGCGCCAGCAGCGCCACCGTGACAATGCCGAGCGAGGCGAGGCGATAGGTCGGATAAACCATGAAACCCAGATTGGTGATGCCCTGGAACAGCGCCGGCGGCGGCACCGTCTTCGACAGGCTGCCGAAGAAGAAGCGTACCGTCTCGACGAACACGATGCCGAGACCGAAGGTAACCAGGATCTGATCCTCCTGCGGGCGCGAGTAGAAATAGCGAATGATCAGCCGCTCCATCAGCACGCCGACCAGCATGACAAACAGCGAGCCGGCGATCAGCGCGACGATGAAAGAGCCTGTGTAGTCATAGGCCACCCAGCCGGCATAGCCGCCGAGCATGAACATGGCACCATGCGCCAGGTTCAGGACGCCGAGGGTGCCGTAGATGATCGTCAGGCCGGACGAAATCAGCGCCAGCAGCCCGCCAAGCACCAGCCCGTTGAAGCATTGCGATAGGAAATTAGCCCAATTGATCACGCTGCCGCCCGAAGTGAGGTTGACGAATTGCCTGTCGCATCGCCGACTGTCGCTCGGCCAGAGTCAATGCGCGAAGAAATTGCTTCGCGCAGTTTTGAGCTGGCGACGCAGCCAATTCTTGTTGGCGCCGGTGATGCGCAGAGGATTGTCGTGAGCGTCAGGTGTAGTCACCGAGCTGGCAGCCAAACGCATCCGGCTTCTGCATCAACCCTTCGCCAGGCACGATCTCCACGACATCCCAGAAGTCTTCCGCGTTCTTCATGTCCTTGGCAGCCTTGCCGCGGACAATCACGACGGGACGGATGAGCTGGTGGTCCTCGGGTCGAAATTTGACGTCTCCGACCATCGAGGGGAAAGTCTCGCCCTTTTCATACTGCTTGATGACGTCCGGCGGATAGAAAGTGCCGGCTTCGGAGACCATCCGCGCCCAGATGGCGAATTGCATGTAGGCGTTCTCCGCACCCCATTCGGGCCGGTAATCGTATTTCTTCTGGAAGGCGTCGACGAAGGCTTTTGCAAGCGGATATTTGTCCTCCATCGTCCACCAGAAGTCCGTGGCGGCGAAGACCCCCTCGGTCAGGTCCGGACCGACTTCCTTTGCCAAAAACGGAATTTGGTAGGGGATCACCATCTTCATGGTTGGCGTCAGGCCGAACTGCTTTGCCTGCTGCACCGAAAGCACGGCATCGCGGCCCCAGTTGACGTTGACGATGAACTCAGCGCCGGAATTGGCGATGTTGGTGAGATACTGGCTGAAGTCCTGCGTTCCGAGCGGCGAAATCTGGTTGGTGACCATCTCCCAACCGCCTTGGGAGGTAAGATAGTCATTGACCGACTTCGTCACGGTGTGGCCGTAGGTATAGTCAGGCGTCATGAACGCCGCCTTCTTGCCCTTGCCGAAATTCTTGACCAGCACCGGGCCGATCGCATTGGCGCAGGTCTCTCCATAGACACACTGGCGGAACGAATAGCGCGCGCAGTCCTTGCCGGTGGTGTCGTTGGAGCCGGAGATGGCCACCAGATACAGGATCTTCTCGCGCTGAGCGAACTTGTTGAGTGCAACCGCCACGGCCGAAGAGGTAGATCCCGTCATGGCGATGATCTTGTTGTCGTTGATGAAGGTCTGCTGCGACTGCACGGCATTGTTCGGCTTGGCGGCCGAATCGGCAACGACCAGGGCCACCTTCTTGCCGAGGACGCCCTTGTCGGTCTTCGGCGCGATCTGCTTGAGCAGGTCGTTCCCTTCATTGATGTGCTCGACGGCCAGTTGCATGCCCTTGAGCTCGTCCTCGCCCTGCACGGCGTAGGCGCCGGTGCGCGGCACAGTAGCACCGATATAGACCGTATCGCCTTGCGAGCCTGCCGGCCATGTGCCCAGCGCCGGCTGATCCCCGGCGGCAGAGGCCGGGCTGATGAGCGAGACAGGCAGCATCATGCTGCCCGCAAGGCCAGCACCGGCGTGCAGCAAAGTGCGGCGAGACAGGCCGGCTCGTTTGTCATCGTTGAATGGCATTGGATTTTCCTCCCTAGGCTAAAAGCCTCTGGGGCTTTCCTGCTAGCCCCGCTTCGTCCAACCGACAAGGAAACAGGTCGGATCCAAAGGCCATTCGCAGCCGCGCTCGCGGTCCGGTCAATGCAACTTTCGTTGGATGATTTCGATTAATGATCTAGATTAACAAGTCGCCGCATGATGCGGTGGGCAACGACCTTCGACATCGGACGCTGCATGCCGCTGAACGGTAGCGCGATCAAGACCAGACTGACCCGCGTCATGAAACTGAACGCGGCCGACGTCGCAGCGCTTGAAGCGATTTTCGAACGCGACGTTTGTGTCAAGAAACGGCAAGAACTCATCATCCAAGGTTCCCCGTTTCGGAGCCTGTGCTTTGTCCAAGATGGCTACGCCATACGCTACAGGCTGCTCCGGAGCGGCAAGCGCCAGATTCTCAAGCTCATCCTGCCCGGGGATGTCATCGGCTTTCCGGTGAGCTTTTTCGATCGGTCAACCTATGCCGTCGAAGCGCTGACGGATCTGACGTACACCGTGTGTGGGATCGATCGCTACACCCGCCTCTGCTACGAACAGCCGCAATTTGGCCTGGTGCTCAGCTGGCTGGCAGCACAAGAGGCGGCGAGCTATGCAGAGCACATCGTCAATCTCGGCAGGCGCACACCGATAGAGCGGCTGGCTCACCTTTTGCTTGAGGTTCATGCGCGTCTTTTCGAGGTGGGTCTGGCGCAGGAGACGAGCTTTGATCTGCCCTTCTCCCAGCAAGTCATGGCAGACGCCCTCGGGCTGAGCGTGCCGCATCTGAACCGCGTCATGCAGCAGCTGCGAGCCGAACGGCTGATCAGCAGCAACGCGCGGCTGATTGTGTTGAGCGACTCCGCGGGACTAGGAACACTGGCGCAGTACCAGCCGATCAATCTTGCCCCGATCCCTCTGCTTGAACGCCACCACTAGCCGCATGACGCTGTGCGCTCAGCACGATGGCATGATGCACACACTGATACAGGCATGAACCGTCAGACGGCCTCATGATCGGCGGCGCTTCCGCCGCAATGGATACGGGCGCGTCAGCTCTTGGCGCGTCCTGCACGCCGCGTGGGCGGTCGCCTCGGGAATGCTTTTTTTGTTTGACTAAACCGACCGCGCACATTAGACCAGTCAGTCTAGACTGAGTGGTCTAATGGAGGAACGCCATGAAAGTTGCAAAAGATGACGTCGACGTGCGCCTTCAGCTTCCGGGAGCAGTCATAAGGCAGCGCCTGGGTTTTGGCAGCGTCGCCGGTTACGATCAGATCAGCGCCGAGCATTTCTCTCTCTCCAAGGGCGTCGACACGACGCCGCTGTTCAAAGGCCTTGACAACGACTGCTGCCAGTGCCCGCACTGGGGCTATGTGCTCGAGGGCGAGATCACCACGACGAATGCGCAGGGGCGGCAGGAGACCGTACGCAAGGACGACCTCTTTTACTGGCCTCCCGGACACAATGTGCGCGTCGAGGAGGATGCCGCCATTATCATGTTCAGCCCACAGCACGAGCACAGCCATGTGATCGAGCACATGGTCAAAAAGACCCAACGGTAGCGTGGGCGATTGCCGGAATTGGAAATCCGTTCTCGTTGGGTGTAATGGTCGCGCCGTCCCGGCGCGATCATTCTGACAAGCGATGCACACGACGAAGCAACGGCTCATTGGTGAAGGCCTGCCCATGCTGCTTAGGCAGGGCTACAACAATCTCGGCCTGCAGGCGCTGCTCGATTCCGCAGGCGTACCGAAAGGGTCCTTCTATCACCACTTCTCCGACAAGGAGGACTTCGCCCTCCAGGTGGTCGACACCTACATCGCCGACGTTCACGCCACGCTTGACGCCTGCATTGCCGACGTTGCCTTGCCGCCGTTGGAGCGCATTCGCTCCTTCTTCCGGCAGGTGGAAGAGAGCTATCGGCGGGAAGGATATCTCGGCTGTCTCATGGGCGGACTCGGACAGGAGCTCTCAGGCATCAGTGACGTCTTCAGGGAGAAGATCGAATGGTGCTTCTCCTCGATTGCCCAACGGCTCCAGCTCTGCCTCGACGGGGCCAAGGAAGAGGGCGCCATCGCGGCCGACGTCGACACGGCAAGGATGGCGGATCTCCTGGTGGATTGCTGGGAGGGGGCCGCGCTTCGCAGCCGCCTCCGGAAAAGCCCCGAACCTCTTGCCGCAATGCTGGATTTCTGTTTGCGCTCGGTTTGATATTCATTTGGCCAGCGAGCTTCGACCTAGGGCCTGAGCGAACCGGGCGCGGATGCAAGGTGGCTCAACCGCCGTAACGATTTCCTAAAGCGCAACGGTGAGCAGAGCACGTGTGGCCACCCAAGAACGTTGACGCATGTTTGGGCCACAGTTCCACAGATCAGCGCTCTGAGATTGGTTCACGTTCGCCCGTGGTCGGACGAGCCGGGCGCATAACACACGCCATACGGACAGCGATTGAAAGAAACGAAAAAGCACATGTATCAGCTTGTTTCGACGTGAGTTCCCGACGCCGAGTGACATGCGCTGGGCAGTGATGACTTGCCGCCACCGCACCCGCCCGACAAACGCGAATAAATTGGTCGTCCTGTCTGGAATAGTTTCCGGCCGCGCTCAGTAGATGGTGCGACGAGGGTGAACACAACGTGGCGAGAGCACCTTTGGAGACAGGCAGCGGCGGCGAGCGCTGAAGCTGCGGAATTTTCAGATCTCGCCATCGGGAGGAGCAGGCTCCCGTCCGGCCCAGCGGTTGCTGTCCTGGTCCTACCCTGACCGCTGGGCCGTCGATTTTGTTGTTATGAATTCGGGTGAAGGCGCGTTTCAACGGCATTCCGCATCGGGAGGACATTTGGCGCTATCGCTGCGTAATAATGCACCCAAATCTGGTCCGGGAGGCTGCAGATGGTTGAGCGGTCCTGGACAAGAGGTGCGATGCTTCGAGCCGCCAATTGCACGGTGCAGGACAGGAAGGCCCATATGAAAGTGGTAGTTGGGCTGTTTGATACCTACGATGATGCTGACCAGGCCGTTCGCGAATTGGGCGCGGCGGGCGTTTCACCGTCCGACATCAGCGTTGTTGCCCATGGGGCAAACCGTTGGTTCGCGCACCATCGGTCGCAGGTGGCAGAGGACGCCGTAGCCGGCGCCTGCCTCGGCGGTCTGGTCGGTGGTACGGTAGGACTTCTGGCAGGCCTTGGCGTGATCGCGATTCCAGGCCTGGGCCCGCTGGCGGCGGCCGGGTGGCTCGCGGCGACCACAGCGGGAGCCCTAACCGGCGCGGCGGCAGTTGGCGCAGCCGGCGGCATCACCAGCGCGTTGACCGGTTCAGGCCTCGCTGAAGAGGACGCCGGCGTTTACGCGGAAGGCATTCGCCGCGGCGGCACGCTTGTAGTTGCAAGGGTCAAGGACCCAGTGATCCCAGACGCTGAACAGATTCTGCGGGCCAGGTCAGTCAATCTGGCGGAACGGCGCAGCCAATATGAGGCTGCGGGGTGGACCGGCTTCGATCCGTATGCGGGATAGAACGGCCCCGCCGCACGTGCTTGAATCTGCCGGACAGGCGCCGCGGCTGCTCGCCGTATGCTCCATTCTTCGTCGGCTGTCGATCCGTTGTGTCCGGCAGGATCAGTGCGGCACACCCTGCAAGATCACCAGGCAAACTGATGAGCAGTCTTAGTGGAGCGCTGGCACTCGGTGCAGGCACCGTGCTGGCGCTTGGTCTGGTCGGCGGTCATGTCCGGAACCGGCTGTGGCTGGCCGAAAGTACCATCTGACGGCGGTGTTTTTATCCGTGCCGGTGCACGGCACGTCTGCGATGCCCCTCACGCAGCTGATTCGGCAAAGAAGACGAGGCAAACCAGAGAGCAATGACGGCCGGGCGGGAACCGCCGAATTGCGTGAGTAAAGCCGGGCTTTGCCCAGGACAAGCAAAGTCCAACGCCGTCGCGGTGCGCGAGTGTGGGCGCCCGTCCGGCCGGTCTTGAGCCGGCGGCCGGCTCTTAAGGCTTGGACCTAAGTCCAACGCGCAAGCGCATTAGCCCGTTCACTTTTTTGTGCTGAAACACGGGTGCGACAAGCTCATTGATTCATGAAGTGCCGAGAGGCCCGTCGGCGGTTCCGCTGCGTCGGTCAGCGTTGAAGAAGGGGCACATACGAAGGAGAATCGAAAATGAAGACGTTGATCACCAACTCTGTCGCCGGCCTGTTGCTCTTGTCGGGCATTAGCGTCGCAATCGCGGATACAGTGGTTCTGGCCCCGGAACAGGAAACGACCATCCGCGAATACGTGAAGAAAGAACCGCTGGCTTCCATCAAGTTGCCGGGGGTTGAGCTGAAGGTCGGGAGCACGCTGCCGGAAAAGGTGGAACTCCATAAAGTGCCGAACGTAAAGTACGAATACACCGTGATTGATAATCGGACCGTGGTCGTTGACCCCGAAACCCACACCATCGTCAAAGTGCTCGACTGATAGTCCGGCGGGCAGCGCCAATCCGGCGCTCCCGCTGTTGCATGTGGCTGTGCGACTCCTGTTGCACAGGCCAGAAACTCCGAGCGGCAATCGGGGGCAAATTCATCGGTGACTGGCAGCCTGATGCTGCTGGTGTCGATTGGGTCTGCGCAGCAACCCATGCGCTGTTCGCGTCCATCACTTGGCGTGGCACCTCCCTCGTCGAAGCTGCTCGTCTTGATGTTTTCCCAAGAGTTCCGCGCGAAGTTGCACCGGGCCGTTCGCCGGGCGACAGGTTCCCGACCGGGGATGGCATCGAAGCGCATCCCGCCGGCCGGCGCGGATGGGCGAGCCGCCAAGGTGATGCGCATTTGAGCAGGTCGAGATGATGTGGAGGCCAATTGCTGCCCAGGGCCGGGGGGAGCTGTCTTTGATCCTGCGGTCTTCTCGACGATCCGATCTCAGCCTCGACCGCCGGAAAGGGTCTCAGAAGTGTTTGCCAGGCCAATCGGGCCGGCCGGCGCGCGGCGAGCGGAATGGGCAACAATGAGGGAAGGACCGGTCGAGGGTGTCCTAGTCTAGCCAGCTCCCGTTTCACCAGGCTTCACTTGTCTATCGGAAGTTGCCAACGCCGAGACATCACCGCTGCAACGCGTGGGTGCCACGTATAGCCGCAACATGAGAATTCGGATGACCGCAGCCAAGGGTGTCGCAAGGGCCAACCCGTAAATTCCAAACATGACCCCAAGCACAATTTGGCCCGAAAACAGCAATGCAGGAGGCACGGAAACGGCTCGCCTTTGGATCACCGGCGTCAAGATGTAGCTCTCCAGCGTCTGCGCGCAAACATATGTCACGGTCGCGCCGATCACCGCCCAAATGCCGAACGGCAAGCTGGCGACGATGACTACAACGCCAGCGACGAGCGGGCCCAACGTGGGTACGAAGGCAAGCAGGGCCGCTTGCAGGCCGAGAAGAGCAGCCGGACTGACCCCAATGAATGTCAACCCAAGCCAGACGAACAGCCCGATCAAGGTCATCGTGATCAATTGGCCGACAATCCAGTGCCGCAGGGCTTGCCCGCATTCGTCCAGCATCACGCGCCAGCAGTGTTGGCGATCCGGCGGGGCAAGCAGGAGAACGGCGTCGCGATAGACGACAGGCTGTGCGGCCAAGAAGAGTCCGAGGAAAACAATAATCATACCGTCGCCCAGCCCGGCTACCAATGTTGCAATGGCGGTCCAGGCCGGCCCAAACAACCCGCCGACGTTAGGGAGCATAGACTTCAATGTCGGGGTCGCCTCGCGCAGGACCGGCTGCGTCAAATCATCTGCGGTGTCCCGAGGGAATTTGAAGCCGTGTTGCTGCAGCCAAGCCAAGCCGTTGTTGATCTGCTCGCGCACGGTGGCAGCTAGTTCGCTGCCTTGCACTCCGATCGCGGCTCCGCCCCATGCAACGCAGGCCAACACGAAGGCGAACAGGGCCATACAGACGATCATCAGCCGGATGCCGCGCGGCCAATGCACCAGCTTCCCGAGCAAGTACGTGAGGGCGTCGAGAAATGACGCAAATACAACTCCGGCAAAGAGAAGCAGCAGCGCCTCACTCACGCGCCAAATAAGAAAGAGCACCGTGCCGGCAAAGCCCGCGTATAAAACCGCATAGCGGATGAGTGCTTTTGGATGATCCCCAGTTGGCACGTGTGCACCATCCCTTCGTTCAACCGCAGCGCGGATTGCCTTCCATGTCACGCCACTCGTGAAGCGCCAGAAGCTACTTCGTGCAGTCGAAACCGGTGAACTTCGGGAGACTGCCGACAAAGGCATAGCCAAGAAGCGACTAAGCGTGGTCGGGCACCCTAGGCTCTGGAACGATGCGCTGGATGAATGGTTCCCAGGGTCGGAGGCAGCATGCCGGAGCCATGGTTCACCTCAGCCAAGCTGCGGTCTTGGGTGCGCGCCGTCGGTCAAGCCGCGATCGCATTCCAGACGCACAAGCTTTCTGACGTAGCGTCGGGCGTAGCGTTCAGCGCTACCCTGGCCATCTTCCCCGGCATTGCCGTGCTGGTCTGGGCAAGCAGCCAGTTCATAAGTCCAGACGAATTGCGGGCTGCAGTGATGACCGTTGCCTCGGTGATGCCGCAGAGCACGCAGGAAATCATCCGAATGGCCGTGAATAACCAACTTGCGCAGAGCGCGGACGGAGGGGCTTCTTCGGGCTTCCTTGGTCCATTTTTCGCCCTTGCTCTGGCCATCTGGAGCGCAAGCAGCGGCGTCAAGGCGGTCCTGGTCGCACTCAATACGATTTTTGAGCGTACGGAGAGCAGAGGCTTCCTGCGCCTTACAATGATCACGATAACATTTACTGGCGGCATTCTTTTTCTGTCGGTGATCGGCATCGCGCTGATTGTGGTCGGCCCTTCCGTGCTTGCGCTTGGTGGGATTTCGCAGAACTGGCCGGTGTTGTTGACCTATTTGAGATGGCCCGCCTTGGTGGCGCTCTCCACTGTCGGCATTGGAATGCTCTACCGCTTTGCTCCAAATCGCGAGGGTGAGCAGGGCTCGCTGGTGACATTCGGTTCCTTCGCAGCGGCGTCAGCTCTGACCGCCTGTTCCGCCCTGTTCTCGCGCGTGCTTGCTCACGTGGCGACCCTGTCGATCACCTATGGATCCCTCAGTACTATCATCGCCTTCATGATATGGCTGTGGCTGTCAACAATGCTGGTTCTGCTCGGCGCAGAACTTGACGTGGCCCTTGGCAACCAGAGCGATCCTAAAGGATCGCAGCAACGTTAGTTCGCATGGCCTGGGCGGCGGCGCAGCCCCCATCCCAATCGCAAGCGTCTAGCCTGCAGGAATCAGGTGGGGTGCTGCGTTGAATCCTATCGCGATAGGCAACACAGGACCTGTGCGGTCCGACGATGCGAATATCGTTCTACGCACATCGATTTTCGCCCAAAGCCCGCACACCGACGGGACTGGCGAGTGGAAGCTACTTGCGACCTGGCAAAGTGACCCCGGGCCGTGGAACAACCCAGGCGCGCTCAAGTTCGGCTTGCAGTCGCTCGGTCCGGGAATCCGCTCCAGCGTCGGGTTCGCTGTCCTTCCCATCGGGAGCGATCCAACTTCCCCAAAATCACGGAGACGATCATGTTCTATCACGTCAAGGAACTGCAGTTTAACGCACGCGTGTCCGCGTCGGACCCGAAGTTTGCCGCCCTTCTGCTTGAGCAGTTTGGCGGTGCGAATGGCGAGCTTGCCGCTGCCATGCGCTACTTCACGCAGGCATTTTCGACGCGCAAACCCTATCCTGACAAGTATGACATGCTCATGGACATCGCGACTGAGGAATTCAGCCATCTTGAAATCGTCGGCGCCACGATCACCATGCTCTTGGATGGGGTGAACGGCGAGTTGAAGAACGCCGCCGAGGCTTGCCCTCTTAACAAGCTGACCAAAGGCAAGGCGGGTAAGGAGGAGGTGCTGCATGAGGCACTTACCAATCCTCTGTTCCTTATACAGTCTGGCGGCGGGCCCACTTTGACCAACAGCCAAGGCGTCCCGTTCTCGGGAAGCTACATCGATGCCAACGGAGATTTGACAGTCGATTTGCGCTCGGACATGGCCGCCGAGGCACGCGCCAAGATAACCTACGAATATCTGATGAAGTTCACCGACGATCCGCTGGTGCATGACAGCTTGCGCTTTCTGATGACACGGGAAATCGCGCATTTTCAGATGTTCGGGGCAGCCTTGGACACCATTCAACCGAACTTCCCAATGGGGGTTCTTCAGGGCGACCCGCGGCACACGCACACTTACTTCAATCTTTCGAACGGTGCTGATGCGCGAGGACCTTGGAACGAAGGTCAGGGCCCATGGGAAGAGGGCGAAAGCTGGGACTACGTCAAGGAGCCGCACAAGCACGTCATCGATACCGATGGCGAGATCAATCATGAACCCAAAGGGGTGAAAGCGACGCAGGAGCAAGTCGCCGCAAAAAACAAGGAGATGTCGAAAAAGCGCAGTGAGGAGGTTAAGTCCAAGACGGCTTCCGCCCCAACGCAATGGTCCTCATACCCGCAGGACAAACTGGAGAGCCCAATGAAGCCCGACACTTCCCGGGTCTAACGCGGCGTGAGTGCAATGGCAGACTGCGCAGCCGCGTCGCCGGGGCAGACACCGGTCCTTGAAATCTCCTATTTCACCGATCCGCTGTGTTGCTGGAGCTGGGGCCTTGAGCCCCAGCTGCGGCGACTGCGTTACGGGTTTCGGGGCAAGGTTGCCTTGCGCCTGCGGATGGGCGGCATGATTGGCGGCTGGGACAGGTTCTGTGATCCGGTGCACGACATCCATCGGCCGATCCAGATGGGCCCGCTATGGATCCACGCCAGCGCTGTGACTGGAATGCCCCTCGAGCCGGTGATCTGGGTGAAAGATCCACCCGCCTCGTCATGGCCTGCCTGCCTTGCGGTCAAGGCCGCAGGGCTGCAGTCGCCCGCCGCCGGCGATCTTTATCTCCGTCAGGTCCGGCAAGCACTGATGCTCGAAGCGCGCAATGTAGCGCGCGACGAAGTGCTGGTTGAGCTTGCCTGTGGGCTTGCCAAAGCTCGCCCCGACCAGTTCGATCATGCCCGCTTCGTGAAGGAATTCGCCGGGCGCGACGCCAAGGCGGCCCTTCAAGATGACGTGCGTGAGGGACGATTTCGCGGGGTGGGACGGTTTCCCTGCCTCTGCTTGAGCCGCCCTCATGCAAATCCGGTTTGGATTGTTGGCTGGCTGCCCTGGCAGGCGCTGCTGGAACAAGTGCGCGCCTACGCGCCTGAGCTCGGTTCGGAGCGGATGCCGCCCAGCCGCCAGGCCTATTCCTCCTATTGGGGCGGGGTTGTCGAGCGAGAGGTCGAAGTAGCATTCGGTGGATCGCACGAAGAAGCCTTGTTCAACGCTCAAATCGCGAGCTCGTCAGGCTCCGGTTAGTCGGCGCCCGAGGATGCGCCCAGGCGACCGCGGAACCTGGACGTCGCCCGGAGCGCGCTTTACGCCCGAAAGGACAGCAGTCAACGAGGCAGCGCGTAGGCGATGATCGAATCGCCTGCCTTTGTGCCAGTCGACCCATGACCCCCCGCTACCACGACCAGATATTCGCGGCCATCCGCAGCTTGATAAGTGGACGGCGTGGCCTGCCCGCCCGCCGGCAGGCGATCGCGCCAAATCTCGCGGCCTGTGCGAAGGTCATAGCCTCGAACGTAGTTGTCCATCGTGCCGCTCAAGAAGGCGACACCGCCCGCGGTGACGATGGGGCCGCCAATGCCTGGCACGCCCATCTTGAACGGCAGCGGGACAGGAGAAAGGTCGCGAACGGTGCCGTTGACATGGCGGTATACCGTCTCGCCCGTTCTTAAATCCACGCCAGCGACATACCCCCACGGTGGCCGCTGGCACGGCAGATTGAGGAAGGAGTAGAACGGGCCCATCTTGGCGGCGAACGGAGCGCCGAAGTTTTCATTGAAGACCGGCGCGCCCTTCTTGCTGACGACGCGGGTTGTGTCGTCTGGCCGGGGCAGCAGCTGCGAGGTGAAAGCCAGATAGACCGGCATGGCGAAGGCAATGTCGCGTTGTGGATCGACGGCAATCGCCCCCCAGTTGAAGACACCGAAGTTGCCCGGATAGACAATGCTGCCGCCGAGCGAAGGCGGGGTGAACGCACCGTCGTAACGGAGTTGATGGAACCGAATGCGGCAGTAAAGCTGGTCTATGGGGGTCGCGCCCCACATGTCGGCTCCGGTAAGTGGTTTTGGCCTGAACGATACTGCGGAGTGTGGCTGCGTTGGCGCTGTATGGTCCCCGCCGGCAGCGCCTTGCGGCGCAGGCTCTTCCTTGACCGGCAAAACCGGTTCGCCGGTAAGGCGGTTCAGGACGAACACCTCTCCCTGCTTCGTGGGAGCCACCAGGGCCGGGACCTCTCGCCCGTTGATCGTCAGATCAACCAGGCTCGGCTGAGCCGGCACGTCGTAGTCCCACAGGTCGTGATGAACAGTCTGGAAGACCCACGCCACCTGTCCCGTATCCGCATGCAGCGCCAGGATCGAGGACGAAAACCGCTCGGTGTTCGACCCGCGGTTGGCACCGAACTGATCGGGCGATTCGTTGCCCATCGGAAAATAGATTAGCCCGAGCTTGGGGTCGTAGCTGGCGACGCTCCACGAATTGGGTGCATTGTGGGAATAGCTCTGGCCGTTGGGAATTGGAGCGGTCGCATCCGGGTTCTTGCTGTCGAAATTCCAAACCAATGCCCCAGTATAGGCGTTGAAAGCCCGAATCACGCCTGATGGTGAGGTCGTCGCAACGTTGTCGTTGACTGCTCCAGCTACGACAATCAGGTTCCCGGCGACAACTGGAGGAGACGTCGAATAGAACGAGCCGGGCGTCACGTTGGGCATGTTGGCCCATAGGTTTACCGTGCCGTCCGAACCGCCGAAACCGGGACAAAGCTTGCCGGTGTCGGCGCTGATAGAGATCAGCCGGCCATCCGACGTGGGGACGAAAAGTCGCTTAGTGCATTCGGCGCTCAGCGTCACGTGCGCCGGGGGCTGCTCGCGGTCGACCACCGGATTGGGAGCTCCGGCCTGCGCGTGTCCGGTCACCACATTTTGCGGTACACCAGCGGCCTGGGTCGTCACTTCGTCGACGCTTTGCTGGAGATCGGCGGCAGCCTGGGTGCCGGCCGCGGCCGAGTCAGGTGCGAGAGAGACTTCCGGCGGCAGGTCGGCCGGTGTGACCTCCTGGTAGGCCACGCCTCGGCAGGTCATATGCTGGGTGGTGTCCCGAGGCGGCTGCTTCAGCTTCGGGTCGAACCGCCATTTCTCCTTGCCCGTCTCAGGATCGAGGGCTATCACCGTGCTGAACGGAGTGCAGATGTACACCGTGCCGTTGACCATAAGCGGAGTGACCTCGTAAGTCGTTTCCTGGGGATCATTCTGGTCACGGATCTGTCCGGTCTCGTAGGTCCACGCAACCTTTAGCTTGTCGACGTTCGCCGGCGTGATTTGAGCAAGCGGGGAAAAGCGCTGGCCCATCGAGGTGCGGCCATAGGCAACCCATTGCCCGGGCGGAATCCCCCCGTCCGTTGCCGCCGCCGCTGCCGCCATGCGTTCCTGATTGAATGTGCCGGAAACGTCGTCTGGATCCTCAAACATCGAATAGATGCCGACAGCCGCCGCCAACACGATGACTGCGGCCAGCGCTGCATTGTTGGCGTCAAACCCGGCCGTGATCCGATAGCGCCCATTGAACGCGTTTACGATGGCCGGCAGGAGCACGAGAATACCGAGAACGAGCAACAGCCCGCCCCGCGGTGCTAGGGCCCACCAGTTCAAGCCGACTTCCCACAAGGCCCAACCTAGCGTGACCAGGATCGTAACTGCATAAAGGCCCGCGCCAGCCGGTCTGCGCATCGCGATCAGGGCCCCGGATGCGGCGAGCATCGCGCCCAGCACGACGTAAAACCAGCTGCCGCCCAGGGCAGCCAACCAGAGGCCTCCGAGGACAAGGATAGCGCCTGTCAATATGATGATTGCCGAAAGCACAAGCCGATACATCGGGCAGCCTCCTGTTGGAAATGATTTATCGGCCCCGACCCGCGGCGGGGCGAAGGGCAATGTGCGCCAGGCTAGCCGGCGAACCTGCCGCTATGGGCGCGTATCGAGGGCGTGCGGGGTCTCTCCGCCCGATCCACCCGCGGAAGACCCCGCGCCCCGAAGCAGGAGAAAGCCGGCGAACAGGACGACGACAACAATCAGGGCAATTGCTATTCCGCGAGTCACGTCTCGGCTCCACACTTGCTTGGCCTGAGGGCCACCAGCTGATCTTGGCGGTCTACAAGCCTATTCAATAAGGGGATCGGCACTGCCGGCGAGGACCGTGATAGGGCTGGAATGTATTGTCCGATGCCCGGTAGGACCGGTAATGGTCATAGCACCATTGGACGTGGCGGCTGGATACGGGGCCATGCTGGCTGAGGGCCCCGCCGATAATGGCACCCAAGGCGAATGCCGCTGGTGGAAACCACCATCCATTGTATCGGCGATAACCCGGCCGATAATACCGGTAGCCTCTGTGGCCATGCCAGTATGCGTGGTTCCGCCGCAGTATGAACGGACGGCCATGGTGGTACCGCGCCTGCGTCACATAAGAAGGGATCGGCGCGCTCGAGATAACGGCTGGCGCCGCGACAGCTGAACCGACGGGCAGTGCCAGGAGCAGGCACGCGACAGCGCCGCTGATGATTGTAGAACGAGTTAACATGAGTTCCTCCCGGTAGCGTTCTATAGAGGGCGAACCAGAGAGCACTGCGTTTGTTCCGCTCGAGCGCTCAAGTTTATTTGAGATTTTTCTTCTCGCCCGAGCATGCTGAAGCGCTTACACCCTTAAGGATCGACATTTGCCCCAGGCTTGCCCGCGATTGATGGGACAGCGCCATTGCGGTTCCGGTTCGATGGCGGGGAAACGGCAGCTCGAGAGTGACCGTCTTTGGAACAAATCCGCCCTTTAGGCGCTTGGCTCCCAAAACGCGTGAGCACTCGTTAACGAAACGGTCCGGTCGCTGCGATGCATCTGCTGTTCGCCCGGCTGCACCGCGACAACGAGATTCTCCCGCCTGGTGGGCGATTGATTGCCTACGCGGTCGCTGGGGGATGCGATAGCAAGCCGAATTCGGCTTGCGAACGCCACCGGGACTAAGATTTGCGAAAGGTCCGCAACGACATGGTACCCATCTGGCTGCATGTGCTCGGTGTGCTTTCGCTGGTCAGCGGCGTTCTGGTGGCAGGCTGGATTGGCTGGGATGAGACGCGCCGTCCGCAGCCGATGTGGATCATGAACATCGTCTGGCCGGTCGCCGCGCTTTTCGGAACGGTGCTGGTTTTGTGGGGCTACTTGAAATTCGGAAGATCGGCTAGCGACAGCGCGGCCAAGTCTCGGCGGCGCACGCCCGACACACCCTTCTCTGTGATGGTCGGCAAAGGCGCGCTGCATTGCGGAGCCGGTTGCACCTTGGGTGACATCGTGGCGGAATCGCTCGCAACGTTTTTTCCCAGCGTGGCACTCTGGTTTGGATGGCGCAGTTTGTTTGACGAGAAGATGTTCGCGGTCTGGATCTTGGACTACCTGTTCGCCTTCCTCCTCGGCGTCGCCTTTCAATATTTCACCATCAGGCCGATGCGCGGTCTCTCGGTGAGGGATGGCCTTGTTGAGGCGCTGAAGGCCGACACGTTGTCGCTCACGGCATGGCAAGTCGGGATGTACGGCTTCATGGCGTTCGCACAGTTCGTGGTTTTTCGGCCGGTTTTCGGTATGTCGTTGACAGCTGACTCGGTCGAGTTCTGGTTTATGATGCAATTCGCCATGATCGCTGGTTTCTTGACCAGCTATCCCGTCAACTGGTGGCTGCTCGAGGCCGGCATCAAGGAAAAGATGTAGCCGCGGGCCGGCAAACCGCGAACAGCCCTCGATTGATGGCCAGCTTCCCGTCGGCCGACGTGTCGGCCAACAGATGTATGGGCGCTGCCGTTGCTGAGGTGCACGGGCCGTTAATTCTGCGTGTTCGGGGGGCCTCCCTCGCTACGTTGCATGACGCATGGGAGGGATCGCCGATCGGGCGTCCGGCCGGGACGCGATGGTCCGGCGACGATTTGCGCTCGAGGCCAGACCAGGATAGACGTGCAGCCGTCCAAAATCAAAAAAGCACCGGCCGGAACCTCAAGGTGCCGACATCGGTCAGCGCTTCTCGAACCTGAAATGTCGCCACGTGCCAACGGGTGAGGGCAATCCAGGGTCTGGGGCGCGCGATGGGGAATGTGCCTACGCCATCACCAAGCCGCGGGCAGGTTTACTTGTTAAGTCCGTTGGCCATGTCCAGGTGGTGCTGCAGAGTTGGCAATGTGGCCGCTGCCCATGCCTTCAGATCGGCCTGGTCGCCGCCTTCGCTGTAGCGCTTGAAGAGGTCGACCGCATCCTTGTGCGCATCGACCTGATCGGAGTGGTACTGCTTGGTGAAGTCATTGCCCTGCAGCGCCTTCAAATCGTTGAGGGTCGACTGCTGCTTGTCAGTCATGGCCGTCGGAAGCGTGGCTTTCACCTTTCCGCTGGTCACAAGGCCTTTCAGATCGGCGGTGGTCTTCTCGTGGTCGGCGACCATCTGCTTGGCAAAGGCCTTCGTCGCATCGTCAGACCGTTCGAGCGCCAGCTTGCTGGACTCGATCTCGAACATGTCGCTGGTTGCTGCTTCGGTAACGAAATCCTGCGTGGACGGCGCAACGCCCAGAACCGAATTCACGCCGGTCTTTTCCGTGGTCGAAGTCGATTGGGCGAAGGCCGGCAATGCAAGCATAGCCGCCGCGACCGTCAGAGCGAACGTTTTCATTGATTTGTCTCCGTTGCGATTTCCCAACCGAAGACAAACTGGTTTGTTCCGCACGTCGACATCCTCCTCCGCGCCGTCTGACAGTCCGCCGCCCATCGGATCAGGGCATCATATGGGCCTGGTGGGCGCTTATCGAAGCCATGTTCTGGCTGAGATGGGTCATGATCCATACGGAACCGAGCACGACGAGGGCAACGATCAGCACGCCGAAGGCGAGGGCGAGGACATTGTTGGTGTTGTCGGGTCCTGTGGTGATGTGCAGGAAGAAGACCAGGTGCACGCCCATCTGCGCGATGGCGAGCACCGTCAGGGCTGAAATCACCGCCGGCTGGTAGATCACGTCGGTCTGCGCGGCGAGGAAGGAGGCGACGGTCAACAGGATCGCCAGGCCGAAGCCGAGCAGGTAACCCGTAAGGCCGCCCGCGAGTTCATGTTCCTCAGGGCGCTCTTCGCCCGGTGCCGCGTCGCGACGATCGAGCGCCGGGTCGTCGCGAGTGTCCGTTTCGCTCATGATGATGCTCCAAGAAGGTAGACCAGCGTAAAAATGGCGACCCAGATGATGTCCAGCGCGTGCCAGAACAGACTGAAGCAATGCACCCGGCGCAAGATCTCCGGCCGGAACCCCTTCACCCAAAGCTGAGCCATCATTGTGCCGAGCCACAGCAGACCGAGCCCCACATGGGTGCCGTGGCAGCCGACGAGCGCGAAGAAGGCGGAAAGGAAGGCGCTGCGCGACGGGCCGGCCTGCTCGTTCACCATCGTTGCGAATTCCTGCACTTCCAGGAACAGGAAGGCCGCGCCGAATAACCCGGTGACAAGCAGCCAGAATTGCGCGGCGGCCATCGACCGGCGACGCGACGCGAGCATTGCCAGGCCGCCGGTAAAGCTCGACGTGAGCAGCAGACCCGTCTGCGCCGCGACGCGCGTGAGCTCGAACAGGTCCTTGCCTGTCGGTCCGTCGGCCGTCGCCTTGGAGAGGACGGCGTAAGCCGCAAAGAATCCCGAGAACATGATGATGTCGGACAGGAGGAAGATCCAGAATCCATAGGCTACGGTGACGAACTTCGACGCCGGCCCGCCTTCGCCATGTCCGGTCGCCGAGAACAGGCCATCGCCGTGGCTGCGGCCCAGCCGATAGGGATCGCGCGGTGCGCTGCCAGCCGTGATGTCGCTCATGCCGGACGCTCCCGACTGCGCATCCAGGCAAGCTGCGCCGCCCGGCTGCCGCGATCGATGCGTTCGACCTCGCTGGCGGGAATCTCATAATCGCCATGCTCGCGCCATGCGAACACGACGAAAGTGATATAGGCGCCGATGAAGCCGACTATGGCCAGCCACCAGATGTGCCAGATGAGCGCGAAGCCGATCAGCGTGCTGAAGAAGGCGGTGACGAAACCTGTCGGGCTGTTGCGCGGCATCTCGATCGGTTCGTAGTCGCCCTTGCTCTCCGGCATCTGCTCGTCGGCAGCCCTTTGCTTGATGGTCCAATAGGGCTCCTCATTCTCGACATGCGGCAGCCGCGCATAGTTGAACACGGGTGGCGGCGAGGGCGTCGACCATTCAAGCGAGCGTCCATCCCAGGGATCGCCCGTCTCATCGCGCAAGGTCTCGCGGTGCCTGATCGATACGATCAACTGTGTGATCTGGCAGCCTGCGCCGATGATCATCACCGCGATGCCGAAGGCCGCGACCATCAGCCATGGCGTCCAGAGGTCCATGTCGATGTGCTGGAGCCGGCGGGTCATGCCGAGCAGCCCCACGATATAGAGCGGCACGAAGACCAGGAGGTAGCCGGCAAGCGTGATCCAGAATGCCGCCTTGCCCCAGCCTTCGTGCAAGCGGAAGCCGAACGCCTTCGGGAACCAGTAGGTGAAACCGGCAAAGGCGCCGAACAGCACGCCCGAGATGATGACGTTGTGGAAATGCGCCACGAGGAAGAGCGAATTGTGCAGCATGAAGTCGGCCGGGGGGACCGCGAGCAGCACACCCGTCATGCCGCCGATGGTGAAGGTGGTGACAAAGCCCAGCGCCCACAGCATTGGCGTGTCGAAGCGCACGCGCCCGCCATACATGGTGAAGAGCCAGTTGTAGATCTTGACCCCCGTGCCGACAGCGATGACCGAGGTTGCGATGCCGAAGGCTGCGTTGACGTCGGCGCCGGCGCCCATGGTGAAGAAATGATGCAGCCACACCATGA
Organism: Mesorhizobium sp. B2-8-9; assembly: GCF_006439475.1. NCBI lineage: Bacteria > Pseudomonadati > Pseudomonadota > Alphaproteobacteria > Hyphomicrobiales > Phyllobacteriaceae > Mesorhizobium > Mesorhizobium sp. B2-8-9. The sequence continues at coordinate 23,526 of NZ_VFTQ01000023.1, read as the reverse complement.
AGGAAACGATGCAGATGAACAGTGTCGCGGCCACCATCGAGCGGTATCCGAAAAGCGGCTTGGACGAGAAGGTCGAGAAGATCTCCGAATAGACGCCGAAGGCGGGCAGCACGAGGATGTAGACTTCCGGATGACCCCAGGCCCAGATCAGGTTGACGAACATCATCTGGTTGCCGCCGGCTTCGTTGGTGAAGAAGTGAAAGCCCAGATAGCGGTCGAGCGTCAGCATGGCGAGCGTGGCGGTCAGGATCGGGAAGGCCGCAACGATCAGCAGGTTGGAAGCGAGCGAGGTCCAGCAGAACATCGGCATGCGCAGATAACCCATGCCCGGCGCGCGCATCTTGAGGATGGTCGTCACCAGGTTGACGCCGGTGAGCAGCGTGCCGACGCCGGAGATCTGGATCGCCCAGAGATAGTAGTCGACCCCCACGCCGGGCGAATAGGTCATCTCGGAAAGGGGCGCGTAGGGCAGCCAGCCGGTGCGCGCGAACTCGCCGACGACGAGCGAAATGTTGACGAGCAATGCGCCGGTCGCAGTGAGCCAGAAGCTCACCGAATTCAAGGTCGGGAAGGCGACGTCGCGGATGCCGAGCTGCAGCGGCACGACGAAGTTCATCAGTCCGATCATGAACGGCATCGCCGCGAAGAAGATCATGATGGTGCCGTGGGCGGAAAAGATCTGGTCGTAATGCTCCGGCGGCAGATAGCCCGGCCCATGGATGGCGAGCGCCTGCTGGCTGCGCATCATGATGGCGTCGACGAAGCCGCGCAGAAGCATCAGCGCCGCCAGCACGATGTACATGACGCCGATGCGCTTGTGATCGACCGAGGTTATCCATTCGCGCCAGAGATAGGGCCAGTAGCCTTTCACCGTAATCCAGACCAGCACCGCGGCGGCCGCCAGGAAGACGACCAGGGCTGCGCCGAGCGGGATGGGCTGGTCGAAGGGAATGGCCGACCAGTCGAGTTTGCCGAGCATCGTCATCCTCCTTCTTTGGGCTGGTGCGTCATGGCCGGCGCCCCTGCCTTCGGCTCGGCCTTCGGGCTCACCTGCGGTTCGCCGGCGGCGGTTTCGGCCGGCCCCGGTCCGGGCGGCAGGGTCTGGCGCAGCACCGCGTCGAACAGGCCAGGCTCGACGCTGCCGAACGCGGCAGGCGGCATGTTGATGCTCTGGCGGGCAAGCGCGCGATAGGCGTCGGCGTCCAGAACGCCTTTGCCATGCAGCGATGAAACCCAACTGGCGAACGCGTCCGCCGAGACCGCCCGTACACGGAAATTCATGTCGGAAAATCCGTCACCGCTGAAATGCGCCGACAGGCCGAAATAATCGCCTTCGCGGTCGGCCTGCAGATGCAACTCGGTCTGCATGCCGTTCATGACATAGACCATGCTGCCGAGCTGCGGCACGAAGAAGGTGTTCATCACGCTGGCCGAGGTCAGTCTGAAATGCACCGGCGTGCCAGCGGGAATGACCAGCTGATTGACAGTTCCGACACCCTGGTCCGGGTAGAGGAACAGCCATTTCCAGTCGAGCGCCACCACCTGGACTTCCAGGGGATGCTGGCCGGACGCGATCGGCTGGCGCGGATCCAGGTGATGGGATCCGTAATAGATCAACCCGCCAAGGAAGAGGATTGTGAGCGTCGGGATCGACCAGACGATCAGCTCGATCTTGCCGGAATAGGTGAAATGCGGATCGTAGCGCGCATTGCGGTTGGTGGCGCGAAACATCCAGGCAAAGGCCAGCAGCGCGATCAATGTCGGGACGACAATGACCAGCATCACGGCAAGCGAGTTCAGAAGGATGGTTCGGTTGCCGACCCCGATCGGTCCCTGCGGATCGAGCACGCCTCCCGCGCAGCCGGGCAGAGCCGATATTGCGGGCAACCAGAAGAGCGGGCGCAGTGACTGAGATCTACTGGGCAAAAGCACAACGGTTGGTCACGGGTTTGAGACAGAGCGTCCATCAAGACGCGCGTGGAAATCTCGGATCAGGTCTCCGAGCGCTGACGCGGTCTTCTGCCGACACCCTGCAACTCCCGGAGACACGCTCCAACTGTCACAGCAGGCGGTTGTTCCATTACTTTCGCGGGCATCAGGCTTTGGAACGAACAGCTCGCTTTCGATGGCGACATGGCGTCCAGGGTGAGTGCGTCTCCGGGTAAGGTCGCGCGCCCCTGGCTGCTCTGATCTGCGGCATCGGCGACGCTATCTCGCGAAAGAGTGGGGCGTCGGAAACAGTGCGCCAGGTCAGTATGCGCCCGTGACGCTGTCGGTGGAGCTGCGCAGGTTTCGAACCGTTTCCGCAGTCACCGGAGCGGCCTGGTTGCCCCAGGCGTTGCGGACATAAGTGGCGAGCGCAGCAATCTGATCGTCCGACAACTTCCAGCCGAACGAAGGCATCGTCTTGTCGTTGGGGTTCTTCGGCGTCGCTGCGGCATGGCCTCCGTTCAGAATGAGGCGAAGCATCGACAGCGGTTGTTCTGATTGCACGACCGCGTCGCCCCTCAGCGAAGGGAACACACCCTCGACACCTTCGCCGCCGAGCTGGTGGCACGCAGCGCAATCATCCCCGTAAATTGCTTTTCCGGCGCTGAGCATCTTCTGATCGGCATTGCCAGCAGAATTGGGGGTGAAGGCAGGCAAGGATTTGAGGAAGGTGGCGATTGTCTGCAGATCCTGGTCCGTGAGCTTCGATGTCGAGTCCTTGATCACTGCGCCCATCGGACCATAGGCGGTCGTGCGCGCATTGTGGCCTGTTTTGAGGAAGGCCACGATGTCCTCTTCGCTCCAGGAGCCCAGGCCGGTGCGTTTGTCGCCCGTCAGGTTGGGCGCGAACCAGTTCTGCACCTCCGCGCCTTGAAAGGCATCCGACGTCTTCGACGAGCCGAGAATATTCTTGGGCGTATGGCATGCGCCGCAATGGCCCAGCCCCTCAACCAGGTAGGCGCCGCGATTCCATTCGGCGGACTGGTCCTTGCCGGGCTGGAATTCGCCGGGCGTGAAGAACAGGCCGTTCCAAGCGGCCATGGCTGTCCCGTGATTGAGTGGCCAGATAAATTCGTTGTCGCGCGGTTCGGCCCGCACCGGCGTGAGCGTACGCAGGTAAGCGCGGATGTCGTCGACGTCCTCGCGCCTCACCTTGGTGAACCAGGGATAAGGAAAGGCCGGGTAAAGGCGCCGGCCATCGGCGGCCAGCCCCTCGTGCATGGCGCGGTAGAACTGCTCTTCCGTCCACGCCCCGATGCCGGTCTCGGGATCCGGGGTTATGTTGGCGGAGTAGATCGTGCCGAAGGGCGTCTCGATTGGCCGGTCGCCCGCGAAGGGCTTGCCGTCATCGGCAGTATGGCAAGCCGCACAATCTCCCGCCGCCACCAGATATCGTCCACGCTCCTGCTTGGCGAAATCACCGATCTGAGCATATGCGAAGGGACCCAGCGTCACCAGCACTGCGCCGGCCGCTGCGGCACCTGCCACCAGAACGACTGCGCGGCGCGTGATCATGCGTGCACCAGTGGGCCGGGATGCTTGAGGTAGTGGCGGCGGATCGCATCCGCTGCCCACAGCGCAAGAGCGCTTACCGTTCCGGTCGGGTTGTAGCCGCTATTGTGAGGGAAGGCGCTGGCGCCAACCACGAACAGATTGGGCACGTCCCAGTGCTGGAGATATCGGTTGATCACGCTGTCGGCCGGGCTGGCGCCCATGATGGCGCCACCGGTGTTGTGTGTAGACTGATAGGGCTCAATGTCATAGTGCGGTCCGCGCGCCGACTTCTTGATTTCGCGAGGCTTCATGGCGTGCGCGATCTCCACCATCTTGCCCATGGCGAAATCCTGCATCTTCAGTTCGTTCTGCTTGAAGTCGTATGTCATGCGCATCAGCGGCCGGCCATAGACATCGCGGTAGGTCGGATCGAGATCGAGATGGTTCGACTTGTCCGGCATGACCGCTCCCATTAGCGATACGGACATCGACTTGAGATAATTCTCGACAAAGGCCTTCTTCCACTTGGTGCCCCATTTCGGCGTTCCCTCCGGCAACAATTCCGTTTCGATCGGGCGTCCCGTCGTCATGTAGCCGGCGATATACCCGCCGTGGATGAATCCGAGGCCGGTGTGGTCGAAATTGTCGCCGTTCCAATCGTCGACGATGACGCCGAGCGCGCCCGCGCCAACGAAGGGGTTGAGGAGCTTGTCGTCGAAGAACAGGTCGACGGAAGGCGTGAGCTGATAGCAGTAGTTCTTCCCGAGCGTCCCTTGGCCGCTACCTGGATCGTAGATCTTGCCGATACCGGAGCTCATCAGCAGATGTACGTTATGCGTGGCATAGGCGCATACAATGACGAGATCCGCCGGCTGCTCGAACTCGTTGCCCTGGGCATCGACATAAGTGACGCCGGTCGCGTGCTTTCCGGAAGCGTCGACGTTGATCCGCGTGACCTCACTTTCGGTGCGAACAGTGAAATTCTTCTTCCGCATCAGGACGGGCAGGATGGTCGTCTGGGCACTGGCCTTGGAATAGTTGCCGCAGCCGAATTTCTCGCAGAAGCCGCAATAGGTGCAGGGCGCCAGCGTGACACCGAGCGGATTGGTGTAGGCTTGCGACATGTTGCCCGAAGGGCACGGAAACGGGTGCAGCCCGAGGGACGCTGCCGCTTGGCCGAACAGCGTCGGCCCGTAAGTCTGCTTCATCGGCGGGGTGGGGTAGGGCTTCGAGCGATGCCCTTCGAACGGATTGCCGCCCGGTTGTTTTTGTCCGTTGACGTTGCCGGCCTGGCCAGCGATGCCGCACAGTTCCTCCCAGCGCATGTAATACGGCTCGAGCTCGTCATAGGTGATGCCCCAATCCTGCAGCATCATATCCTGCGAAACCGCGGCATTTCCGTATCGCGCGACGGTCTGGGTGCGAATCTGGAAATCATAGGGAAGGAAGCGCCAGGCCTGACCGTTCCAGTGGAGGATGGACCCGCCGACGCCGGTGCCGGGCAGGAAAGAGCCGAGCCGCCGCATCGGAAGAGCCGTCTGGTCGGGGGCATTGCGGAAGGTCAAGGTCTCCTGAGCGGTCTCTTCGAACAGATGGCCGTGATAGCGGTAGCGCAGCTCATCCTGAATAAAGCTGGGCGCAAAATCGGTTCCCGTGTCGCGCCAGCTGCCGCGCTCCAGCGCGAGCACCTCGAGCCCTTCTTCGGTAAGCTCCTGCGCCATGATCGCTCCGGTCCAGCCGAAGCCGACCAGAACCACGTCGACGGACGGAAGCTTGTTGACCATGCGTCAGCCTTCCCCGTTCCATTCCGGACGGCCGCGGATCCCGACTGGCGGTTGATCATAGCGTTGTCCGTGCCGGTCGACCCAGTCGAGATAATTGTACCGCGCGCCGGGAAACCCAAGCATCTTCCATCCCGCCATATCCTTGTTCCCGCCATAGATGGGATCGCTGAACATGCCCTCCTTGGTGTTCAGCCAGAGCATCTTAAAAAAGGTCTTGGCATCCACCCCGCCAAGGTCGAGCTTGCCTTTCTCGAGGTCGCTTATGATGGCGTCCTGTTCGTCTGGTGCCATGCCGGCGAAAGGCGTGGCAGAATGCGAGGAAGCGACGTGGTCCTCTATAGCCTTGATGGCCGCACGATAGAGCGCAGAAGGGGTCAGGCGCGATTGATAGCCCTGCGTGTCCTCTCCCTTCGCCCACGGGCCCTGCATGTACCAGCCCTCTGCCCGACCGTAGGCGCCGGCCAATTGATGATCGATGAACAGCGCAACCCCGCATGCCTTGGCTCCGGGGCCGATGGCGTCGTCTGGAACGAGCCTTTCGGTAGCGGCTTCGATAAAGGCCGCCTCGTCGGGGTTAAAAAACTTGTAGTCAGCGGCCTGAAGCGGATGCGGAGCGTCGGCCTGATGCGGCAGCCACGGATCTTTGTCGCCACCATGAACATCACGTGAAAAGGCGGGTGCCGTGCCAACGGTTCCGGCTGCCGCTGCGGCGGTTGCGCTGGCCGCCAGGAATTGGCGGCGGCTGACTTTTTTTGGTTTCACGACGCGGCCATGATTTGCGAGTACGTGCGCGGCCGAACTGGGGTATCGGGGAAATGTTCCCTCCGCGGATCACTTTTCGGAGCGCGATTGAACGCCGAGCGAGGTGAGACGGAGCAACTCGTCAGGGACGCGCGGACCACGGCGATGTGGCGGAGAGTCGTGCCAGACCGTCCGCAGCGCCAAAGTTGCTGCAGCTAATCACAACACCGTTGCGGTCGGCCTGATTCCAGCAACACTGTTTGGGCGGTTCGGTAGATCGTCTTGTTTGCGCATGAGCACCGAAAAGCTGCGCGTCAGCCGCGCCCGGTTCTTCAGCCGATCAGGGTCAGCCCGAAGAGAATAGCCAGCCACAATGCGACCGCCACCGCGACCAGCGGCGGCAGGGTTTCCTCTCCGGTCAGCTTCATGAACACCACGGCGACGACAGCTGCCTTCATCGCCGCGATCAAAAGGTTCACGGCAGTGTTGGCACCATGAAGATCGAGGAAGGATGATCCGACCGTCAGCCCAAGAAGGACCAGCAATGCGGCATAAGCGAAGGCGAGCTTGCGGATGTGCTCCATGGTCCTACGCGTGCACCAGATAGAGGACGGGAAACAGGAATATCCACACGATGTCGACGAAGTGCCAGTAAAGCCCGATCGCATGGGTGCGGCGCACGCGGCTGTCGACGTCCGTCCGCCGCCAGGAGAAAAGCAGGCCTGCAACGACCGCTATGCCGCTGGCCAGATGCACTGCGTGCAGGCCGGTCAACGCAAAATAGAGGCTGAAGAAGAACTGCGCGTGAACAGGATCCGGCCCCTGATAGGAGAAAGGCGCACCCAGAACCGGCGCGATGCCTTCCTGGAACTCCTTGGCGTATTCGGTCCCCTTTATGCAAAGGAAAGCGACGCCCAAAAGAGCGGTGATGCCCAGCATCCAGGCTGCGGTGTTCAAACGGCGTGCCGACGCGCTCTCGTGCGCAAACGCCATGGTGAAGCTCGACGTGATGAGCACTGCCGTGTTGAGGGTCCCCATCTGCAAGGACAAATGTTTTGAGGCAGCTGCGAAGGCGGGCAGATAGCGGATATGGGCCACCAGGAAGACCAGCAGGATGGCGCCGAAAAGCATCGCTTCCGAGCCTAAGAAAATCCACATGCCGAAACGGTCGGCAGCTTCCTCGCGCCGCACCGTATCGAAGGCCACGCTTTCGGGTGCCCGGGTCATGCATCCTCCCGCCGATGCGGGCTGAAGCGTTCGTGCTGCAACCCCTTCATGGGGTAATCATAGGCAGGTCGCGTGACGACCGGAGTCACTTCGAAATTGTGTGGTGGCGGCGGCGAGCTCGTCTGCCATTCGAGACCGGTCGCACCCCACGGGTTGGCCGGGGCTTTGGCGCCGCGAAACAGCGACCAGCCAAGATAAAAGAGCGGCATGAGGTAGCCTATTGCAAGCACCACCGCTCCGGCCGAAGAGAGCACATGCCAGAACTGGAACTCCGGTGGATAGGTATGGTAGCGGCGCGGCATGCCGAGATAGCCCAGCACGAACTGCGGAAAGAAGGTTAGATTGAACCCGACCAGGGACGTCACCGCAGCGACACGCCCCCACATCTCCGCATAGAGCCGCCCGGTCATCTTTGGCCACCAGAAATGAATGCCGGCCATGAACGCCATCACCATGCCGCCGACCATGATGTAGTGGAAATGCGCCACGACGAAATAGGTGTCGTGCACATGCACGTCGAAGCCCAGCGCGGCGAGCGCCAGGCCAGCCAGGCCGCCGAATGTGAACAGCGCCAGGAAGAACAGCGAATAAAGCATCGGTGCCTCGAAGGTGATCTCGCCCTTGCGAAGCGTCAGGCTCCAGTTGAAGACCTTGATGGCGGATGGAATTGCCACGCAGAACGACAGGAACGAAAAGACCACCCCTGCATAGGTCGACTGTCCTGAGACGAACATGTGATGTCCCCAGACCAGGAAGCCTAGAACGGCTATGGCCATCGAGGCGAGCGCGACCGAGGTGTAGCCGAACAGCGGCCGCCGGCTGAAGCAGGGCAGCACCTCCGAGACGACACCCATTCCGGGCAGGATCATGATGTAGACGGCCGGATGCGAGTAGAACCAGAACAGATGCTGGAACAGCAGCGGATCGCCGCCGAGGTCCGGGTTGAAGATGCCGATCCCGAAAACACGCTCCAGCACGATCAGGATCAGGGAAGCCGCAAGCACCGGCGTTGCCAGCACCATCACCAGGCTCGTAGCATACAACGTCCACACAAAGATCGGCAGCCGGAACCAGGTCAGGCCGGGAGCCCTGAGCTTGTGAACTGTGACGATGAAGTTGATGCCGGTCATGATGGTGGAGAAGCCGACGATGAAGACGCCCAGCGCGGCTGTGGAAACGAAACTGTCGGAATAGAGGCTGGAAAGCGGCGTGTAGAACGTCCAACCGGTGTCGACGCCGCCAGCCACGACCGAAGCGAGCGCGAACCCGCTGCCGATGATGAAGACGTACCAGCTCGCGAGATTGAGACGCGGAAAGGCGAGGTCGCGGGCGCCGATCATCAGTGGCAGCAGGAAATTCCCCAGGCTGGCGGGGATCGATGGCACGAGGAAAAACCACACCATGATGATGCCGTGCAGGGAGAAAAGGCGGTTGTAGACGGCGTCGGAAACCAGATTCCCCGCGGGTGTCGCAAGCTCGATGCGCATGAGAACGGCGAAGGAACCGCCCAGGAAGAAAAAGCCCGTCAGCGACACAAGATAGAGCCAGGCGATGCGCTTGTGGTCGGTGGTCAGCAACCAGGACCGTATGCCCGCACCCTCCTGGAAATAGGTCTCGATATGCGCGCTCTGGCTGCTCATTGGCTCGTCTCGGTGCGAGGGGGCGAAGTGGCTGACAGCGCCTTCAGATAGGCTACCAGCATCTGCAATTCCGATTCATCGATCAGGCCGTCGAAACTCGGCATGATTGCATCATAGCCGGCGGCGACCTGTTTCGCCGGCTGCAGAATCGAGTCCCTGAGATAGACCTCGTCCGCAACCACTGTCTGCCTGTCCGACAAGGCGACCGGCTTGCCGTAGACGCCTGTGAGGTCGGGCGCGCGCACCTTGCTCGAGGGTCCGTGGCAGCCCGAGCAGCCCAAGGCCCGAAAGAGCCTCGCGCCACCTTCGGCCAGGGATTCGTCCTGGCCTTGCGCGGCGAGCCATTGCGCAAATTGTTCAGGCGCCATGACAGTCACCCAGCCGCCCATTTCCGAATGCTGGGTGCCGCAATATTCGGCGCAGAACAAATGATAGCGCCCCGGCTTGTCGGCAATGAACCACAGATGCGTGGTTCGCCCCGGCACGGCGTCCTGCTTCAAGCGGAACGCTGGAACGTAGAACGAGTGTATGACGTCCTGCGAGGCAAGCGACACGACCACCGCCTTGCCGGCCGGCACGTGCAGCTCGTTGATTTCGCGCTGCCCGCCGGCATGGCGGAACGTCCACATCCACTGCTTGCCGAGTCCGGCTATTTCCAGCGCGTCGGCAGGCGGCTGATCGCGGTATATATACAGTTCAGCACCCCAGGCGAAGATGATGAACGCGACAACCAGACTGGCGCCGGTCCAGCCGATCTCCAGCGGCAGGCTGCGGCCGCGCGCGCCAGTGCGATCCGCCGATGTGCCTGCCCGGTATTTCACGGCATAGAAGACGATAAGGCCTGTCAGCACCAGGGTCAGGGCGGCCGAGAACGCCAACACTCCATAAAACAAGGCGTCGACCCTGCCTGCGAGCGAGGAGGCTTCCGGCGGTGCGAAATGGATTCCGAAGCTCATGCTCGCCTCCGGGCAAGCAGAGCGATGCCGCTGGCAAGCACAAGCAGCGTCGCGATGCCCCCGATCTTGAGAGCGGCCCAGATAGGCGCGGTATACCGCCCCTTGGAGGTGTCGAACCCGGCGCACAGCAAAAAGACATGATCCGCGATCGAGCCGAGCTTGTTCGCGGATGCCTCGACGAGCGCCAGCCTCAGGTCGCGAGGCTCGAAGGTCAGGGCGGGCAGAACGCGAGAGATGCGCCCCTTGGGTGTCACAGCCAGGACGGCGATCGGATGGACGAATTGATCCACGCGCGGGCGCGCCTCGAAATGGATGCCGGCCTCAGCCGCCAGTGATGCCCCGGCGCCATCCGCGCTGGTCAGAAAGTGCCAGGCCTTCAGCCCGGCGGGCGTCGTTGACTGCGCAACGATCTCCTTGGCACTTGCGGCATCTTTTGGCGTCTCGGTCCTGTCGATCGAGATAAACAGGGCGCGGTAGTCCGCCGGATCAAGACCAGTCTTCTGCAGGTCGGAGGCAACCGCTTGCTGCGTGACGCCGCACAGGTTCGGACATTTGTCATAGCCGAACACGACGAGCGCCGGCTTGCCTGACAGAATCTCGTCGAGGGATCGCTCGGCTCCAGAGGAGTCGCGAAGCTTTCGGCCGAGGTCGAACTGCGCTCCGATCTTGGGATCGAAGGACGGTCGCTCGACAGCGCGCACTGTCACGGCGCTTCCAAGCAAAAGCAATGCGGCCAACAGCAGCGACTTCATTGGGCCGTCCCTTTGATGGTCCTCTCCCGGCATTGCTGCGCTTGCTTCGACCGGGGCACGTCTCCGCTCAGCAGGGCGCACTCTCCCGCTGCCGCCGCGGCTTTGTCCCAAACCGGCAAGCCGTTTCGAACGACGAGCTTCATGGCGTCGTCGATCGGAATGCGAGCAATGCCTGCCGCGCGGTCGACCCAACCAAGCTGGTTCAGCTCGGCATTTTCCTCATTCCGGGTCGAGGCGAGGTCCTGTCCCGGCGTCGTCGAGAGCTTCGGCGTCGCATCGTTTGAACGCCATGCGGCACCTGGCGGCGGCCACCGCGGAGGCAGGACGAACAGTGCATAGAGCAGCCCGCTCGCCACGAGCAGAAACACGACCAGTCCTCCTGCGAAGAGAAGCAGGGTTCCGGGCCAGACGTCTCGCGTTTCGGGACGGCGCGAATTCTCAGCCATGAATGCCCACCCGACGCCAGAAAAGTTGAAGCCGGGGCTCTCGCAACAGCAACAGGAACACCGCGAGCCACAGCCCGCCGGCACCGGCAAAGGCGGCCAATTCGATCCACATCGAGGACAGTTGCGGCGCGACCAGAGGCGCGCGGACGCGCCACACGGTCTCGAATATATGCCCGGCAAGCATCGCCAGCGCCAACGACATCAGGCCCCGGTGACTGCGTTTGACGCCGCGCACAAGAAACCCGGCGAATGGCACAATGAACTGCAGCAGGACGACCAGCCAAAGCACGACCAGCCAGATGCCTGACGTGCGCAGCACGTACCAGTGAATGTCGTTTGGCAGGTCACCCGCCCAGATGACCAGCCATTGCATGTAGGCGAGGTAGGCCAGGGTAAGCATGAAGCCGAACAGCATGTTGGCCACGTCCTCGCCGAGTGAGGTCTTTTCGCCTCCGCCCGGCAAAGCCGCGACGGCTCGCGTCGCGGCAAGGACCAGCAAGGTCAACGACGCGGCGCCGACGACCTCGGCAGATGCCTCCAACATGCCGTAGACTGTCGAGCTCAATTCCGGGTCGAGGGACAGCATCCAGTCTATTGCGAAAACCGACACCGCTACCGCTTGCAGCACGAGACCAAGCGCGAAGCCACGGCTTGAACGGGCACCCTTGTCGCCATCGGTCGAGTTCAGGATCAAGGCGGCCAGCACCAGCCAGATCGCGGCACAAACCCCGAGCCGAACGAGGAAGAACGGGACGTTGAGGTATGACAGTTTTTCGCGGACGACGTCCGGCAAAGCCGCGGTGTCACCGAGCGCCCAAGGAAAGACGAGGTCGGGGCGGGCCGCCACAGGCAAGAGGAGGACCAGCGCCAGTGGCAGCGTGCAGGTTATTGCCCGCAAGCAGGGCCGCATCGCGTCTCCCCAGCGGCCACCCGTGAGGCCATGAATCATCAGCAGCGTCATGGCGCCAAGCGGAAAGCCAACCGCGAGCATCGCGGCCGTCATCCAGGCGGCAAGCAGCACTCGCAGATTGAGGAAAGCGCCTGCAACACAGACAACGAGGCCGATTGCGCCTACCGCCAATGCCGCCCTTGCCGGGCCGTGGTCGGGAAGCCGGATCATGGTGCGGCCTCGCCCTGAAGCTTGGCCTTCAGATCGCCGCTCAGTTCAGCCACCGGTGCGTGGCGCGAATATTGCAGCGCACGGATGTAGGCGACGATCGCCCACCGATCCGCCGGCGGCACGCGCGATCGGTAGGAATACATCACTCCGTATCCGTTGGTGATGACATCATAGAAATGGCGGTCCGAAGCCTGGCGCAGCGCGTCCTGATGGTAGCTTGGCGGCGAAGGAAAGCCGTGCCTCGGGATGACCCCGCGGCCATCGCCGGCGCGTCCGTGGCAGGGTGCGCAGAAGATCTCGAACCGCTCGCGTCCATGTTGGAGCAGGGCAAGCGTTATCGGATAGGGGATCGTCTGTGATGCGGCGGCAAGGTCTGCGCTGCGGTCGATCGTGCCGGCAACCGGCATTCGCGCCGATCTGCCATCAGCAAACTGGTTGCTTGCATCCAGCGGATTGTAGCGCGGTTGCTCGGCCATTTGCTGGTTGCAGGCGGCCAGCAACGGCGCCATGCCGAACAGCAGGGCGAGGGCCGCCCTCATGCCTCCACCTCTGAAATTTGGTCTGCACCCAGCCGCTCGAGCTGGGCTCTGGTCGCAGGCTTGCTGAATTTCGGATCGTCGGCCCTCACCAGAAGATAGAAGTTGCCCCCTTCGGCAAAACTGAAGATCGGCGCGTTGAAGACGGGATGGTAGTAGCGCGGCAGGCCGTTGGCGACAAACATGCCGATGAATCCGGCAACGGCGGCGCCAAGGATGGCGGCCTCGAAGGCGATGACGATATAAGCCGGCCACGAATGCAGCGGTCTGCCGCCGACATTGATCGGATAGTCTACCTCTACTGAGTAGAGGATCAGCCCGTAAGCAAAGGCCGCCCCGACCACTGCGCCGGCAAGCACCACAAGCGGCATTCTGGTCTTGGGCATGCCCAGGATCTCAGCGAGATCCGGGACGGGATATAGGGAGAAGCCGTCCATACGGCAATAGCCGCGTTTGCGCATGGCCTTGGCTGCATCGGCAAGGCGATCGGCATCTGGGAATGATGCGATGATGCCGTAGAGCGTCATGAGCCCTTGCCCTCTTCAGCCAGTTCCTCAACCTCGAAGATCGTGATCGCCGGCAGGATGCGGATGAACAGGAACACCAGGGCAAAGAAGGTGCCCAGGGAGCCGAACAAGATGCCGTAGTCGAGCCAGGTCAGCGATTGCTCGTCCCACGCAGAAGGCAGGAAGTCGCGGCTGGGACCGCTGACGACGATCACATAACGCTCCAGCCACATGCCGATATTGATGATCACGGCGACCATGAACAGGAGCGGCATGTTGCGCCGCACCGCGCGAAACCACAGCAGTTGAAGAACGCCGCAATTGCAGACCAGCATCACCCAGAACATCCACGCATAGGGCCCGATGGCCCGCTCGACCATCATGGTGCGCTCGTAGGCTTCGCCGGAGTACCAGGCGAAGAAGGCCTCGGAGACGTAGCCGTAGGCGACGACCATGCCTGACGCGATCATCAGCTTGGCGGCATTGTCCATGTGCTTGAGCGTGATCAGGTCTTCGACCGAGAAGGCCCACCGCAACGGGATGGCGATGGTCAGCACCATGGCGAAGCCCGAGAGCAGCGCGCCGGCGACGAAATAGGGCGGGAAGATCGTCGAATGGTAGCCGGGCACGATCGCGAAGGTGAAGTCGAGCGAGACGATGGAATGGACCGAAACAACCAACGGCGTCGCAAGCGCCGCCATCAGGTAATAGACGCTTTCAAAGCGTGCCCAGTGATCGGCCGAGCCGCGCCATCCCATTGCAAGCAGGCCGTAAAAGACCTGAGCGGCGCGCCAGCGCGCCCGGTCGCGCAGGATCGCGAGGTCAGGCAGCAGGCCCATGTACCAGAACAGCAGCGAGACAGTCGCATAGGTGGCGATCGCGGCGAAATCCCAGACCAAGGGACTGCGCCATTGCGGCCAGCGCATATGCGTGTCGGGCAGCGGCAGCAGCCAATAGAAGAACCAGGGCCGGCCAAGATGCAGGATTGGATAAAGACCGGCCATGGCAACGGCGAAGAGCGTCATGGCTTCGGCGAACCGGTTTATGGAGGCGCGCCATGGCTGGCGCAGAAGCAAAAGCACCGCCGAGATCAACGTGCCGGCGTGCCCGATGCCGATCCACCAGACGAAGGAAGAGATCATGGTGCCCCACGCGACGGGAATATTGACGCCGTAGGCGCCGACGCCGACCGCAATCAGATAGGTGATCGAATAGAGGAAGAGCAGGACAAGGAGGAAGAACAGGAAGAAGGCTGTCCAGAAGAAGCGCGGCAGCCGCCCCTGAAGCACGACCGAAGCGATACGCCCGCTGATCTCGGGGAAGTCGTGCCGGCCCAACAGATTGGGCGGGCGAGGCGGCGTTTTGTTGGTGTCCGCTGCAGCCTCAGCCATCTGCTTTCCCCTGACGACCCGAAACCGTATCGTCCCTGCTGCCATTGTTGCGGATGCGCCCAAGGTAGGTGGTTCGAGGACGGGTATTCAGTTCTTCCAGCAAAGCATAGGAATGAGGTGCGGTTCGCTCGCGGCTTACCTGGGACTGCTTGCGGTTCTTGTCGCCGAAGGTGATGGCGCGCGTCGGGCAGGCCTGCTGGCAGGCGGTGACCACCTCTCCGTCCTGGACAGGCCGGTTGTCTTTCTGCGCCTCGATGCGCTTGGCGCTGATGCGCTGGACGCAATAGGTACATTTTTCCATGACGCCGCGCGAGCGCACCGTGACGTTGGGATTGTATGCCGCCTGACGCGGGCCGGCCGTCTCCTTGTCGAAGTTCTGGAACTCAAGGAAATTGAAGCGCCTCACCTTGTAGGGACAGTTCTGGGAGCAGTAGCGGGTGCCGATGCAGCGGTTATAGACTTGGGCATTCAGCCCGTCATGGGTATGGACCGTGGCGTTGACCGGGCAGACGACCTCGCACGGCGCCTTCTCGCACTGCATGCAGGGTACAGGCTGGAATAGTGTTTCCGGTCCCTCCGGCGGTCCGTGATAGTAACGGTCGACGCGCAGCCAGTGCATCTCGTGGCCCAGTGCACATTGCTCGGGCCCGACGGTTGGGATGTTGTTCTCCGTCTGGCAAGCTGCGACACAGGCCATGCAGCCGATGCAGGCCGACAGATCGATCGACATCGCCCACGCCTCTTCAGGATAGCCCCAATCGGGGTAGACGGATTCCGTCGGTGGAGGCGGGACGCCGTCGCGCACGAAATCCGGTGCCTGTTTGAAATGATCGAGCGAGGCAAAGCGCACGATTGCGCGCCCCTCCATCGTCTGATGCTCCTGCGTCGTCACGATGGGAGCAACCCGTCGGCCCACGGTCATCGCAACGTCCTGTGCAAACCAGGGTTCGCCGGCCGTCCGGAACCGAAAAGCGTCATAGCCCCCCGCCATCGCCGCTACGCCGCCCAACGGGAGCTGCCCGCGGCCGAGCGTAAGGGTCACCGTATCGCTGGGGTGACCCGGCATGATCCATGCCGGCCCTTCGATCGATTGCCTGTTGCGTTCCAGCCTGATCGTCTGCCCGTTGCGAACCCCAAGCTCATCGGCGTTCGCCGGGGCGATCATGACGACGTTGCTCCAGACGACCTTCGTCAGCGGATGGGGCAACTCCTGCAGCATGGCGCAGTTGGCGTGCCGTCCGTCGCCCAGATACGGATCGGCGACTATGCGGACCTCCAGGCCGTTATCGCGGGACTTGCCGCCGAGCGGGGGAAGGGCGCCTAAAGTTGCGGCGGCTATCGGCGCTGCCGCCGTCCCCGCGACCACCCCGTCGCGGAGCGTCCTGCGCCAGGCTTCATCATCCAGCGATGTCGCCCACGTCGCGCGGACCAGTGACAGCGGGTCGGGATTGAAATCGCCTTCCAGGGCGGCAAGCATTTCGTGCAACGTCCTGCCACCGAACAGAGGGGCTATCAGCGGCTGCATGATCGAGGCGGTGCCGTCATGAGCTCGCGCGTCGCTCCATGCCTCCAGGTCGTGAGCGGCCGGAATGTGCCAGTGGGACAGCATGGCCGTGGCGTCGCGATAAAGACCGCAGTGGACGAGCAGGGTCAGGCGTTTGAAGGCCTTCGCAATATCCATGTCGGCCGGAGCCGTTGCCATGGGATTGGTGCCAAGCACGAAAAGCGCGCTCACCGAGCTGGCTTCGATGTCCCGATAGAGCGCGTCCAGGTCACCGGTCACCGGCATTGCATGGGGGGCATCGATCAGGTGGACGGTGTTACCCAGCGCGCCAAGACGAGCATTGATCGCCAGGGCGACGCTGTGGACATAGCCGCTTTGCTGCTCGCCGGCGACAACGAGTGCTCGCGCTCCGGCGGACCGGAGTTCGGCGGTCGCATCGGCAAACCATGGTGGACGTTCCACATCGGGCGTGTTGCTGGACGGTTCGACGCCCATGGCGGCGGCAAGCGCTTGTGAAAGCGCTTCCACCCGGCTTGGCCGGACGGCGTAATGGTGATCAGCAGCCGCAGCCGTGATGCTCGGCGTCGTGGCGAGGGCGAAAAACCGGCTCATCGAGTCGCCGGGGGCGCGTAGGTGCCGCCGGGAGACGAAATCCGATGCGTAGGCGAGACGACCGGGACCCTGCGCGAGGAAGTCGGAGTCCAGCGAGAGGACCACGTCAGCCTTGTCGAAATGATAGACAGGAACGCAGGCGCGGCCGAGCAGGGACTGCCCCGCTTGTTCGGCCCCGGGCGTGGCCAAGGCATCGTGACCATAGATTCGCAAAGATGGGTAACGCGAGCGGAGCCGCTCGATCTGGGCTTTGAGCGTGGGAGAGGTTGTCGCCCCGATCAGGATCGCGCAGCCTTCTCCCTGCCTTGTTGCCAAGTGCGTGCCCAAAGCGGCCATGTCGCGGAGGAAGTCGCCGTACGACGCCGGATCCCCATTTTTGAGCGGCGTTCGCGATCGCTCAGGATCGAACAGTTCCAGGACGGCGGCTTGCATGACGGCGTCGGTAGCACCGCGCGAGCTCGGATGATCGGGATTGCCTTCAACCTTGGTTGGGCGACCCTCATGGCTCTCGACCACTGCACCGATGCCGTAGCCCTGGCTCGACAGGGCGGTCGCATAGTACAGCGGCTTGCCGGGGATCACGACTTCCGGCTGGCGGACATAGGGCACGATTTCCCGTGCCGGACTGCAGGCGGCCAGCCCCGCCATCGACAGCGATGCACCCATCAGCTGCAGCAGGGTGCGTCGGTCGACGTCTACCGGGAGCCGGCGGGCGAGCGACGGGAATTCCGCCTGCAGATAGCTGTCCAGCTCAGCCGTTCCGGCCCGCTGCTCCAGGCTGCGCCACAGCTGCTCGTTTTGCCGGGCGATGAGTTGGCTACCGGTGGCAGACATAGCAATCCGTCATGGTGTCGGGGTGAATGCCAAGAGCGCTGATCAGCTGCTTGCGAATGGCATCGATGTCCTCGGGCGCTCTCCAGTGCAGTAGAAAGACATCGCGAGGGGGACGAAGGTTCGGGCCGGGATTTCTATGGCAGCCAAGACACCATTCCATGGACAGTGGCTGCGCCGTCGCCATCAGCGGCATCTCATCGACCTCGCCGTGGCATGTTTCGCACGCAACGCCTTTGGCGATGTGGATCGAGTGATTGAAGTAGACGTAGTCCGGCACTGAGTTGACGCGCCGCCAGCGCAAAGGCTGGCCGCTGGCCAAGCTTGCCCGGACCGGCGCAAGCATGGCGGCGTTGGTATAAAGCTGAGAGTGGCAGGTCATGCAAACCTCCGTGGCTGGAAGGCCAGCCGAGGCGGATGTCTCGACCCCGTTGTGGCAATAGCGGCAATCGATGCCCAGCTGCCCCACGTGATGCTTGTGGCTGAAAGGCACAGGCTGCGCCATCGCTTCCCCCACTCCCGTGACAAAGTGCGATCTCAGCATTGCCGTCCCGAGAAACGCCAAAGACATGGACGCCAGGAGTGTGCCCCATAGAACGAGGCGCGCGACGCCGTCGGCGCTTTTGGCAAAAACCTGCGGCATCCCTCCGGAACCTGAATTGCTCTCCGGCTGCCGGAACTTCGCAATCGCCCAGGTGTTCCAAAGAATTGCCCTGCGTTCACGGATTGGTGACAAGGCAGGCAGAACTGGCCGCAGCGCTGTCACTCTTGAGTATGTCGGCGCGTAAAAGCGGCTACTGGGTGCGCCCCAATAATTTCAACAAGCTCCCTTGGTTGGCCGGCCTCGATCCGGGGCGAGTGCGGGGTGCACGCCCACGGGAAGGCGCCCGTGCGCTTGAGCTCGCGGCGGCCCGAGGCCGGCATTCTCTTTCGAGTCTTTGGCGAATCTGGCGAGGTGCGTTTCGCTCGCCACCGGCAAGAGCAAGGAACCTAATGATGTCGGCGCGGTTTTGGGGCACTGCTGCGAAAAGAAGCAACTCGGATCCAGCGGCATTCGCTCCGACGGCATGGCTGGCCCGATCTGACGTGCCCCAGCACATGGAGGCAGCTCGGAAGGGACGTAAACCCGATAGCTGCCACCGCGCGAGCCCGGGCGAGCCTTCGGAGTCGGCCTTCCTATGTCCAGTGGCTGCTTCGCACTGGAAACATCTGCGGTCGGCGGGGGCCAGGGATAACCGCAAAGCCGCAAAGCAGGGACACCACGGTTGGCGGTCCCGCAACCCCTGCGTTCTGTTCATGGGGAGGCAATCGCGCCAACCCGAAACGATGGAGGTTACGATGCGCGCTCGAATCCTGAGCCTTACCGGGGTCACAGGTCTCCTCGTCGCTCTGATTGGCGCCGTGCTTGCGGTGGGCGGTGCTGATCTTGTGTGGCTCGGCGGCACCGTCTACTACGTTGTGACCGGACTCCTCCTGATCGCCTCGGGCACCTTGATCCTTCTGCAGCGACCGCTTGGGTTTTGGCTCTATGGCGTCGTCCTTGCTTTCACCTTGGTCTGGTCCCTTTACGAAGTGCGGCTCGACGGTTGGGCGCTGCTGCCGCGGCTGGTAGCGCCAGCAGTCCTGGGTCTGTGGATAGCGATGCCCTGGGTCGCCGGACGGCTGGGCCTTCGCGCGGCATACCGTTGGATCGGCGCCGGCGCGTGCGTTGCGCTGATCGCGCTCGTGTTCGCCGCCGGTTGGATGACAACCGCCCAACGGTGGCGGCAGAACGGTCAGATCGCATCGGCTTCCGCCGTGAGCAATCCCGACTTCGCGGTCGCGCCTGGCGACTGGGTGTATTACGGCCGCACTGCGGAAGGGCATCGATACTCGCCTCTCACGCAGATCACCCCCGTCAATGTCAACCAGCTTAAGGTCGCATGGACTTTCCACACAGGCGACATGCCCCGCCCCGGGGAGAACGCTCATGGCCACGAGTTCAATTTCGAAGCGACCCCGATCAAGGTCGGCGACACCATGTATCTGTGCACGCCGCACCGCGACGTCGTGGCGCTCGACCCCGTTACCGGTGATCAGCGCTGGCGTTTCCACCCGCAGAACGACACCAGGTCCAATATCTATCTCGCCTGCAGAGGCGTCGCGCACGCGACGGTTGGCGCGACAGGGGACACTTGCTACGAGCGGATCATCTCGACGACAGCCGACGCGCGCTTGTTCGCGTTGGATGCGCGAACGGGCCAACTCTGCCCGGATTTTGGCGAGAACGGCTATGTGGACCTGAGACAGGGCATGGGTGTGGTGCCGCCCGGTTTCCACTTCATCACCTCGCAGCCGATGATTGCCCGCGGCAAGATCATCCTTTCCGGCTGGGTATATGACAATCAGACGGAGGGCGAGCCGTCGGGCGTGATCCGCGCCTTCGATGCCCGCAGCGGCAAGCTCGCCTGGGCCTGGGACATGGGTCGCGCCGATCCGACTTCGCCCTTGAGGCCCGGGGAAATCTACACTCGCGGTACCCCGAACGGCTGGGGCGCATACACGGCGGACGACAAGCTTGGGTTGGTCTTCGTGCCTATGGGCAATGCCACGCCTGACTACTGGGGTGCCAAACGACGGCCGTTCGACGAGAAGTACAGCTCCGCCATTGTGGCGCTCGAGATCGACAGCGGGCGTGAGCGTTGGCACTTCCAGACTGTCCATCACGACGTGTGGGATTTCGACCTGCCGATCGCCGGCAGCCTCGTCGACCTGCCCGACGGCACGCCTGCGATGGTGCAGACCACGAAGCATGGCCAGCTATTCCTGCTCGATCGGCGCGACGGGCACCCACTCGCCGCCGTTGATGAGAAGCCGGTCCCGCAGAACGGTCTGCCCGGCGATAAGCTCTCCCCGACCCAGCCCTATTCCGTGGGAATGCCAAGCTTGACGCCCGCCAGATTGACCGGTGTAGACACTTGGGGTGTGACCCCGATCGACCAGATGCTCTGCCGTATCAAGCTCGCCGGCAGCCGAAACGATGGGCTCTTTACCCCGCCGACCACGCAAGGCTCCATCCTCTACCCGGCTTTCGACGGCGTGATCGACTGGCAAGGTGGAGCGATCGATCCCGCGCGCCACCTGTTCATCGCCAACACAAGCTATATCCCCTTCACCTCCAGGGCTACGCCGCACGATGAGGCGGTGAAGAAGGGACTGATTTATCCTTGGGCCGGGTGGGAGAGCGGACAGCCTTATCCGCAACCGCCCGAGTTTGCCAACGGTCCGCAATACGGAACACCTTACGAAGTCACGGTGAAGCCTTGGCTCAATGCGCTGGACGCCCCGTGCATGCGGCCGCCCTGGGGCAAAATGGTCGCGATCGATCTCTCCACCCGCCAGATTGTTTGGGAGAGGCCCGTCGGGACCACACGCGACATGGGGCTGTTCAAGACCCACTACGACCTGCCGTTGCCGACCGGCATCTTCAACATCGGCGGCTCGTCCATTACCGCAGGCGGGCTGATCTTCGTGGGAGCCTATGCCGATGATTACATCCGCGCGATCGACGAGCGGAGTGGCAAGGTCGTGTGGCGGGCGCGGCTGCCGGCGGGCGGGCAGGCAACGCCGGCGGTCTATCAAGGCCGCGACGGTCGCGAATATATAGCGATTGCCGCTGGTGGTCATGGCGGGTTGGGGACGCGCAACGGCGACGCCGTGATCGCCTACGCGCTGCCCAGCGAATGAGCGCGTAATCGACACAGGTACCCCAAAAGGCGCGGCTCCGCGCTCAGATCCTCACCGGCAGTGCCTGTCGGGGGCGGTCGTCCGCGCGCGTAACGGTCTTGCTGCTCAGGATCACCACCCGACTTCACCGGCGCTGTCGGGCACCTCGACGAGCGGGAACTACAGCGTTCGAATCTCTAGTCTGCCTGCTCTCAGGCGACTGATCGTTTCTGGGTCAAATCCGGGGAGCCGCGCAACTTCCCGCCAACTCGCGAGCGGCCTGGCCTCGATAACTGCACTTGCCTGCGCGAGGTTGAGCCCTCCGGCCGCCATGAGTTCGTCAATGGTCGCCGAATTTATATCGACCACCTCTCCGGCATGATGAGCTTCGCGCGTCTTCGGACCTGCCATTGCCACTGCTTTCGTCGTTACCAACGTGCAACCAATCCACTCAGAAGAAGTTCCGCGCGCCTCCAACGCCTTAATAGTCCGCGCTCAACAGGAGCCTATAGTGGATCGTTTGAAGACGGATCAAACCGTCCTGAATGAAGAAGGTATCGGCCCCGTCCGCAGCGTCGAAGCGCTCGGAACTCGCACGCCAGATAAGCAGCGCGAAGCGCTCACGCACTTGCTTCTTGATCAACTCGAATTTCGCCCCGGGCAGTTGATCTCTCAACCTTCTTGCCGAGTTCCGGAGCGCGTCATGGCCACAGTCATTCGAGTTGACTGTAAGGAGAACAACGTCAGCGGCGTAGTTGCGCGCCAGATCCTCCTCGAGACGACCTTGCAGCCTCAGCCGGAGATGATCCTCAAACACCTGTTGGGCCGAACGTGTGGACTGCTGCGAAGTTTTGGGGGAAGGGGCCATGCAGAGCCAAACTGGGTCGCTGTGGCAAAGTTCCATCAGAGGGACGGTTCCTTCCAGGCTCCACTGAATGAGCCTCGACAGGACCGGGGCGGCTCGCTGCGGAGAGCTGCTGGCCGGCGTCGTCATGCCGGCGGTTCTCATCGGCATGAGGTATTTGCACTGTCAGCAGCCGATAGGCTACCAATTAGCTCCCGCTTTGACCAAATCGAGAGATCTGTCCGCAATCCTGAGAGATCTTGCAGGCCCCTGGCGACTTGGGGGAGCACAGAGCACATCTGGCTTACGTTTTCCCGGCGGCGGTTCGGGGGTGTTGATACCGCCGCAGGGAAAATCTGAACGTTGATGCCTCAGCCCTTGCCGACCGGCAGCGCCACGAAGCGGTTCGAGTCGTCGCGGGTGATCTGCATCAGCACGGCCTTGCGGCCGGCCTTGGCGGCATCGGTCATCGCCTTGGACACGTCGTCGGTGGTGTTCACCTCGTTCGAATTGATCGAGGTGATGACGTCGCCGGGCTGGATGCCGCGGTCGGCCGCCTCGCTGTCGGGATCGACGTCGGTGACCACGAGGCCCTTGCCGTTGTCGGACTTCGTGACGGTCAGGCCGAGATCGGCGAGCTTGTCGGGCTTGGCGGCGGGCGCCGACTGCTTGTTGCTGTCGTCGTTCGAGGCCTGCTTGTCGCTGGCGGGCAGCGTGCCGAGATCGACCTTGACCGTCTCGTCCTTGCCGTTGCGCCAGACGGTGACGTCGACCGATTTGCCCGGCGCGAACGCACCGATCATGCGGGCGAGCTCCTTCGGCGAGGCGACATCCTTGCCGTCGACCTGGGTGATGACGTCACCGGCGACGATGCCCGCCTTCTTGCCCGGCCCGCCATCCTGGGCGCTCGACACCAGCGCGCCCTTGTCCGACTTCAGGCCGAGCGACTCGGCGATGTCCTTGGTGACCGGCTGGATCTCGACGCCGAGCCAGCCGCGCTGGACCGAGCCGCTCTTCATCAGGTCCTGGACCACCTGCTTGGCGGTCGAGGCCGGGATATCGAAGGCAATGCCGACGCTGCCGCCCGACGGCGAGAAGATGGCGGTGTTGATGCCGATCACCTGGCCGTTGAGGTTGAAGGTCGGACCGCCCGAATTGCCGCGGTTGACCGAAGCGTCGATCTGGATGAAGTCGTCATAAGGGCCGGCGCCGATGTCGCGGCCGCGGGCCGAGACGATGCCCGCGGTGACAGTGCCGCCCAGGCCGAACGGATTGCCGACGGCGACCACCCAGTCGCCGATGCGGACCTTGGAATCGTCGGCGAAGTCGACATAGGTGAACTTGTTGCCGCCGCCATCGACCTTGAGCACGGCGAGATCGGTGCGCGGATCGGTGCCGATCAGCTTGGCGTCGAGCTCCTTGCCGTCATTGGTGACGACGCTGAAATC
>NZ_VFTQ01000022.1:0-107610 GCF_006439475.1 Mesorhizobium sp. B2-8-9 | reverse complement strand
CCCCTACTCCCCTACTCCCTCACCTACAGCGACAGCGCCGTCCGAAACTCCTGGGTCGAATTGCGGGCGGGATAAGGCTCTTCCGGCACGGGAACGCCTAGATGGGCGCAAAGCGGGGGCCAGCCGTCGCCGAGCTTGTGGACCAGCAGACGTTCGGCCGGCACGGTATTCAGCACCGCCTCGACATTGTCCCGATAGATCGCGATCGCGTGGGCGCGATCCTGCGGGCGGCCGTCAAAAGCCTGTTTCGAAATGAGCGAGATGCCGAGCGACTCCTGGTCCGTGCTGCCGACGATCGCCGGCAGGATGGTTTTTTCGAAACTCTCCCACCAGCTTTCAGGCGAGCGCCAGGTCAGGATGACGCGCGCCTGCGGATAGATTTCGATCAGCTCGCGCCAGTAATGCGCCGAGGGCCAGTCGACGCAGGATTTATAACCAGCAAAGAGCTTGTCCCAGTCGGGCGCGGCGCCCTTGGCCAGCGCCCGCCAGAGCAGCTTCTGCTCCTCATGCGCCATCACCTCCGACATATGATGGCAAGGGCCGAAACCCAGCATGGTCAGCGCCTCGCGCATCGAATCCGTCCCGGTCCGGCCGAAGCCGGTTCCAATCACCTTGAGCGACATTTCCCCTCCTCCTTCGTTGCGATCAATCTCCCTGGACCACGAGCCGCAGGCGGTTGCCTTCCGGATCGGCGGTCGAGATAATGCGACCGTCCCTTTTCACCGGTATGTCGGCCGCTTCGAGCCTGCGCTCCACGGCGGCGAGCTCCTGCGCGGAGCCAAGCTCGATGGTGAGATGGTCGAGGCCGGCTGCACCCGGCGGCGGCTCGCGCAGCTCGTCGCGCGCCCAGATGTTGAAGGCCACCATATGGGCGCGGCGCGCCGTGCCGCAGTCGAACATGCCGAAGGTCCGGGATTGGATATGCGGCCGGAAGCCGAGCACCCCGAGATAGAATTTCATCAGCATCTCGGGCGCGCGGGCGCGCAAATGGATGTGGCCGATAAAGGCATCCTGCGCCATCTTCGGCTCGACATCGCCGGAGTTGCCTAGGTCGCGCAGCAGGCCCGATACGTCCAGCGGCTCGAGTCCCGAATGCGCGCTGCCGTCGGTGGCAATCAGCGTCACGCGGCCATTGGGCGACACTTCGCGGCGCAGCAAGCGCTGCGGCGTGTCGAAGCAAATCTCGATGCCGTTACCGGAGGGGTCGGAGACATAGAGCGATTCCGAAACCAGGTGATCCTGGGCGCTGAACCGTAGGCCAGATGCCTTGAGGCGGGCGGCCGTATGCGCGAGATCGCGGCGGCTGGTGATATGGAGGGCGACGTGGAAGAGATCGCGCGCCTTCTGGGGCAGCGGTGCCTCCGCGCCGGCATGGAGCACTATCAGCGTCCGGCCGCCGGCGCCAAGCTCCGCCATGGTGGCGTCCTCGCCAAGCAGCGCCAACCCAAGCGCGTCGCGCCAGACATTCAGGGCCGCCGGCACGTCGGTCACCTTGAGATGGACCGGCCCGAGACGGGTCACCGGAGACAGCAATCCATCATCCATCGTAGTCTGTCCGATTGCGGCCAATGACATATTAGCTTCGAATGAATTGCCTGTCGCGCTCCAAGTTCGGGTTGACCCCTTCCCGGCGGGCGGCGACTATTGCGACGGCCGGTTTTCTGGATTGGTTCAGCAGGAGGAGATCGCATGGACGAGACCGAACAGTGGCGCAATATGGCGAGCGCGCCGCAGGACGGCAGCCGCATCCTGGTGACGGTGCGTTCCTCCGAGCAGGGGCCGGCCGAGGTCGACATGGCCTACTGGTCGCGCGCCGACCAGTTCGGCGAGGAAGGCTGGCGGGCGTCGGACTCCTCGCCCGGCCGCATCGTCGAATATGCAGAACCGGAACTCAGATGCTGGATGCCGCTGCCGACCGCAGGACGCGGGACAATGCCCAGCCCGTGGGAGGGAGATGACGTGCCGCTGGTGGACGGGGAGGGAATTTAAGGTCAAGCCCGCCGTGGCTCGGAAGGCCGGCTTTCAAAGCCGCAAGGAGGCGGGTCCTCGCCCGGCATGCCGGCGAGAGAGCGCTGCACGGGCCGACGCTGCCACGGCAAAAAGCCTGCTCACGAGCATTGGTAGACTTATCCTGGGAGCGCCGGGCAACCGTTGCGCTAACTGCTGCTCCAAGTACCGCGCCTGGGCGATGTCGTGACGAAAGATTGCGGGTAGGCCTTGGAGCCGGTAGAAACCGTCATCTTGCCGGAAGGGCCAGTCGGTCGGGCTGAATGGCAGCATTGAGGTTCTCCCACGTTTCAGGTTCGGCCAACTCTCTGGCGCGACCGTGATAAAGCTGGAGATGGCAGCGTGATCGAAACGTGAAAAAGACCGCTTGGGACAGATAGCGGTTGAATTACCAGGGGCGAAGCGAAAGAATTGCCATAATCGTGGCCGGGGCCGAACTCAATGAAAGGGCCTCATCTTTATCTTCTGGGCGGATTTGATCTCGCCGGTACTGGCGCGGCTGCTCCAACCTTGAGCCGCAAGGCACGGGCGATGATGGCCTATCTCGCGCTGCAAGCCGGACAGGCACAATCGCGCGAGAAGCTGGCCGCCCTGCTCTGGAGCCTGAATGGCGAAACCCAGGCCCGGATGAGCCTCAGGCAAGCCGTTTCGGCCATCCGAAAGGCCATGCATAAGTGCGGCAGCGGACGGTTTCTGACGGACGGCGCCAGTGTCGGCCTGTATCTCGACGAGATCGACTTCGATGTCGCCCGGTTCGAGACGCTTGCGACAGAATCGTCGCCGGAACACCTCGAGCAGGCACTCGCCGTCTACCGCGGCGACCTGCTCGACGGTCTTGGCGTGAAAGAGGAGCCGTTCGAAGACTGGCTTCGAATTGAACGCGAGCGGCTGAGAACGATTGCGGTTGCAGCGCTGGACAGACTGGTGGCGCATTACAGCGCGTCGAACGACCTTTCATCCTGTGCGCGGACGGCTGCGCGACTGCTCGCAATGGAGCCTCTGCGCGAAGATATCCACCGGGCATTGATGAGGGCCTATGCCGCGCAGGGCCGCATCAACCTTGCTCTTAAACAGTATGAGCTCTGCCGTGAGGCGCTGGAGAGAGATCTTGGGCTGCAGCCAGAATTGGAAACGCGCCAACTGTACGAGGCTCTGCGGACACGCCGGATGAGTTCATCGCCTCACTCGACACGTCCGGTTGCGGCCGCCGAGCCGGCGGCCGGTTCGGGGGCAAATGCCGGTGGGAGCCTTTCCGGCGGCGAGCCGATGCCATCGACCACCCACTACGTCAAATCGGCAGGAATCAACATCGCCTATCAGGTGACCGGCGAAGGGCCGATTGACCTCATATACGTGCCCGGCTGGGTCTCCAATCTCGACCTTGCCTGGGGCTCGCCGCGCTTCGCGCATGTGCTCAAGCGGCTCGGCACCTTTTCACGCCTGATCCGATTCGACAAACGCGGCACCGGTCTATCCGACCGCAATGTCGGCCTGCCGACGCTGGAAGAGCGTATGGAGGATGTGCGTGCGGTGCTGGACGCAGTCGGCTCCACCCGAGCGGTGCTGTTCGGCAGCTCGGAGGGCGGTCCGATGTGCATGCTTTTCGCCGCCACCTATCCCGAACGTACGTCCGCGCTGGTGCTTAACGGAACCTATGCCAAGGGCACTTGGTCAAAAGAGTATCCCTGGGCCAGAACTGTGGCGCAGGTGGACGACGACGTAGCGGCCGTCGAGAGACAATGGGGCAAGCCAGCCGACATGAGCAACGCAGCGCCGAGCCTGACCGAAAACATGGTCGAACGCGAATGGTTCGCCGCCTATCTCAGGAATTCGGCCTCGCCCGCCGATGCAATCGCGCTCTGGCGCTGGGGTACCGAAGTCGACGTTCGCGACATCCTGCCGGCGATCCGCGTGCCGACGCTGATCGTGCAGAGGACGGGCGATCGCTGGGTGCGCCCAGAGGAAGGGCGATACTTGGCAACCCACATCCAAGGCGCCAGATACGTCGAGCTGGCCGGCAGAGACCACGTGATCTGGGGTGAAGATTGCGACAGTCTGGTTGACGAGATACGAAGCTTCGTCACCGGATCGACATGCCCAAAGACCGTCTCTGCGCTCACCGGATGAGCGGCGGCATGTCGTCGGCAGAACTGCTCATTTCCCATCCGTGGGAAGGTTGGCGGTTCCGACGCCGCGCCAAAAGGGGCGCAGCCCTCAGAACAAGAACGCCGCCGTGGCCGGATCGGGTCCCGTCCGGCCGTCGGCCGAATCCAGACCGTGAACGGTCTGCATGTCGTCCGCGTCCAGCTCGAAGCCGAAGATGTCGAAATTGCCGGCGATGCGCTCCCGGTGGATCGACTTCGGAATGACGACCAGCCCCTCCTGCAGGTGCCAGCGGATGATGACCTGCGCCACCGACTTGCCGTGCTTCTTCGCGATCTTCTCCAGCGTCGGATCGGCCAGCAGCCGGCCGCTGCCCAGCGGGCTCCAGCTCTCGATGCGGATGTTGTGCCTGGCGTGAAAATCGCGCTTGTCACGCTGCTGGAAGCGCGGATGCAATTCGATCTGGTTGACGACCGGCGTCACGCCGGTCTCGCCGATGATGCGCTCCAGATGGTCCTGGTTGAAGTTCGAGACGCCGACAGACTTGATACGGCCGGCCTTCCGCAGTTCGACCAGCGTCTTCCAGGCCTCGACATATTTGTTCTGGCTGGGCACCGGCCAGTGGATGAGAAACAGGTCGATCTGGTCAATGCCGAGCTTCTGCATCGTATCGTCGAAGGCGCGCAGCGCCGCGTCACGCTGATGCGCGCCGTTGCGCAGCTTGGAGGTAATGAACAGCTCGGCGCGCGGGACGCCGGCAGCACGGATCGCCTCGCCGACGCCTTCCTCGTTGCGATAACCCTCGGCGGTGTCGATCAGCCGGTAGCCGGCCTCGATGCCCCAGCGCACAACCTTGGCCGTGATCTCCGGATCGACCTGCCAGACGCCCAGCCCGATCTGCGGGATGGTGGCGCCGTCGTTCAATTTGAGCTGTTCGGGCATGGGAGGTTCCTTTTGGAAGGGAGGGTGGTGCCGACTATGTAGGCCACGGGTCGGGGAATGCCAGTCAGGGAAAGGTTGGCGAGACAGCAATCCCTCTGTCCTGCCGGACATCTCCCCCACGAGGCGGGAGATTAGCAGTTCCCGCGCCTCAGCCCCTCGCCCCGAACCGCAGCCCATCCATCAAGAGCTTCACCAGCCGCCCCGACCGCTCGCGCCAGTCTGGCGTGTTCGGCGCCGAGTAGATGCCGCCCAGCGCATGCATCACATCGGAGGCGTCGACATCGGCGCGGATTTTTCCCGAGGCGGCGGCGGCCTCGATCAGGCTTCGCATGGCGCCAGAGACGCGGCCGGACGTGTCGGAGAACAGCGTCGAGTTGGTGGTGAGCAACAGGCGCAGGCTGGTGGCGAGGCCGCGCTTGGTGGCGATATAGTCGACGAAGCGCTGCATCCAGAGCTCCAGCGCGACATCGGCAGTGTGCTCCCGGGCGAGTTCCTCGGCGGCGTGGCAAAGTCCTTCCACCTCGCGGCGATAGACGACCTCGACCAGATGCTCGCGGGTTGGGAAATGGCGATAAAGCGTGCCGATGCCGACCCCTGCCCGCTTGGCGATCTCTTCCAGCGAGGCGTCGACGCCATCGGTGGCGAAAGCCTGCGCCGCCACCTGGACCAGCCTGTCGCGGTTGCGTTGCGCATCGGCGCGCAGCGGCTTTGGCGCATGCGCGTCGCGCTTCGCTTCAGCGGTCATTTCCTGGTCAGGCACTTTTTTCTCCACCGAACGCAATATGAGGGGTTGAACCATGACCGGCCAGACCCCACGTAAATAAACGGAGGCACCTCCGTTTTAGTGGAGTGCTTTTATCATATAACCAGGGGAAGCGGTATGTCACGTAGAGAAGGACGGGAAGCGCACCCTGGTTGGTGGAGCGCGGCGATGAGGCTGCTGATCTCCCCCCTTGCGGGGTCCGGCAGGACAGAGGGGGGTACTGTCCCGCCAACGTCTCGGCAAGTGACAGGCGCTTCCTTCCTGGCGCTATCTAGCGGATCGCAGAAACGGCAAACGCCTCGTTCCGTCACACCCCCCTCTGCCCTGCCGGGCATCTCCCCCGCAAGGGGGGAGATTAGTCTCCCCGCCGACGGCGCCTTCCTCAAACGTTGCCCTTGCCCCTCCCCTGCCAAGTCCCATTTCCATCCCTAGCGTCCAGCAATCGGAGCCCGACGCCCCATGACCAGCCAGACCATCATCGATCCTCCCGAAGACGGCCATTTCAGGAACGGTCTTGCCGCCAACGGTTCAACCCTTAGTCCCACCACGCTTTCACTCCACCTCATCATCAATGGCCAAGCCCACGCGCTGGAAATCGAACCGCGCGTGACGCTCCTCGATGCGCTGCGCGAACGGCTCCACCTCACCGGCACCAAGAAAGGCTGCGACCAGGGCCAGTGCGGCGCCTGCACCGTGCACGTCGACGGCGAGCGCGTGCTGGCCTGCCTGACGCTCGCGGCCCAAGTCGAAGGGCGCTCGATCACCACCATCGAGGGCCTTGCCGGCGAGGACGGCACGTTGCATGCCGTGCAGGCCGCCTTCCTCGAACAGGATGCCTTCCAGTGCGGTTATTGCACGCCGGGACAGATCATGTCGGCGGTGGCCTGCATCCGCGAGGGCCATGCCGGTTCCGACGATGAGATCCGTGAATACATGGCCGGCAATCTGTGCCGCTGCGGCGCCTATCCGCACATCGTCGCCGCCGTCCGCCAAGCCGCACAGGAGCTGCGCTCGTGAGAGATTTTTCCTATCTACGCGCCGACAGCGTCGAGGCCGCGCGCAACGCCGCCGCTCTTCCGGGCGCCATGCTGCTTGCAGGCGGCACCACGCTCATCGACCTCGCCAAATGCGGCGTCGCCGAACCCTCAACCGTCATCGACATCAGCCACATCGAAGGGCTCAACGCCATCGATGTCACCGCCGACCGCGCCGTGATCGGCGCGCTGGCCAGGATGAGCCATGTCGCCGACCATACTTCCGTGAAGAGCTGCTTCCCGGCCGTATCGGAAGCCCTGTGGCAGGCGGCCTCGGCGCAGTTGCGCAATATGGCGACCATCGGCGGCAACCTGATGCAGCGCACGCGCTGCCCCTATTTCCGCGATCCGCAAAACTTCCCGGCCTGCAACAAGCGCGCGCCCGGCAGCGGCTGCTCGGCGATCGGCGGCGCGACGCGCGGCCATGCGGTGCTCGGCGTCAGCGAGGCCTGCATCGCCACCTATCCGGGCGATCTCGCCGTGGCACTCATCGCCTTCGACGCCGAAGTCGATCTCGGCGGGCGCAAGCTCAAGGTCGAGGACTTCTTCCTTGCGCCGGGCGCCACCGCCGAGCAGGAGCACGACATCCGCCCCGGCGAAGTGATCACCGCAGTAGAGATCCCAGGCTCGGCCGCGGCCAGACGCTCGACCTACATCAAGGTGCGCGACCGCCAGTCCTATGAGTTCGCTGCGGCAAGCGCGGCGGTCGGACTGGAGCTAGAAGGCGACGGCCGCACCATCCGCGACATCCGCGTCGCGCTTGGCGGCGTCGCCACGAAACCGTGGCGGGCGCGCGCCGTCGAAGAGGCGCTGAAAGGCAAGCCGCTCGACGAAGCCACGATCCGCAAGGCGAGCGAGCTCGCCATGGAGGGCGCCGTCGACCATGGCGCCAACCACTACAAGATTGCGCTGGCGCCGCGCGTGATCGCGCGCGCCATTCTCAAATTGGGAGAGACGGCATGACCGTTCATGACATGAAACACGCCGCATCCGACAGCGCGCGCCTCGAAGCGGTCGGCGGGCGGCTGTCGCGCGTCGACGGCCCGGCCAAGATCACGGGCGCGGCGAAATATGCCTTCGAGCAGCAGCTCGAAGGGCTGACGCATGCGGTGCTGGTCGGCGCAACGATTGCCGCCGGCAAGGTGACGGCGATCGACGCCCGCGCGGCCGAGACCGCGCCCGGCGTGCTCGCTGTGCTGACGCCCGACACCATCATGGAATTGAGGGGCGCATCGGACTGGCTCGGCAACCCGCCCTCGCAGCCGACCTACGCGCCGCTCGTGCGCGAGGTCACCTTTTCCGGCCAGCATGTCGCGGCGGTGGTGGCCGAGACATTCGAGCAGGCGGTCGCCGCCGCGGCGCTGGTCAAGGTGTGGTATGACGAGACGCCGGCCATCGTCGACCTGAGCGACGGCAAGGCGGGCGACGGTATCCCGATCGACGCCATGACCAAGGAATGGGGCGACGCTGAAGCCGCTTTCGCCGAAGCGCCTGTGCGCATCTGCGCGGCCTACAACACGCCGCGCGAATTCCAGGCGGCGATGGAGCCGCATGGGCTGATCGCGCGCTGGGAGGGCGACGAGCTGACCATCCGGGAGCCCAGCCAATGGCTCGACGGCATGGCGCGCACCTATGCCGAGTGGTTCGGCCTGCCGTTCGAGAATGTGCGGCTGGTCTCGCCCTATATCGGCGGCGGCTTCGGCTCCAAGGCGCTGGCGCTGGCGCACAGCGCGGTGGCGGCGGCTGCCGCCAGGATGCTCGACCGGCCGGTGAAGCTGGTGCTCACCCGCCCGCAGAATTTTACGTCCTATGGCGGTCGCGCGGCGACGCGTCAGACCATTGCGATCGGCGCCGACAGGGATGGCAAAATCCAGTCGATCGTGCATCGCGGCGTCAACGAGACAGCGGTCGACGGCATGTGGGTTGAGCCGCTCGGGTCGGTCACCTCGATCATGTATGCCACGCCCCACTTCTCCTCGAAGCAGAATGTCGTGCGGGTCAATACGGTGGTGCCGGGCGCAAAACGCGCGCCGGGCGAGAACCCGAGCGCCTTCGGCATCGAAAGCGCCATCGACGAGCTTGCCTATGAGCTCGGTATCGATCCGCTGGAGATGCGGCTGATCAATTATGCCGAGCAGGACCCGCATGCGAAGAAGGCGTGGTCGACACGCCAGTTGCGCGAGGCCTTTGCCGCCGGCGCGGAAGCGTTCGGCTGGGCGAAGCGCAGCAACGCGCCGCGCTCGATGCGCGACGGCCGCCAGCTCATCGGCTGGGGTGTCGCGGCGGGCACCTATCCGGTGCGACGCGCGCATGGCGAGGCGGTGGTGAAGCTGCTTTCCGACGGTTCGGTCGAAGTCGAAAGCTCGTCTATCGACATGGGCCAAGGCACTTACACGATCCTGGCGCAGACCGCCGCCGAGACGCTAGGCGTGCCGGTGGAGCGGGTGTCGGTGAAGCTCGGCGACTCGCATTTCGCCCGCGCCGGCGTCACCGGCGGCTCGCGACTTGCCGGCGTCATGACCGGCGCCGTCCACAAGGCGGCAGGCCAGGCGCTGGACGAGCTGATCGGGCTCGCGCTTTCCGACCCGTGCTCGCCGTTCCAGAAGCTGCAGGCGAACACGCTGCAAGTGAGGGATGGCCGCATCGCCTCGCCGCGCGGCGAAGGGCCGGACCTGTCGATCGCCGACTTCATGATGGCGATCGGCCGCGACCAAATCGAAGCCAAGGGCGACACGCTGCCGGCCAGCACGACGCCGGAAGAGCGCTACAAGAACTACACCACTATAGCCATGTCGATCCCGCACACCGAGGGCGACTATTCGCGCCATTCCTGGTGCGCGCATTTCGTCGAGGTGCGCGTCGACGAGGATTTCGGCACGGTGCGCGTGTCGCGCGTGGTGTCGGCGCTGGATTCGGGCCGGCTCTACAACCCGAAGCTGGCGGAAAGCCAGTGGAAGGGCGGCATCATCATGGGCATCGGCCAGGCGCTGCTCGAGGAAGGCATCGTCGATCGTCGCCACGGCCGCATCGTCAACGGCAATTTCGCCGACTACATGCTGCCGACCAATGCCGATATCCCAGACATCCAGACCATCTCGGTCGGCATCCCCGACCCGCACTCCTCCGCCCTTGGGGGCAAGGGCGTGGGCGAACTGGCAATCGTCGGCATCGCGCCGGCGATTGCCAACGCAGTGTTCCACGCGACGGGGAAAAGGGTGCGGGATCTGCCGATCACGCTGGAGAAGCTGATCTGAGCTCGACGCCAGGGACGGCCCCCCGCCCTGGCCGGCGGCACGTGTCGCGCCGACGGGCCGAGCGCGCGTCGTCATCGTCTCGGCCCGCGCCGGCGGGCGTGAATGCCTTTACGGCACGAACAAAACCCCGGCGCGAGGCCGGGGGTTTGTTCGGTCTGTCAGATCAGAACTTGTAGCTGAGGCCGACCCGCAGATCGTGCGTCTTGAGATCGATGTTCGCAACCGTGCCAGGACCGAACAGCGGCACCGAAACGTCCTTTTTGCCGAAATCGGAGTAGCGATATTCGACGCGCGCGATCCACCTGTCGGTGAAAGCGTGCTCGACGCCGGCTCCAACCGTCCAGCCAAGATGGGTTTCGTCGTGGATCGGTATTGAACCGCTGGTGGCGATCACAGTCATTTCATACTTGGCCGCGGCCACACCCGCGGTGATGTAAGGCAAGGTCCGATCGAAAGCGTAGCCGGCCCGCAGCCGCGCCGAACCCGACCACTTGAGTTCGGTCTTGAGCAACGCACCGGCACCGGTGAAGGTCCCCACCCCATCCACATTGCTGTAAGCAATGTCCGCCTCGGCGCCGAGCACGAAGCGGTTCGCCATTTCCTGATCGAAGCCGATATGGATGCCGCCAATGAACCCATCCGGGTCGAGGGGCGCGTTAACGTCGGCACCCCCAGGGCCAGCGTCGGCGATGAAGAGATTGGACTTTCCGGCGACGTAGCCGAAGTGAGCGCCAGCATAGAGGCCGGACCAGTCGTAGTCGGCGGCAACGGGCAAGGTTTCATTGATGTCCGCCGCCGATGCGATGCCGACAGGCGCCAGAATGAAGACTGTGGCGAGAAGAACCGTTTTCACTGTTTGCTACCCCAATGTTGCTTCCCCAGCCGCGAAATGCTCGGCGGCGATCCGGGTGTCGTCGAGGTTTTGCATTGTTCGCCAGCGGCGTCTTGGGCTGGACCGCACCTGAATTGTCCTGGAGAGCGCCGCAACGCTTTCCCGGTCGGTGTGGCCATACAGCCTCAGTCGATTGCCGGTCTGGACGCAGCGATTGGGTGTGAGTCTACCTGGCACCGCCCGGCGCCGACGAGGAATTCGGCGCGGTCAGCTCAGCGGCGGGCGGCAGCCTGATCAGTTACGAAAGGCATGCCTATGTCCGAAATCAGTTTGACGAGATCGGCTTGGCGCCTCGTGCCGGTCTTGGCGAATATCCGGTTGAGATGGGTCTTCAACGTGTTTTCACTGATGCCGAGCAACGAGGCGCTCCTGGACGCGGGCAATCCGCTGCCGATCCGCAGGAGGACCCGGGCCTCCGCGGGAGTAAGATCGAACAGCGTCGTGAGAACGGCCTCCGGCAGCGGAGAAGAGGACGTCGTGGTCGATACGAAGACGGCAGCACAGGCGGGCCGGAAAGCCGCGCGCGCGGTTCCTTCGGTCAGCGGCAACACATAGGCTACGGCGGGCGGTTGACCCGGCGCTGAAACGGGCAGCCCTATGCCGCGAGAGCCAAGCGAAGCATCTGCGCCGGCGGCGCTGGCTAATGCTTCCGCCAAAGCGCGGGCGACCGCCGGATTCTGCGGTTGGAGCAGGCCCTTCCTGGAAAGAATGGGACCCTGCCCGGAAAACATCCGGTCGGCAGCCCCATTCGCATGCAGGATTGCTCCGTCGGCGCCGGCAAAAACGATAGGCACGGCGAGATGGTCGAGCGCTTCGCGATAGAAATTGGCGGTAATGCGGGTCTGATCGAGCAGATCTCCAATCAGGGAAGCGCGACGCAGATGCGGCGAGAGCAATGCCAGGAACCGCTGCTCTTCAACGGTTATGATACCCCTGTTGGCACGCGTGGTGCAGCCCATGAGACCAATCCGGTCCGGCGTGTGAACGAATTTGGTGATGCAAGCCTCGCGCAATCCCTGCGGTCCGGCCCAATTCTGGAAGAACGGCGTTTGCTGGAGCTCGGCCTCGCTCATATGCGACAGCGTCGCAACAGGCGTATCGATGTCGCCAACGACCGCGGCTTTCAATCCAGGAATTTCGTCAAAGTCATAATCTTCCTGGAGCGCGCGCATTTGCACCGGATCCCAAGCTGATTGAGCCGCGAAACGGCCCTGATTGTCAGCAGTGCTGGCCAGCGCGACAGTGGTATAGGCAGCGTCGACAGCTTCGGTGACACGGGTCATCACTCCGGTCCAGCCTTCCGGATTCAAAACGCAATCATAAATTTCACCGATAATCGAATAAAGGACTTCGCTGCTAAGCCTTTCCACCGTTTCTCCTAATCCAGGCATGCCCCGCCCCTCACAGGATGGATGGCGGGCAAAAATGAAACCAGCACTTTGACAGCGGCCCGGTGCAAGGACACCGATCCCGCCTGGAGGATTTTGCTGGCGTCATACTTTCGGGTGACGCCAAGCGTGGTTGGGCTCGATTAAGGGGCTCAATCAGCTGAACGCCGACCGCTCAATGTTGCTGGTAATTCCTGGAATGGAAAGTGTCGCGTTCGATTTTTTTTGAGACTGCGGGTTTTAGCGGGCGCTTCCTTGTCACGAAAGACGGTGTTTTCATCGGCTCGCCGGTTGAGGTCTTGATGCTGTTACGATGCAGGCAGGGGAACGTGCTTGCAGTATGAGGGATGCTTGCACAGGATTATCTACAATTCCAGCGACCTGATCGTCGGCGAACAAATCCAGAAAGAGCAGTGGATCTCAACGCTGTCATCCGGTTACGCCCGTCTGCGTGCCGATCCGGCCGTCGGCAGATCGTTCGAAGGCGAACTCAGGATTGTTCGAACTTGCGACGTTTCGGTGGGCACGATCCACGGCACTGTCAAATCGATATCGAGAACCACTGAAGACATTGTGGCCCAGAGTACCAACAATGTCGTGTTGCTTCTCAACGCCGGACACTCCGCGCTCAGCGTCGACCAGTCGGGAAGGAGCGTCGATCTGAGTCCAGGCGCGTCCGTTCTTGTCGAGCAGAGCGCTCCGTCAATCATCCGAGTGAGCGACGGACAATGCGGCCTGATCGCCGTGCAGACCGATCGCGAACGCGTGCATCAGCGATGTGCAGGGTTTGAGGATCGCCTGATGACGGCCGTGTCTAGCTCCATGATGATCAACGCCCTTGTTCGTGCCTATGTCGGCGTTCTGGCCCATGAGAAAGAAGCCGAGTCTCAACTGACCATGCAGTTCGTGGCCGATCATATTGCCGATCTGATCGCCGCCACCGCTTCCCCTACCGCACCTGTGACGGCGGACGACAATGCGGACGCGCGAGGTCTACGTGCGGTACGGACGCAAGCGATTCTGACTAAAATTCGCAGCGGCTTCACCGATCCAGAAATCTCCGCGCAAGGCGTCGCAAAAGAGCTCGGCCTGTCGGCGCGCTATGTCCAGGATCTGCTGCAGGAGACAGGCATCAGCTTCTCCGAACGCGTTCTCGAACTGCGCTTGCAGTACGCGCACAGGATGCTCTCGCAAAGGCACAACGACGCCTTGCGCGTCAGCGAAATCGCGCTGATGAATGGCTTCAGCGACGTGTCCTACTTCAATCGCTGCTTCCGCCGCCGCTTCGGCTACACGCCAACAAGCGCCAGATAGAACCGGGCGTCTCCCGAAATCGATCAGGCGACGCGATTTCCGATTTTTCCATTCGCTCTATCTGCTTGTATTAGCCGCATTTTTGCGACGCCAAGCGACGCCGCTTGGCTGCAAAATGCTCGGTGGTGCCAAACCATCACAGCGCGCAGAAAAGAACCGGCATCTCTTTCCAGTCCAATTCCAGTGCGGCGCTGCCCAAGACAATGCCGGGCTCCAATGACATGTCACCTTCAGGGTGAAATGACTTGTCTGTCAGGGGATTAAATGCCGAAGAATGGATTTGAAGGCCGGAAGAAGGCGTTGAAATATCTGGCGTTGACGTCGACGGCGCTGATCGGCCTTGGCCAGCCAAGCGCCACGGCAGCCGAGATCTGGACCGGCACGGCCTCCACGGATTGGTTCACCGCCGGAAACTGGAATCCCGCCGCTGTCCCGACATCGAGCGACGACGTCACCCTCGACGCGGCGTTTCCGCACCCGGCCGTGGTCAATGCGCCGAACGCAGCCGCGCAAAATCTGTTTATTGGCACCATTGCGAGCTACACAGGCTCGCTGACGATTACGAACGGCGGCACGCTTTCCGACACCGCCGGCTATCTCGGCTACGCTTCGAACGCCAACGGCAACGCAAGCGTCGTTGGAGCGGGCTCGTTCTGGAGCAACAGTTCCGACCTTTTCCTTGCCTTGGGCACCGACAGCACCGGCACCCTCACGATCTCAAACGGTGGCGTCGTGAGCGACACCGTGGGCCATGTCGGTTTCGGTCAGGGCACTGGCACGGTCACGGTGGACGGGACCGGCTCGACCTGGACCAACAGCGGCGATCTGTACATCGCCGAACGTGGCGTCGGCACACTGGACATCATCAATGGCGGCGCGGTCAACAACGCCACGGGCAGCATCGGTACGCATGCAGGCTCCAACGGCATGGTGACGGTCGACGGCGCGGGGTCGACCTGGACAAACTCTTCCCACCTGTACGTCGGAGATCAGGGCACCGGCGCGCTGAACATCTCGAGCGGCGGCAAGGTCAGCAATCTGAGCGGCATTCTAGGCAACCTGGCGGGCTCCACTGGCACAGCAACTGTCGACGGTGCTGGTTCGACCTGGGCGAACGCGGCCCTTGCGGTTGGAAACGCGGGCTTCGGCGCGCTGGAGATCACCAATGGCGGCGCAGTCACCAGTTCGGTGGGCTATGCCGGCTATGCCGCAGGCTCCAAAGGCCTGGTGACGGTCGATGGTGCCGGCTCGGCCTGGACCAACACTTCGGACCTCTTCATCGGCTTCCAGGGCCAGGGTGCGCTGACGGTCTCGAATGGCGGCGCGGTCAGCAACACCATCGGTATGATCGGCGCGCAGACGGGCTCTGTCGGCACAGCGGTGGTCACCGGTGCCGGCTCGACCTGGACCAGCAGTTCGAAC
Organism: Mesorhizobium sp. B2-8-9; assembly: GCF_006439475.1. Classification (NCBI taxonomy): domain Bacteria; kingdom Pseudomonadati; phylum Pseudomonadota; class Alphaproteobacteria; order Hyphomicrobiales; family Phyllobacteriaceae; genus Mesorhizobium; species Mesorhizobium sp. B2-8-9. The sequence continues at coordinate 92,491 of NZ_VFTQ01000022.1, read as the reverse complement.
TTCTATGTCGGCGATAGCGGCACCGGTGTGCTGACGATCGGAAATGGTGGCGCGGTCAGCAATGGTGAGGGCAATATCGCCGCGCAGGCAGGCTCGACCGGCATCGCGTTCGTCGATGGCGCCGGCTCGACCTGGACAAACAGCTCCAACCTGATGGTGGGCGATTTCGGTAACGGCACCCTGGCGATCTCTCACGGCGCCGTTGTCAGCAACACTTGGGCCGCTGTCGGCGCGAAGGCGGGCTCCATCGGCATGGTGTTCGTCGACAACGCCGGCTCGACCTGGACCAACAGCGGGGATCTGTTTGTCGGCGATTATGGCACCGGCACGCTCGCGGTCTCGCATGGCGCGGTCAGCAACGGCTCTGCGATCATAGGCGCGAAGGCGGGCTCGACGGGCATGGCGTTTGTTGATGGCGTCGGGGCGACCTGGACTAACAGTTCCAACCTCTATGTTGGCGCAGACGGCACCGGCACGGTGGCGATCTCAAACGGCGGTAAGGTCGCCAGCAACGCCGGCTATCTGGCTTTTGATGCCGGATCCATGGGTACTGCAATGGTCAGCGGCGCGGGCTCAAGCTGGACCAGCAGCAGCCTCCTTTTTGTCGGTCATCGTGGTACCGGCTCATTGAACGTCTCGAACGGCGGCACGGTCAGCAACACAGATGGCTATCTGGGAGCTAGTGCCGGGTCCATCGGTACCGCAACGGTCAGCGGCCCTGGCTCGACATGGACCAATAGCGGAGATCTCTATGTCGGCAGTATTGGTACAGGCACACTGACGATCTCGAATGGCGGCGCGGTGTCGACCGGCGGCGCGGTCAACATCGCCTTCCTGGCGGGCTCCGTCGGCACGCTGAACATCGGTGCGGCGAGCGGATCGCCAGCGGCGGCCGCGGGCACGCTCAATGCGGCAAGTGTCCAGTTCGGACCGGGTGCGGGCGCAATCAACTTCAACCACACCGACACGAACTACACCTTCGCGTCGGCGATCGGCGGTGCCGGCACGATCAACCAGATCGCCGGCAACACGAATCTCACCGCCGATTCCAGCGCCTTCACCGGCGCGACCAACGTGAGCGGCGGGCGGCTGGCCGTGAACGGTTCGCTGGCGAATTCGCTGGTGACGATCTCGGGCGGCATACTGGGCGGCAACGGCACGGTGGGCGGAATCGCGGCGCATTCCGGCGGCATCATCGCGCCGGGCAATTCGATCGGCACGCTCAATGTGGCGGGCGACGTCGATCAGGCGGCCGGCTCAATCTATCAGGCCGAACTGACCTCGGCCGGTCAGTCCGATTTGATCCAGGCGACCGGCGCAGCGACGATCGCCGCCGGATCGGTGCTCGACGTGGTCAAGACGGATGCCGCGCCTTACGTAGCGGGCACACATTACACGGTGCTGCAAGCCGACGGTGGCGTCGCCGGAAACTACGCGCTCACCGGCGATATCGGCACGGCTTTCCTCGGCCTCGTCGACAGCTATGACGCCAATCACGTCTATCTCGATGTGGTCCAAAAGACCTTCGCTCAGGTTGGCCTGACGCCGAACCAGATCGCCACCGGCGGTGGCGCCGAAAGCCTGGGGGCTGGTAATCCGCTCTACGACGCAATCGCCGTGCTGCCGACAGAGGCAACTGCCCAAGCGGCCTTCGACCAGCTTTCCGGCGAAATTCACGCCTCGGCCAAGGGCATGCTCCTCGATGACAGCCGCTTCATCCGCGACGCCGCCACCAGGCGGATCAGCGCTGCGTTCGGCGATGCCGACGCAGCCGCATTACCGGTCATGGCCTATGGTGAGGGCGGCCCCGAAATGGTCGCGGCCGACACCGATCGCTTCGCCGTCTGGGGCCAAGCCTTCGGCTCGTGGGGACATACCGGCAGCGAGGGCAATGCCGCCGCCTTCGATCGTTCGACCGGCGGCCTCCTGGTCGGCGCCGATAGCCTGGTCGGGGACTGGCGCGTCGGTGCCATAGGCGGCTACAGCCATTCGACTTTCGACGCTAACGCTCGCCGTTCCAGCGGCGCCGGCGACAATTACCATCTCGGGCTCTACGGGGGCACTAACTGGGGCGCCATCGCCTTCCGCACCGGCGCCGCCTACAGCTGGAACAGCATCTCGACAAAGCGCGCGGTTGCCTTCGATGGCTTCGCCGATCAACTGTCGGCCGACTACGACGCCGGCACGGCACAGGTGTTCGGCGAACTCGCTTACAAGGCCGATGCCGGGCGCTTCAAGTTCGAGCCCTTCGCCAATCTCGCCTATGTCAGCGTGCACACCGACGGCTTCACCGAGAAAGGTGGCGGTGCAGCCCTAACCAGCGCAAGTTCAACCACCAACGCGACCTTCACCACGCTCGGGCTACGCACCTCGACCGGCCTGACGCTGGGCAACATCGAGGCGACCGCGCGTGGCACGCTCGGCTGGCGCCATGCCTTCGGCGATGTCACGCCGACTTCGACTTTCGCCTTCGCCGGCGGCGATGCCTTTACCATCGCCGGCGTACCTATCGCCAGGGACAGCGTGGTGATCGAGGCCGGTTTCGACCTGCCGATCTCGGCCAATGCCACGCTCGGCCTGTCCTACACCGGTCAGTTCGGCTCCCATAACGCCGACAACGGCGCCAAGGCCTACCTCGACGTCCAGTTCTGATGGCGAGAGGTGAGAAGGATCGGGAGTAGCATGAGAACGCTCGGTCGACGGAGCGCCCCCGCCGGCCGAATACGGCAAGGGCTCGGGCGGCGAGGCGGATTGAAGCTCCCACATCTTCCTGTCAGGGAAGTCGGCTTCAGGGAGACCGAGAGATTCATCGCTTTCGCCCACTCCAGCGTCGGCTCTTCCTACCAATCCAAGCCGAACACCAGCTTGCCGAAATGCAGGCCGCCGGCGGCCATGTAGGTGTAGGCTTCGGTCGCCTCGTTTTGTGAAAACACCTTGTCGACGACCGGCTCGATCCGGGCGGCGCCGATGGCACGGGCAGCGTCGCGCAGGTCCGAGACCGACCCGGTGTTGTTGCCCACCACCTTCAGCGCCTTGATGATGATCGGCAGCAGATTGACCGTGGGCTCGGCGCCGGTGACGAAGCCGATGGTGAACAGCGTGCCGCCGGGCGCGGTGGCGTTGACGGCGCGCGCGAAGGTGGCGGTGCCGCCGGTCTCGACGACGAGGTCGGCGCCGAGGCCATCGGTCAGTTCCAGCACCTTGCCGTCCCAATCCGGTGTCGCGCGGTAATTGATCAGGTGATCGGCGCCGAGTGCCTTGGCCCGCTCGAGCTTCTCGTCCGAGGACGACGTGATGATGACGGTGGCCCCGGCCGCCTTGGCAAGCTGCAGGGTGAAGATCGAGACGCCGCCCGTGCCGAGCAGCACGACGACGGAGCCCGGCCCGACATCGGCGGCGCGGATGGCGTTCCACGCGGTGGTGCCGGCGATCGGCAAGGTCGAGGCCGCCCCGAAGGAGAGATGCGCCGGGACCGGCACGACCGAGTTGGCCGGCAGCGCGACATATTCGGCCAGCGACCCGGGCAACGAGATGCCGCGCATCTGCGTCATCTCGTGGGGACGCGGCCGGCCGCCGATCCAGCGCGGCTTGGCGTGGGCAACAACGCGGTCGCCAGTTTTGAATGTCGTCACGCCCTCGCCCAGCGCGACGATCTCGCCGGCGCCGTCGGCGACGGGAACGAGCGGAAACACCGGGCCGGGATAATTGCCGCTCGCAACGGCGACATCGACGAAGTTCAGGCTCGCCGCACGCTGGCGGATCAGCACCTCGCCGCGTTGCGGTTCGGGCGTGGCGATGCTGGCGGCGCGGAAGGCGTCGAGCCGGGGTTGGCTGAGTTCGATGGCTTTCATGGGTTCACTCCGTGCATGGTCGATGGACGATTGAGCGAACCTAGCTGCTGCGCTACTACTCGATAATCGTTGGACTTTGCATTTGAGTATTGCAAATCATGCAGCAATCAGTTGAGCCCTCCGCCCTTGCCGAAATGGCGGCCTTCGCGGCCGTCGCCGAGGCGTGCTCCTTCACCAGGGCGGCAGCGAGGGTCGGGCGCGACGCGACCATCCTGTCGCGCCGTCTCCAATCGCTGGAAGAGCGGCTGGGGGTGCGGCTGCTCCACCGCACCACGCGCAGCGTGTCGCTTACCGAGGCGGGCGCGGAATTCCTGTTGCGCGTACGCGCCATCCTGGCCTCGGTCGACGAGGCCGAGGCGGCTGCATCGGCGCATGCCGCCGGCGGGCCGCGCGGCCTGCTCAAGCTGGCGCTGCCCGGGACCTTCGGGCGCATGTGGATCGGGCCGCTCTTGCCGCAATTCCTGGCGGAGTTCCCCGAGGTCCACATCGAGGCAGAGTTCTCCAACCGCTTCGCCGATCTCGTCGCCGAGAATTTCGACGTCGCCGTACGGCTGGGCAGCCTGGAGGACTCGCGCCTGGTGGCGCGCAAGGTGGCGACGCGGCGCCGGCTGCTTTGCGCCGCGCCCTCCTACCTCGCCAGAAGGGGCAGGCCGGAAACGCCGCAGGCGCTGCTGGAGCATAGCTGCCTGGGTTTCTCCGGCTTCCAGACCTTTCCGGCCTGGGAGATGACCGACCGCGAGGGCCGGCGCGTGCGCATCGAGGTTTCGGGGCCGTTGGTCAGCGATGACGCCGAGGTGCTGGTCGAGGCCGCCGTGCAGGGTGTCGGCCTGATGATGAGCACCGACTGGCTGGTGGGGCGCGAGCTCGCCGACGGCCGGCTGGTGCCGATCCTGGAAGACTGGACACTTGCCGACGAGGGCGCGGTCTATGTCGTCATGCCCTCGGCCAAGGGTCAGGCCGCCAAGACCCGCGCCTTCGCCGACTGGATCGGCAAGCGCTTCGCGCCTGAGCCGCCGTGGCGAAAGTAAGCGCGAGTTAGCCGGGCATTCGCGCCGGCGATCCCGAACGCCGCGTTCGCAGGACAAGGTTTCTCGCTCCAGAAGGGGATAGCCAGAAGGGGATAGCCAGTTCCGGCGACCGCGCCCTACCCTTTAGCCGCCAGCAAATTCGCATCCCGCGCCAGCCGCCAGCGGCCGTCATTCTCCTTGCGCAGCAGCGTCAGCGTATAGCCGGACCGCCGCACCGGCTCGCCGCCGGGCGGTGTCGCCGTCATTTCGATGCGGTTGCGGATATAGGCCCAGTCGCCGAGCAGATTGAGCTCGACGATCTCGCTATCACCGTCGATCTTGGTCTCGCCCATGCTCCTGGAGGCCGCGGCGAAGGCTTCCTTGCCGAAGGGCTCCTTGCCGGGAACCATGAAGACGACATCGTCCGTCATCAGACCAAGCACGGTCTCCAGATCGCCTTTCCGGCTCGCCGCCATCCAGGTCTCGACCACCTGGCGGATCGCGGTTGCGTCATCGGTCATCGCTTTACCTCCTTGCAATCGTCGGCGGTCGGATTTGTCGTCAAACCTGGTGCAATCGCCGTCGCCGGCAACGCCGCGGACGAACCCGAGCGCTATCGCCCGCGTTTTGCGACGAAGGAGGTCGCCCGGTTGCGCATGGCAGGCCTAAACTTCCGCAATGAAATCGTGACGAGGCCGGGCGGCTCGCAGATCTTGCTGGTCGACTCTTTGGCAATCTGCTGGAATTGTTCGAGCCGGCCAAGAGCACTTAAGCGAGATCCATTCAGGAGAGATTGGCCGCTCGCCGACTTTCGCCAATCTCTATATGATGCCCGCCACGGTGGGGATCGACCATGAAAAGCGCACTGGCAATCGTCACACTTGCCCTTCTAGCCACCCCTTCCGCCCATGCCGCGCCTTGCGCCTGGTCCGCCCGGATGGAGGAGGACGAAGGCGGCAGCGTGATGACGGCTTCCGTGTGCGGCGGGCCGAAGGGCGATGCGCGTCTGATGCTGGCCTGCTTCGATAAGCCGGTGCTGAGCTATGATCTCGGCGCCGCGGGCGGGCAGCTGGAGCCCGGCATCGGCGGATCCTTCACCTTCAAGGCCGGCGGCAAGAGCGTGACCAAAAAGCTCGAGCTCGAGGCGATGTACAATTACTTCACGGCAGACCTGTCCGGCCCTTCCGACCCGTTGCTGGCGCTGCTGCGGGGAAAGGGCGAGGTGACGATCTCGGCCGACAAATACGGCACGGCGAGCTTTCCGCTGAAAGGCTCAGGTGCTGCGATCGGCAAGGTGCTGGCAGAATGCGGCAAGGGTTCGGGCGGCGGGGCTGATTGACTCTGCCGACGAGGGAAGACCGGCAGCGTCAATGCCTCATTTGCCCTGGCCCTTCATGAACTGCCCGAGCAATTCCACCGGCAGCGGGAATACCACCGTGGACGAGCGCTCGCCGGCGATGTCGTGCAGGGCCTCGAAATAGCGCAGCTGCATGGCCTGCGGCTCGGCCGCAACCATCCGGCCGGCCTCGACCAGCTTCGCCGCCGCCTGCTGCTCGCCGTCGGCGTTGATCACCTTGGCGCGGCGCAGCCGCTCGGCCTCGGCCTGCTTGGCGATGGCGCGGATCATGCTTTCATTCAGGTCGACATGCTTGATCTCGACATTGGAGACCTTGATGCCCCAGGCATCGGTGCGCTGGTCGAGGATCTCCTGGATGTCGCTGTTGAGCTTGTCGCGTTCGGCCAGCATCTCGTCGAGCTCGTGCTTGCCGAGCACCGAGCGCAGCGTGGTCTGCGCCAGCTGGTTGGTGGCGGCCATGAAATCCTCGACCTGGATGATTGCCCGCTCGGCGTCGACGATGCGGAAATAGAGCACGGCGTTGACCTTGACCGAGACGTTGTCGCGCGAGATGACATCCTGCGGCGGCACGTCCTGCACCACCACGCGCAGGTCGACCCGCACCATCTGCTGGACGAAAGGGACGAGGATGATGAGACCGGGGCCCTTGACCCCGGTGAAGCGGCCGAGCGTGAAGACCACGCCGCGTTCATATTCCCTCAGGATGCGGATGGCCGCCGCCAGGAAGATGATCACCAGCAGGGCAATGATGAGATAGGCCACGTAACCGACCATCATTTCACTCCGTTGTTGCTCGCATCGCGACGCCGCACGGTCAGCACGAGGTCGCTGACGTCGGTCACCTCAACGCTGTCGCCGGGTGCGACCGGTTCGTCGGCCCTCGCCCGCCAACGCTCGCCCAAAGCCAGCACATGGCCCTCGCCGCCCTGCCAGTCGACGATCTCGACGGGCAGGCCGCGCATCGCCTCGCCGCCGACGCGCGGCGGTTTCCTGCGCGCCGCCCAGACATAGGTTCCGGTGAGCAGCGCCAGCCCGAGCGTCAGCACGGCGGCGGGGCCGATGACCGCCCACGACATGGCAAAGCCCGGCCCTTCGATCCTGAGCAGCATGGCCGAGCCGAGCAGGAAAGCGGCGACGCCGCCCAACCCCAGAACCACGGTGGGGTTGAAGGCCTCGATGATCAGGAAGGCGATGCCGAGCACCATCAGCGCCAGGCCGGTATAGTTGATCGGCAAGAGGTTGAGCGCATAGAGCCCGAGCACCAGGCAGATGGTGCCAATGACACCGGGCGCCACGGCGCCTGGGCTGGTGAACTCGAAGACGAGGCCATAGACGCCGACCAGCATCAGGATGACGGCGGTGTTCGGGTCGGTGATGACGGAGAGCAGCCGTATAAACCAGCCAGGCTCCAGCGTCTCGACCGGCAGCCCTTTCGTCGCCAGCACTTTCTTGGCGCCGGCGACATCGACGGTGCGCCCGTCGGCAAGCTGTAGCAACTCGGCAGCGTCGCGAGCGACGAAGTCGATGACATGCTCTTGCAGGGCGGCGTTGGCCGACAAGCTCGCTGCCTCGCGCATCGCCTTCTCGCCCCAGTCGCCGTTGCGGCCGCGCATCTCGGCGAGCGAGCGGATGAGCGCGACCGCGTCATTGGTCACCTTGCCATCATCTCGTCGCCGGGCGGCTCGGCGACGCCCTTCTGGTTCTTGTCGTTGTCGCCGCCCGGCAGCGACGGCAGCCCGCCCATCTCGACCGGCGTCGCCGCGCCCAGATTGGTGCCCGGCGCCATCGCCGCGACATGGGTTGCGTAAAGAATGTAGGTGCCGGCGCTCGCCGCATGGCCGCCGGCCGGCGCGACGTAGCCGATAATGGGCACGGGCGAGGCCAAGATGTCGGCGATCATCTCGCGCATCGAGGTGACCAGGCCGCCCGGCGTGTCGAGCTGAAGGATGAGCACTTCGGCGTTGCGTTGAGCAGCAGTATCGAGCGCCTCCTCGAGCTGCCTGGTGCTGGCCGGCCCGATAGCGCCGTCAATGGCAACGCTCAACGCGACCTTCCCGCTCCCGGTCGAGGAGAAGGAAGAAACGGCAGCCGCGGCCAGAAGGGCAACGGCGAAAAGGGCCACCCGCGCGAAGGTCACGCTCGAAGCTCCATGAGCTCAAATATGGGTTGTGCCGTGGCGAAGTCCAATGGGCGTCGAAGGGCGCCTGCGCCAACCGTCGGCGGCTGCGGTTGGGCGCCGTGGTTCAGGCCAGCGCGCTGAAAGCGCTGCGCAGCGGAATCGGTCCTGAAGAGACAAATCGGAAAAAGGCGCTCCCGGCCCGTGTCTGATCGCACGAGCCGGGGCGCGGGGCGTCAATAGTCGGAGCCGCCCTCGACGACGACCCGACGATGATGGTGCCGGTGGATCGAACTCGTGACGACCACGTCCTGACGACGGTGATGGCGATAACGCCAGCTACGCTTGCCATTGTCATAGAAGGCGACCGTGCCGTGATGGCGGTGATGCAAGCGATGGCCCTCGTCATTGATGATGATGGCGGGGCGGTGATGATAATGATGCCTGTGATGCGTCCTGATGACGACATCGGCCTCGGCCGCCGAAGCGACGGCGGGTGCGGCGACGCAGAGCGCCAGGGCAGCAAGAAGCGCTGTTTTCATTGCTTTATTCCTGATTCCTGAATCATCCCTTCGGCTGGGTAAACCGCTGCCTGTCGCTTTGGTTCCGGGGAGGACGACATGCGCCATCCGCTCCGGCGCGCGGTCGAGATCGGGTGGGAGGATGGGCCGGCGCCGCAGTGGGCGGGGGTTCGTTGGGATAGCTGAGGCACCGGCCGAAGGCGGAATGGGCACCGCCGCGTGTCAGAATATGCTCCCCGTGCGGTGACGAAATTGCGCGATCGCGGAAGGGACGGCGTGGCGCCGAAGCTGCCGCTCTCCCCAGATTACGCGATCCGCCCTCTCCGCCCAGCCACCGCTATCGCGACCGCCAACGCCACCAACCCCGTGGCCGCCGCGAAGGTGAACCCCATGCCGCCGGCGACCGCTGCCGGCGATGCCGTCGCGACATCCTTGGTGCCCACGGCGAAGGCGAACACCGCGCCCATCACCGCCGTGCCGGTAACAAGGCCGAGATTGCGCGACAGGCTCAGCATGCCCGACACCACGCCGCGCTCGGAGCTGTCGACGTCGGCCATGACGGCGGTGTTGTTGGCCGCCTGGAAGAGTTGGTAGCCGGGCGTCAGCAGGATGATCGCCGCCACGTAGCCGACGACACCGAAGACGCCCGGCAGCACAGCGAGCGCGACGCAGCCGGCGACCATCAGCACCAGCCCGGCCATGACCATCGCGGCAGCGCCGAGGCGGTCGACGACACGCCCGGCAATGATGCCGCAGAACGCCGAGACCACGGGCCCGATCGACATCACGGCTCCGGTCGCAGCGTCGCCGAGGCCCAGCGCACGCGACAGGAAAAACGGGCCGACGACCAGCGTGGCCATCATCACCGTCGAGACCAGCGCGTTCATGGCGAGGCTCGGCGCCAGCACCGGGTCGCGCAACAGCGCGAACTTGACCAGCGGCGACGCCACCTTGGCCTCGGCGACGACGAACAGCGCCGCGCCAACAATTGCCCCGCCGAGCAGCGCCATGTTCAGACCACCGAAATGACCGCGCCCCATGGTCATGGCCAGCGCGTAGGCGGCAAGCGTGGCGGCAAGCAGCAGCGTCCCCAGCATATCCAAACGCGCGGCTCCCTTCGCCTCTGCGCGGTCGATGCCCGCCCCTTTGTTGCCCGGTAAAAAGCGCCAGACGGCCAGCAGCGCGACGGCGCCGAGCGCGGCGTTGACGAGGAAGATCGAGCGCCAGCCGAGAGCTGCGATCAGCACGCCGCCGAGCGAGGGTCCAAGCGCGGTGCCGATCGCCGACATGGTGCCGAGCAAGCCCATGGCGCTGCCGGTGCGTTGCTTCGGCACCGTCTCGCCGACGAGGGCTATCGTCAGCGCCATCATCACCGCGGCGCCCAGGCCTTGCACGGCGCGGGCTGCGATCAGCATCGCCAGCGACGGCGCGAGCGCGGCGGCAAACGAAGCGGCGCTGAAAAGCGTCAGGCCGGCGATCAGCAGCAGCCGGCGGCCGACGACATCGCCGAGACGCCCGACGCTGACGATCAGCGCCGTGATGGCGAGCAGATAGGCAAGCACCACCCATTGCACCGCCGCAAACGACGCGGCGAAGGCCACGCTCAGCGTCGGCAGCGCGACATTGGCGATGCTGGTGCCGAGCGAGGAGACGAGCATGGCAAGCGACAGGCTGGCCAACGCGCCCGCCGTCGAATGGCGCAGGGGCGCAGCGCGGGTTTGGGCAATGTCGGCCATGATTTCTTCTCCGTCGGTTGAACTTGCGGGGAAGATAGGAGCGCGCATGACATGGCGGAACACGCAGCGTATGCACTTGAATAGTGCATCAGACGCCATGCCGCTTTGACGAATCCGTGCTAGGGTCGCGCCATGTCGCGACCCGATCTCAACCTGCTCGTCACGCTTGACGTGCTGCTTGCCGAAGGCAGCGTCGCCAAAGCCGCGCGGCGCATGAAGCTCAGCCCTTCGGCAATGAGCCGGGCCCTGGCGAGGCTGCGCGAGGCGACCGGTGACCCGCTTCTGGTGCGTGCCGGGCGCGGCCTGGTGCCGACGCCGCGCGCTGTCGAGCTCGGCGGGCAGGTCGGGCGGCTGGTGAAGGAGGCGGAAGCGGTGCTGCGGCCTGCCGAGCGGCTCGACCTCGCGCGGCTTGGCCGCAGCTTCACGCTGCGAAACAGCGATGGTTTCGTCGAGAATTTCGGCCCGGCGCTGCTCGCCCGCGTGGCTGAGGAAGCGCCGGGCGTGCAACTGCGTTTCGTGCCCAAGCCCGACAAGGACAGCGGCCCGATGCGCGAGGGCGCGGTCGATCTGGAGACCGGCGTAGTGGGCGGTTCGACCGGGCCGGAGGTGCGCGCGCAGGCGCTGTTCCGCGACCGCTTTGTCGGCGTCGCGCGGGCCGGCCATCCTTTGTGCGAAGGCCGGATCACCGCTGCGCGCTTCGCCGCCGGTCGGCACATATTGATCTCGCGCCGCGGCCTCGACCGCGGCCCGGTGGATGACGCCCTGGAGCTCGCCGGGCTGACGCGGACAGTCGCGACCGTCGTAGGCGGCTTCGCCGAGGCGCTGGCGCTGGCGCGTGGCTCCGACCTCATCGCCACGGTGCCGGAACGCTATACCGGAACGCTGCGCGAGGGCCTGTTCACCTTCACGCTGCCGGTGAAGCTCGCCGCGCTGACGGTCTCGCTCTTGTGGCACCCGAGGCTCGACGCCGATCCGGCGCATCGCTGGCTGCGCGGGCTGGTGAAAGAGGTGTGCCGCCTTTCCTCTCCGCCGTTTCGCGAGGGCGAGGAACCCATGCCCTGATACGCCGCGGCACCGCGGAACCAACCGCGCGTTGCAGGCGATGCCTTTATCATATTAGCCATTACTAACATGCACTATCGTACGCAGGACTAACCGTGTCTGTCATGGAACCCGCGGCATAGTCAGCGCGTTGCCGGGCGCGCGTGAAATAGCCGGAGGCTCGCTTGAGCGAATTCAGGAAGTTCGCCTGCCCCCGGTGCCTGGGCGCCGGCAAGGTGTTCGAGTGCGAGAAACAGGTGGCGTCGAACGGCGCATGCTGTCCCTCTGGCGCGTTGCGCCACAATTGCCCTGGACAACGGGCTTCCTGCCAGGCCTGTAACGGAACCGGCCTGCGCGGCTACGGCGCGCCCTCTGCTATAGAGGAGTAAACCCGGCCGGCTTCGCTTTCGCTACACCCGGGAGTCTTGCCTTTCATTCGTAACTTCTAATAAAATGTATAAGGGCGAGAGCAGAGCGGCGGGCGCCCCGCATGACAATCTATCGTGTCGAGGAAATGGACGGCGAAGCCGTCGTCGCGGTCCATTCGGCCGCAGCAAAGACGCCTTTCGAGGCGGCTGAGAAGGCGCTTGGCCAGAAAGTCACTTTGCGCGCCGGCGCCGACAGATGGGTCCGCGTCGTCGATCTCACCGAGCGGCCGAAACCGGTCAGGCTCAGGCCCACGACATTCGAATTCAAGGCTATAGGCCAAAGGAAATAGCGCGCTCCGTTTTGCATTGGCGCCAGTGTGCACGAAGCGCGGCGAAGTCGCCGAGCAAACCGCCAGGCACTTTTCCTGGCTTTAAGTGCTGGCGCCGCCCATCAGCGCGGCGACCAGGGTCGCCAGGAACACGAGCAGCCCCAAAGCGACCCGGTCCAGCCATGACCGCCGTCTGGCAAGAACCTCGAACAACCGTTTGGCCATCGCAACTTCCCCCATTCGGCGACACTCTATCACGTCTTTCATGAGCGGGTCATGAAACGGCTCACAGATAGATTCGATGCCGCTTTCAAGCGGAATCCCGTCGTCGCCGGGCATCAATGCTGTACTGCCGAATTGCACCCAAAAAAAGTCGGGGTCGAAGCGACATGCCGGCCGGCGAAAAATCAGCCTATTCAAGCGGATAGGCATATGCGCGGCGCTGCCTGGTGGATATCTCAAAAGCCCGGAATTCCGCCATTTCGTGGCTTTTCGCCGTGTCCCCGGCACGGCTGCAAAGCGTGCTTCGAGGACGAAAAGGCGGCTAAAAAGACGCTTCCGGGCCGCTGTCCGGCGGCGTTGACAGGGCACCGCGCCAATGGCACTCGGCAACCACTGGTCACGCCATGACCGTTGCTGTTGGGGACGGACGGGGTTTCAGCAGCTTGGCGGCGGCGCCGGACGGGCGGGCATCTTCGAGGTGTACCGCCCGCTCCTGGCCAGCCTCAATTTTCAAGCCGGATGTCGCGGGACCAAGCCGGAGCGTCACCGCCCCGATTCAACGCTTGACCGACAACGGCACCGCGGCCGCCAGTTCCCGGCGCCTGTCTGGCATCGGCCTCAAATATCGCCCACCAGGCCTACCGACGGCATCGGCGCGTGATCGGATCGGATCTCAGAACGTGAAGTCCGAGGATGGCACTGCGGCCGTCACCGCCGAAAGCCTGTCACGTCTGGCAAGCGATGATTACGAGGTAGCGCCATATCTCGCCCTTGCAGGCAAGATGACCAGTCCCAACCTGCTTGACCCGGCCGTGATCGGCGCGATAGGCGGGGCGCAGACCACGCAACCGATGAAGATCCGCCATGACAGACGCTATCGTTAAAGACGGCAACGGAACGACGCTGAAGGATGGCGACTCCGTCATCCTGATCTAGGACCTCAAGGTCAAGGGCACGTCCGAGACGGTCAAGCGCGGCACGCTGGTGAAGAACATCCGCCTCAACGGCAATCCCGGCGAGATCGAATGCAACACCAAGCAGGTGAAGGGCCTGGTTCTGAAGACGGAGTTCGTGAAGAAGGCGTGAATGCGGCACGGCCCTTGTGGGAGATCATGCGGCCGGCTGCTTTATTGCAGCGGGAGCGCCGCCGGCTAGTCACCTCAGGAAGGGAGGAGCTCGGCAATTCCGGTGCTGCCGCACGTCGTCGCCCTCCCTTTATGTTGCACCGCGTTAGATTTGTTGCATTGCGGTATGAGCCCGCAGGCGCAAGTCTTCCCCAAGGCGGGATACGAACGAGCTTGCGAGGTTCGTATTCGTGTCAGCATCAGCGCAGGATTTCAGGCCCGACATAGAAGGGTTGCGGGCGGTGGCCGTGGCGGGCGTCATCGCCTACCATTTCGGCCTGACCGCGCTGCCCGGCGGTTTTGCCGGGGTCGACATCTTCTTCGTCATCTCGGGCTATCTGATCACCCGCCATCTGGTCGCCGAGATTTCCGGCACCGGCCGGCTCGACCTTCTGCGTTTCTACGCCCGGCGCGCGCGGCGCCTGCTGCCGGCGGCGCTTTTCGTCATCGTCGCCACACTTGCCGCCGGCGCGGTCATCCTGTCGCCGGAAGAACAGGCGCTCTATTCCAAGGGCGCCATGTTCGCCTCGGCCTACATGATCAATCTGTGGCTGATCCGCTGGTCGTTCGACTATTTCGCCAATGACGCCGCGAGCAACCCGTTCATCCATTACTGGTCGCTGTCGGTCGAGGAGCAATTCTACCTCGCCTGGCCGGCGCTGCTGATGCTGGCCGCCTGGCTGAAGCCGGGCAAACGCTCGGTTGTCATTGCAATCGCCGCGGCCGGCCTCGTCTCCTTTGTCCTCTGCGCCTGGCTGACGAGCGTATCGCCACCCTGGGCGTTCTACTTTTCGCCGCTGCGCGCATGGGAATTTGCCGCCGGCGGCCTCGCATCGATGGTGCCGGCGCGGCTGTTGCAGGAGCGTCCGCGGCTGGGGCGGGCGTTGAGCCTGGCCGGACTGGCGATGATCGGGGCCGCTTATCTCACCTTCAGCGAGGACGCTCCCTTCCCCGGCTTTCTGGCGCTTCTGCCGGTGGCCGGCACAGTCCTTCTGCTCAAGGCGGGAGCGGCCGGCGTCAGGGACGGCACTCCTCGTTTGCGCAATTCCGAACGGAACTGCGTGAACGCCGCCCTGGCGCTGCCGCCTTTGCAATGGATCGGCAGGCTCTCCTATTCGCTCTATCTCTGGCATTGGCCGGTCATCGTCTATGCCGGCATGCTGGCGCCGGAGCTGACGCCCGCCGAGCGGCTCTGTTGCCTTGCGCTGACACTCGCGCTGTCCATCCTCAGCTACCACCTCATCGAGAACCCGATCCGTCGCAGCGGCTGGCTGATGGCCAATGCGGCGCGGGCGCTGGTGCCGGCCCTCCTCCTGACCGGCACCGGCGTCGCAGCCGCCTATGGCAATGCCAGGCTCGCCGCGCATGATCTCGACCCGCAGCAGCGCATCATAGCCGCGAGCGCCGCCGAACCCTCCACGGCCCGCGCCAAAGCAGGCTGCGTGCTGGACTACGAGACGGTCACGCCGATCCCTTGTGTGTTCGGCGACGGCCGGCGCACCATAGCCCTGTTCGGCGACTCCCACGCCGACCACTGGTCGACGCCGCTGATCGAGGCGGGCCGGAAAAACGGCTACCGGGTGATGACCTGGCTGAAAAACTCCTGCCGCGCCTCGCGCATCAGCGTCTGGTCGGCCGAGCTGAAGCGCGCTTACGCAGAATGCGACCGCTGGCGCGAGCAGGCGATCAAGGAGATCATCCGCGCAAAGCCAGCGCTGGTGGTCATATCGGAGCTTGCGCTGAGCAGCGGGCGCAAGATGGCGGGGCGCGACGGCGACACGGACAGTCAGGACGCCGACTGGCGGGCCGGCCTGCGCTCCACGCTCACCAGCCTGAGCCAGGCCGGCCTCAAAGTCGCCTTCATCCGCGACGTGCCGTTCAACAACGCGAATGTCGACACCTGCGTGGCGCGGGCGCTTTGGCGGAACGAAACGCCCTCGCGCTGCGACCAGACGCGGGCCTATGCCGCCAACGACAAGATGGCGGGGGTGGAGCGCGATATTGTCGACAGCATCCCCAACGCTGCTTACGTCGACCTCACCGGCCGCTTCTGCAGCGCCACCATTTGCCACGTCTTCATCGACGGCAAGCTCGCCTTCCGCGACCGGCACCATATGGCGACACCCTTCGCGAAATCGTTGGAGCCGGACGTGGAAAAGAGGGTGATTTCGAAGGTGGGAAGGTGATGCTGCCAATCTCCCCGTTGTGGGCTACGGCATGGACACATTTCCAAGCGGCTGGCCTTTGGCGATAGCGTGCATGGCAGCTTGGCGCATGCATTATCCTATGTAGCGCTGGTCGACCCCCACTCCGTCTCGGCTTCGCCGAGCCACCTCTCCCCCGATCGACGGGGTAGAGGAAAGGCGCCAAGCTTTTGCCGTCAACGTCCGTCCAGCAACGCTCCCTTCCTTTCCCTCCGGAGGGGGAAAGGTGGCGCTGCGAAGCAGCGACGGATTGGGGGAACCACCTGGCAATCAAGCTTCGGCCTGATCAGTCACGCCAGTCACAGAGGTTGTGTGCGTAGCGTAGTCGTTGTGGGGAGAGATCAGCAGCTCATGCCCCCTCACCTTACCACAACGACAAAATGCTTCGTCACCGGCTCGAGGATCTTCCACGTTCCTTTGAAATCGGCCTCGACCACGAAAGCATCGCCAGGGCCGACCTCGACCGGCTCGCCGCCGTCGGGCGTGATGATGATGCGGCCGGCGATCATGTGGACGAATTCATAATCGGTGTAGGTGGCGTGATAGGTACCGGGCGAAGCGCGCCAGGTGCCGGACATCACCTTGCCGTCCCCGGTGGTGTGCTGCACGGCCGTCTGCATGGTCGGCCTACCCTCCACGACGATCCAGCCCGGCAGGTCGCCGGCCTCGGCATGCTCGACGGCGCCGAATTTGAGAATGGTCTGCTTGGTCATGGGAGCTC
Source organism: Mesorhizobium sp. B2-8-9 (assembly GCF_006439475.1). NCBI lineage: Bacteria > Pseudomonadati > Pseudomonadota > Alphaproteobacteria > Hyphomicrobiales > Phyllobacteriaceae > Mesorhizobium > Mesorhizobium sp. B2-8-9. The sequence continues at coordinate 75,894 of NZ_VFTQ01000022.1, read as the reverse complement.
CTGCGGTTGAGATTTACGTCAGGTGTGGCATAGCCGATGGCGCCAAGGTGCGCGAGTGATGCTGCGACATCGCGCGACGCGCTATTCCCGCTGGTCCGTGCGCCCTTGCGGGGGAGCGAGCGTTTTCCCGCATTTGCGAACGGGCTCGCCCCCGAGACAGGGGCCGCGCATTTTCCTCGGAACACCGGCCCCGTCGAAACCGTTTATCTCTCGAAGGGGCGTCCTGCAACTCAAGGAGGCAGCGATGAAAAAGCTTCTGCTTGCTTCGATGATCGCCATCGCCTCGGCGTTCGCGATCGCGCCGGCCAGCGCCGGCAGCGTGCAACTCGGTATCGGCGTCGGTCCAGGCTATGACGACGACTATTATGGCGGATACTACCCTCACCGCTATTACCGGCATGTCTACGATGATGACGACTACTATGTCCCGGATCGTGAACGTTATGTGGTCCGCTATCATAGCCGGTATTATGGCGATAATTGCCGGGTCAGGATCGTGAAGCACTGGCGCCATCACCACCGCGTCATCGAAAAAATCCGCATCTGCGAGCGCTGACCGAGCGGTGCCCATGATTGGCTGATCTCCTACTCGCGAGGGAGATGGCCGCCCGCCCATCCCCAGGGATGGGCGGGCGAATATTAGCAATTTGGAACATACCCTGCCTCCGGCGCGTTTATGGGGTGATCAACTCCAGGAGGAGGTAGTTATGAAAACGCTCCTGCTCGCCTCCGCTATAGCCATTGCGTCGGCATTCGCCGTGATCGGCCCGGCCAATGCCGGACGCCTAGAATTCGGGATCGGCATCGGGGACGGTTATTACGACGACGATTACGACGATTACAGGCCATTCTATGGTGACGACTATTACAGTGACCGCTACCTGTATCGGCCGTATTACCGCCAGTATTACAGCTACAGGCCGCATTACTACCGGAATTACTATTTCCGGCATCACAGGCGCTGCCAAGTCGAATATGTGAGACACTGGCGTCATCACCACCGGGTCTACGAGGCGATCCGCGTCTGCAGGTATTGAACCTCCCTGGCAACGAGGGGCTGGCTTGTTGGCCGCTTTTTGCGACCTATCCTCGAAGGTGACCACGCGCTGCGAATATTAGCGATTGGGAACATACGCTTGCAGCGACCGTTTATTTGGTAATCGGCCTTCAGGAGGAGGTTGCCATGAGAAAACTCTTACTTGCTTCGGCGATTGCCGTCGCCTCCGCCGCAGCCACGGTCGCGCCTGCGGATGCACAGTTCTTCGGGCCGTTCGGCGGCTTCAGCCCGTTCTTCGGTGTCCCGTTCTACGGCGGCGGCCCGTTCTACGATTACGGCGGTCGCTATTATGGACCGCGCTACTATGACGACTACTATCCCGGCTACGTGGTCCGGTATCCGCACTACCGGTACCATCGGTATTACAGGCACTACTACATCTATCCCCATCGGTACCACCACAGGCATCATCACCGGCACCGTCACAGGCATCACCACGGGTATTATTACCGGTATTAGCGGGCCGGCGGACTGATCTCCCTCCTCGTAGGGGGAGATCGTGTCGGCGCCTTGCAAATTCCCGGCAAAATGCCATCTAATTCTCCGGCATCCACGGAGAACATCCTTGACGCAGCGAAGCGGCAGCGCCGACCTGCCGCTGCATGGCGGGCGGGTCCCGAAATGGCTGGGCGATCGGATGACGAAGCTCGGCGTGGTGCTGTGTGAGGCGATCATCCATCATTACGGCCGCGATGAGCTTTTGCGGCGTCTGGCGCATCCCTTCTGGTTCCAGTCCTTCGGCGCCGTGATGGGCATGGACTGGCATTCCTCGGGCATCACCACCTCCGTCATCGGCGCGCTGAAGCGCGGGCTCAACCCGCTCAGCAACGAGCTCGGCATCCATGTCTGCGGCGGGCGCGGCGCGCATTCGCGCAAGACGCCCGGCGAGTTGCTGGCGATCGGCGAGCGCGTCGGGCTGGACGGCGATGCCCTGGCCACCGCCAGCCGGCTCGTCGCCAAGGTGGACAGCGCCGCGGTGCAGGACGGCTACGACCTCTATCTGCACGGCTTCATCGTCACCGATGACGGGCGCTGGGTGGTGGTGCAGCAAGGCATGAACGGCGACGCCCGTCAGGCTCGCCGCTACCATTGGCTGTCGGAGGGGCTCAAAAGCTTCGTCGACCAGCCGCATGCGGCGATTGAGGGCGAGCGCCAGGGCGAGATCGTCAACCTCACCGACCGTCGCGCCGAGAAGGCCCGCGGGGGCCAGATCGCGCTGCTCAAGACGATGAGCCCGGAAAAGATCCTGACCGAGCTGGCCGCGCTGGAACCGCGGTCGGAGCCTGAACCGGCCGCGCAGCCGCTGCTGCCCAACCTCGTCATGCCGGCGCATCACGATGTGCGCGAAAGCGACATCGTCATGCGCCGCCTGCATGGCAACATCGCCTCGGCCATCGAAAGCGGCCCAAAGGATTTTCCTGAATTGCTGCTGGTCCCCGGCGTCGGCCCCCGCACGGTGCGGGCTCTGGCCATGGTGTCGGAAGTGGTGCACGGCGCGCCCTATCGCTTCTCCGACCCGGCCCGCTTCTCCCTCGCCCATGGCGGCAAGGACCGCCACCCCTTCCCCGTGCCGCTGAAAGTCTATGACGAGACGATCACCGTGCTGAAATCGGCGGTGGGCAAGGCAAAGCTCGGAAGAACCGAAGAGTTGGAGGCGCTGAGGCGGCTGGACGGTGAGTCGCGCAGGATGGAGCGGTATGTGACGGGGCCGAGTCTGAAGGAGATTGTCGCCGGCGAGATGGACCAGTCGCATTTGCTGGGCGGACGGAGCGTGTTCGGGTGGGAGGGGAAGCCTGAGGGTGGCGAGGAGCCAACCTCCAAAACGCACACCGGACTCCGCAAATAAGGTCGAAGATCAGCGCCTCTGCAAGTTCACGTCAGCAATCTCACATCGTGATTCACTTTGCTTTGCCAAGCTCTTGATTTGGCCGCGTCCATCTCGCCCCCTACCCAACCTTCCTCCCCATCATCCCGTAATGCACCGCCAACAGATCCAGCCCGACCTTCAGCAGCTTCACAACCACGTCGCGCCCCTCGCCCGCGCGTTCGGCGATGGCCTTCACCGACTGGCCTTCGAGGCAGGTCTTGCGCACCACCTCAGCCACTTCCCAATGGGCGAGCGCAGCGGCAGCGTGGGCATACGCCCGGCCGGCTGAGAGCACCCGGTCCGGGACGCCGCCGCCGATCCGGCCGCTATCGACGCGCTCGCTCCAGGATTGCGGCTGCAGGCCTTCGCGCTGGCTACGCTCGAAATCGTCGCGGAAGCGCTGGCCGGCCTCGCGCTGCTGGCGGCTAAGCGAGGTGATGCCGGTGAGCGGATCGACATTGCGCAGGCGCACGACGCCGCCGGTGGAGGTGTAGCCGCCGTTCGACACCTCGTAGATGCGGCGCGCTTCCGCCGTGCCGGTGGTGAGGCGCTGGCGGCCGAAGCCGCCGGGCTTCAGCGCGAAGTCGTGACCGATCTCGCGGCGGATGCGCACCTGCTCGGCCTCGCCCTTGGGGAGCTTTGGCGGCTGGGGTTTCTTGGCGGCTTTGCGGGGCATGGTGCGGTCCTTGGGTTGGAATTCTAGAAATGTTGGCGCGAGACACCCTCATCCGGCTCGGCGCAGAGCGCCGAGCCGGATGCTCCCACAAGGGGAGAAGGGAGAGCCTGGCGCCCTCACATCACCTGCCGCGATGGCCGTGAAACCTTGCATGGTGATGGGCGCAGTAGGAGCGCGTGGCCGACGTCGGCAGACCGCAGCAGAGCATGTCCGCTCCCGGGCGCACGGCTTGCGGGTCGGCTTCGGCATCCTCGCGCAGCGCGAGATCGAGCGGTGCGCGGCAGCGGCCGAACAGGCAATCGAGAAAGCGCATGGCCGCGACATGCGGCTGGCGGCCGGGGTTCACCGGAGGCGGCGGCGCCGGGAGCTTGTAAAGATGCGCTTCGGATTTTTCGCGGGTGCCGGGGGCGAGCCAGGCGGGCGGCAGGGTGCGCGCGGGTTTGCGGGCGTTGGACTTTTTGGAGGCGCGGTTGGCACGAGTGCTAATGGCGCCCGATTTCGAGGGAATCGCATAGACCGACATGTCGGCGGGACAGCACCCCCCTCTGCCCTGCCGGGCATCTCCCCCGCAAGGGGGGAGATTGGCAGCTTCGACGCCGGCGGCCTCCACCAATTCGGCATGCCTTGAAAGCGCGGCAGGTTCGGAGAGCGTCACGCCTCCGGCCGCCGCCCTGCCCCGCCTGCCCGGACGATCCGGCCGGGCATGCTTCCTCGGCCTGCCGCCGGCGCGGCCGCCTTTGGGATTGGCGAAGCCGATGGCGCTCAAGCCGGCGTTGCGGTGGACGATGCCGATGATGGCGTTGCGCGAGACCGGGCTGCCGCGCAGCGCGCTGAAGCGGCCGGCGATGCGCGAGGCCGACAGCCCCTCCTTCAGCAAAGCGGCGATCTCGTCGATTTCCTTCTCGGTGTAGGCGGCTGCCATCTGCTCATTCCGTTGATTGCGAAGCGCTTGGGGCGAAGCGCCAGGCTTCAGGCCAGGCGCCAGGGTTCGGCCGCGAGGCCGTTTGGTGGTCAGGTCAGCGAAGGCGTTGAAGGTCAGGCGGCGCCGGCAGCGTTGTCTTGGCGCAATTCCGGACGGAAAACCGCTTCGCACTTTTCCTGGAATTGCTCTGGCGCCGCGCCGGTGAGTCGGAGAAGAGCGGCCTCGGCCGCAGCCCGCGTCAGGCCCGACACCGCGCGGCCCGTCTTCCGGTCGAACAGGATGACGGTGCCGTCCTCTGTGCGGATGCAGCTTATGCCCGAATTGGGGGCCGGAACCGGGGGAGGAACGGCTCCGGCCGTTCCGGTGAACCGGGGTGCGGGCGGTTCAGCCGGATCCGGGGCAAGCGCCCCGGAATGCGCCCGGACCGGGGAGGAGGACGGTCCGGACGATTGGAATTCGACAGGCGATTCGAACGGGAAAGACGGTTCGAATTGGAAAGGCAACGCGTTCATGCCGCCTCCTTTTGCGTGGCGGCGAACGCGTCGATGCTCCGCCAGGAATCGATAAGCCCTGAGATGCTCGTCGGCGGCACCGGAATCATCGGCTGTGCGGAAATGCTTGCGGGATGTTCATTCATGCGCTAAGCGTACGTTATGTACGAAATACGCGCAAGCGAAATCGTACACTTTGGACGATAATTTTCAGGCATTTTGTACGATGATGGATTCTCGGCACAGATTGCAGCAGGCGCGCGCCCAGGCCGGCTATGCCTCGCCCAGTGATGCGGCGCGGGCCTTGCGCGACATCAACAAGAACACGCTGATCAGCCACGAGAACGGCAACCGGCCGCTGTCGCGCAAGGCGGCGGAGAAGTACGGCCGGCTGTTCGGCGTCGATCCCGGCTGGCTCTTGTTCAACGGGGATGGCGCAGAGGCGGCGCCGGTCAATTTCGCCCCCTCGCCCGTCACCATAGATGTGCCGATCGTGTCGTGGATCAGCGCCGGCGAGCTCGGCAGCCAGGACAGCGTCGTCAATCTCTCCGACTATCCGACCATCCCGACCGCCGACCTCGAGGAAGGCGAGTGGATCGCGCTGCGCGTCGACGGGCCTTCGATGAACAAGATCTCGCCGCCGGATTCGATCATCTTCGTGAACCTGCGCGACAAGCGGCTGGTGACCAATGGCTGCTACGTGATTTCAGACGAGACGGGACGCGCCACCTACAAGCGCTGGCGCCCGAACGACAACCCGCCGTTCCAGCCGGCATCCTACCTCGACATCCCGCCGCCGGAGCTGGAGGGGGCGATCACGATCATCGGACGGGTGAAGCGGTCGATGATCGATATGTGAGAGGGGATAGGCCGGTGTCGTCCGGCAAAGGTCACGATCCTCCGCCCCTTTTGTCCTTTTGTCCTTTTGTCCTTCTGTCCAACCAGGCCAAGCGCATAAATTCAGCCCTTGCAATTTTTGCTTGCATTAAGGAACAAAAAGAGAACTATATAAGCGTCCGTCGCAGCAACCGTGGTAACTCCGGGGGGAGGATCAACAATGTCATGCCGCATCGGCGCGTTTTTGCGCGTGCTTGTTGGTGAGGTTTTGCGCGGGCCGCTGATAGTCCTGGCGGGGATGCTGGTGCTTGTCGGGCTGACCGAGCCAGCGCTCGCTGTTGTCAAGGACCCTGCCCTTTGTTTTGGCGACAAAAAAAGCGCCGGCGATGCCAAAGTCGCAGCCGACCGCCGCATAGCAGCCTGCAGCGTGATTGCCGAGGACGTCACGGGGGCATCCCCTTTGCGCGCCAAGGCTTATTTCTTCAGGGCCATGGCCTTGGACGACGAGCAAGACTGGGATGGCGCGATCGCCGATTATGGCGAGGTGATCGCGCTCGATCCCAAGCAGACTTCGGCCTATTTCAATCGCGGCACCGACTGGTCTAACAAGGGGGACGACGACCGGGCGATCGCAGACTTCAACATGGCGATCAGCCTGGAGCCGTCCGACAGCCAAGCCTATTCCAGCCGGGGCTCGGCCTTCCTGCACAAGGGTAAGGTTGACGCGGCCATCCTCGACTTCCAGCAGGCGATCGAGGCTGATCCGGGAAACGGCAGGGCGCATGCCGAACTCGGCTCCGCCTTGGCCGCGACGGGCGAGCAGGAAAAGGCGATCGCCGCATATGACGAGGCGATCCGGATCGATCCGACGGACGTGACCGCCTTGGTCAACCGCGGCATCGCCCACGCCGCCACGGGCGGATTCGACCGTGCTATTGCCGATTACGACACTGCGCTGGGCATCGACCCCAGGAGCGCCGACGCCTATGCCAAACGCGGCGCTGCTTGGGCCAACAAGAAGGAGTGGGTTCGCGCGATCGCCGACGCCAACAAGGCGATCGAGCTCGATGCTGGAAACGTCGACGGCTATTACTACCGAGCCGTCGCCTGGGCGGGCAAAGGCAACGACGAACGCGCCATTGCCGATTTCGGCCAGGTGATCGCACTTGATCCGAACGATGCCGGAGCCTGGTTCGCCCGTTCGCTGATACGAGCCCGGCGCGGCGACGCTGCCGGCGCGGCGGCCGATTGCAGGAAGGCCATCGCGCTCAAGCCGGAGAAGGCCGGTGATTGTGATGCGGGACCCGCCGACGCCGAGGTGCCTGCGGTGGAAACGGCGTCCAAACCGGATCTTTCCGCTTTGACCAAGCAGTTGGAGGCCACTGGCAGGCAGATCCGTTCCAAAGATGCTGCCGCGCAAATCCAGGATGCATTGAAGCAGCAGGTCTCCGGCGACGTGCCGGGCGCGATCGCTTCCTTCGGCTATGCCATATCACTCGATCCCGACAACGCCGAGGCCTATTACGACCGGGCGGTCGCCGCGGCCTCGCAAGGAGACGATGCCCTTGCGGCGAGCGACTGCCGGCGCGCCGTTCGAACTGGACCCGAAACGTGCCGACGCGTGCGCCGCGCTCATGGCCCAAACCGTTCCGGTCGCCACCACACAGGACCAGGCTGCCCAGGATCAGGCCGCCGCCAGGATATTGGTCGAACGCGCAGGAGCGCGTCTGGCAAAATATGGCGTCGACGGCGCACTGCTCGATTTCGACAAGGCGATCAGCTTCGATCCCAAAAATGCCGACGCTTATCTCGGCCGCAGCCGCGCCAGGACGCTCAAGGGCGACCAGGCCGGCGCGGCGGCGGATTGCCGGCGCGCCGTCGAACTGGATCGCGCACGGTCGGGAAGCTGCGACCAGCAGGCTGCCGGTGATGAGGGCAAAGCTGCGCCGGCGCCAGACCTGGAGCAGCCAAGACGGGCGATCGTCAATCCGAAGTCTGCAACCGCGGCTTTTGGCATGCCACCGGTCGTGCTGAATTTCGCCGCCACGGATGACCTTGCCGAGAAGTCTATCGAGGCGAGAGACCCGCATGGAGTGGAACTGATCCTGGGCGGCGACGCCTGGCTGGACATGGGCCAATATGACGAAGCGATCGGCGCCTATAATGGGGCTATCGCGCTCGATCCCGACAACCGGTTCGCCTATTTCGGCCTGGGCAACGCGGCTGTGAACAAACGCGCCTACGCCCAAGCGATTGCCGATTACGACACGGCCATTGAACTCGCCCCTTCTTTTACCACGGCCTATCTTCGCCGGGGTCTTGTGAAGATAATGTTGGGTGACGTGGACGGCGGGCTCGCCGACTGCAACAGAGCCGCCAAACTGGACCCGAAGGCGCGCGAAGCTCACTACTGCAAAGGCTTGGCCTGGCAGGCAAAGGGCGACGCCGGGCGCGCCATCGCCGCCTATTCGGTCGCCATCGGGATCGATGCCAAGGATGACGCCAGTTACTATGGGCGCGGCATGGCGCGCGCCGGACGGCAAGACTATGACGGCGCCATCGCCGACTTCGACCAAGCGCTCCGGCTCGACCCCGGCAATTCGGATTATGCCGCTAGCCGCAGGGCGGCTTTGGAGGCCGGCGGAGAGGCGCCCGAGCCTGCAGGCGACGCCTCCAAAGCGTATGGCTCCGATGTCGCGGTGGTTATTGAACATGCCGACCAGCTAACCAAGCAGCACAAATTCGCTCGGGCGCTTGTCGAATACGGCAGGGCCATCGAGTTCGCCCCGGACGATGCCCTTGCTTATTATCACCGGGGGATGGCTAAGGCGCAGTCCGGCGACAACGACGGGTGCAGGCAGGATTACGAAAGGGCCGCCCAGCTCGATCCCAACAATGCCGACATCGTCGCCACGTTGGCCGCTACGGTGGCGGCCAAAGGTGAAACGGAGCGCGCTATTGACGGCTACACGAAGGCCATAACGCTGAAGCCGGGCGATGCGTTCTTCTATTCATTACGCGGCGACGCCTTCAAAGATATCGGCGACTATGATCGCGCCGCCGCGGACTATGAACAAGTGATCAAGCTTGACCCCGACCGCGACGATATCGGCGGCCGGCGCGCGGAAGCAGTCGCCGCGAAAGCCGAGCAACAGGCGATCCTGCAAGCCAATCGAAATATGTCGGACACAGAAATTGCGCTGGCCGCCTTCACTGCGGGAAGCGACTGGTTCGCGAAAGGTGACAACAACCGCGCCTCCGCCGACTACAATTTAGCCGTCAAGCTCGCTCCCGAAAACGTGGTCGGCTATTTCGGCCGCGGCAATTTGTGGTTCCGCCTGCAGAAATACGATCGGGCTATGGCCGACTACAACAAGGCCGTGCAGTTCGATCCGAGCTTGGCCAATGCCTATGTCCGCCGCGGCCTGACATGGATGAAGAAGGGCAATTTCGATCTGGCCATCGCCGATTGCGAACGGGCGATGGGCATCGACGCGAAGTCGCGCGATGCGTATTTTTGTAGAGCCCTCACCTTTGAGACCAAGGGCGATCCCGAGAAAGCCATTGCCGACTATGGCCGGGCGATCGATCTCAAGCCGCAGGACGCCTCCATGTATGTGGCGCGCGGCAAGCTTTTGGCGGACAAGAAGGACTACGGTCGCGCCATCGCCGATTTCGACAAAGCACTCGGCCTGCAGCCAGGCAATGCCGACGCCCGCAAGGGCCGCAAGCTGGCACTGGCCGCGAAGGCAAAGACGTCAGGCAAGATCGAGAGCGGAGCGGCGACCTCGGCAGGCAGCATCCCATCCGCAGCCAGGGCGGCTTTCAACGAGGCTCAGGTGCTGGACAACAAAAACGACTATGACGGCGCCATCGCGCAGTACGGCAAAGCGATTGTGCTGTTTCCCGCCTTCCGGGACGCCTATGTAGCGCGCGCCATCCTTTGGGAGACGAAGGGCGATTATGCCCACGCCATCGCCGATTACAGCCAGGCTATAGCCATCGACCCAGACATCGGCGACACCTACAGCGATCGCGGCCGCGTCCTCAGCTACCGGGGGGACTATGACGGAGCATCGGCGGACTACGAAAACGCCGTCCGCCTCGATCCAACGAACGCAAGGATCTATGCCGGTCGGGGCGCGTTCCGCATGAAGCTCCATGAAGACACAGGAGCACTCAGCGATTTCGAGACGGTGCTTAGACTCGATGGCAACAATGTTTTCGGTTACTCGGGCCGCGGCACGATCCGCGCCCGCAAAGCGGACTATGACGACGCGATCGCCGACCTCAACCAAGCGATCAAGTTAAGGCCAAATTTCGCTGCCGCGTACAAATCGCGAAGCGCGGTGTGGGAAGCCAAGGGCAATCGCAAGCGTGCGGAAGCCGACCGCAAGAAGGCGCTAAGTCTCGGGGCAGAGTGAGCAGGGTGTCGGAGCGCAGGCGGATGTCACCTTGGAAATGGCTGCAAGTGGTGGCGGTCATCCCCGTAAGCATCATTGGGGCTGACGTGATGCCAACGATGTTCGGCGGCGGCAGACATCATCACCATCAATCAGTGGAGATGCCGCCCCAGCCGGTAACCACCGCCGACATCGATGCCGAAATCCGGAAGCAGGATCTCCAGATCTTCGAGGCTATCGCCCGCGAATTTCCGGACGACTACGATGCGATGTTGCGCAAGATCACTGCCGCGGCCCAGACCGGAAACCAAACAGAAGTGCGCAATGCCAGCAGGCAGGCGGTCGCCGATCTGAGGCACAGATACGCACCGCTCCTACCTTCGGCGCCGGACAGCAACGTCTCGGAAGCGCTTTCGGCGCAACTCGACATGCTCAATCATGTCATGGCGCGCGAAACGCCGACCACCTGCAACAATTACCTGCGCAACGGGCCGGACGCGATCAGTGCGCCCGGCCACGATTTCCGGGCTGACCTGGACAGGATCGGCGCCACCCTGTTCCGCGCCTTCGGCGCCGCCAAAAGAAGCGGCCTACCGGCGGCAGTGCCTAGCGATCAGGACTGGTCGCTGGTCGCCGACGTTTTCACGAAGATCGGCGGCACGCCGGCCGAGATGGAGGCTATCTCGAACATCAACCAGAACTTCCCGGGTCTGTGTCCGGCCATGGCGAAATTCTATGAGGCCGCCCTGGTAATGCATGGCGAACCCGGGTGGCACATTAAGACCGCGCTGCTTCTTGCCATCGTCGAGAATTAGGCACCGCACCGGATTTCCGGCAGGTTCCGGCGCGACACTGCGTTCCTGCGTCCTCTCAGGCACCCAGAAACTCGTTGCTGAAAAATGCCCCGAGATTCGGCCGCTCCTTTAGCACCTTGCCGTCGCCATCAAGCAATATCCCCGAGGCGAACAGATACCCGCCCATCGCCTCCATCTTGGCCCTGTCCATCGTGCCGATGGCGCCGTCCGCGCTTTTCAGGAAGTGCCCGTCGTTCAGCGCCTTCAGCGAGGCTTGCACCAGCGCTGGGTTGGTCAGCGTATCCTTGTTCGCGGCGATCAGCAGCTCGCCCGCCTGCTGCGCATGATCGACGGCGAATGCGTAGCCGCGCCGCGTCGCCTGGACGAAGGCCGCGGCCGCCTGTCGGTTGGCGGCGAGGAAGGCGTTGCTGGAGACGATCAACGTGGTGTGCTCGTCCGGCACGCCATAATCGGCATAGCGGAAGCTGCGCTGCTTGAGGCCTTTCAGTCCGGCCTCGACGCCTTCCCAGGTCGAGACTTCCAGCGTGAAATCGACCGCGCCGTTGGCCAATGCCTCATAAGCCGAGGTACCCAGCGTCACAGTGGAAAACTCACTTTTGCCGCCGTCATGGCGGATGATGGTCGAGATCAGCGCGTTCTCCCAGGCGCTGCCGAAGCCGCCATAGGTCAGGCCGTCGAGATTTTTCGGAGTCTTGATGGCGGCGCGGTCGGCGTTGAAGACGACGCGACCGGTCTCCGACTGGACGACGGCGTAGACGGCCTTCAAATCCGCGCCCGCGCTCTTTTGCGTGAACAGGCCGAGCGAGCCGGAAATGCCGAAATCGGCGACCTGGCTGGCCACCAGCGTGCCCGAGCCGGTGTCGCCATAGGGCAGGATTTCGACCTCGATGCCCGCATCGCGGTAAAAGCCCTTGTCGCGGGCGACGAACAGGCCGATGTGATTGGTGTTGACGGCCCAGTCGAGCGCGACGGTGATTTTTTGCGCGGCGGCCCGGGCACGTGCAGCAGTCCCGGCAAATGGCAGGCTGGCGGCCAGAAGCATCGCCTGGCGGCGGGTGAAGTCGGTCATCGGTTTTCTCCATCGGATGGTCGGGAAATCGGTTCGGCGGCGCCGAGCAAAATGTCGAGGATGCCGGCCTCGATCCCGGCGACCTCACGGGCAAACGCCGTGCTCTCGGTGCGCGGGCGCGGCAGCGGCACAGCCACCTCACGCACCACGCGCGCGGGCCGCGCCGACAGCACATAGATACGGTCGGACAGAAGCACCGCCTCGCGCACGTCATGGGTGATGAGCAGCGCCGTCCAGCGATGGTTTCGCCACATCGTCTCCAGCCAGCGCTGCATGGCCGCGCGGGTGAGCGCGTCGAGCGCGCCGAACGGCTCGTCGAGGAGCAGCATGTCGCGCTGCTGCACGACGGTGCGCAGCAATGCCGCGCGCTGGCGCATGCCGCCGGACAGCTCGGCCGGCCAGGCGCGCTCGAACCCGGCAAGGCCGAACTCGGCGAACAACGGGGCCACGCGCTCGCGCGCCGCGCGGCGCTTCATGCCCTGCACCTCGAGCCCCAGCGTCGCATTGTCGATGACGCGCCGCCACGGCATCAGCGCATCGCGCTGCGGCATGAAGGCGAAGCGGGCGCCATCGAGCGGCGCGCCGTCGAAGCGCATCTCGCCCTCGCCCCGGATCGCGCCGGTGAGCAACTGGAACAGTGTCGACTTGCCCGCGCCGGAGGGGCCGAGGATCGAGACGAACTCGCCCTCTTCGACATGCAGCGAAATGCCTGCCAGAACCTCTAGCGCGCCGAAGTTTTTTCGCATGTTGCGGAGCTCGAGCCGGGTCATGGCCGGCCCTCTCGGGAAGGCTTGTCGCCATAGCGCCCCGCCCTTTCGCTCTTTGCATTTTCCCAGGGCATGGCGAGACGCTGGGCGAGCACGGCGAGGCCGAACAGCGTGAGCGTCAGCGCCGAGCTGACCGCGACGGCGGCGAGCACGAGGTCGGGGCGGAAATTGTTCTTGGCGCTGAGCATATAGATGCCGAGCCCTTTGGCGGCACCCGCATATTCGGCGAAGATGGCGCCGACCACCGCATAGGTGATGGAGATGCGCAGTCCAGCGAAGAAATAGGTCAGCGCCGACGGTAACCGAGCGAGCCAGAAGATGCGCCGGCGCCCTGCTCCCATGGCGGCGAGCATCTGGCTGATTTCCTTGGCCGTGGCGGCATAGCCCTCGACCAATGCCACCATCATCGGAAAGAAGGTGACCAGCGCCACGAGCAGGATCTTCGGCAACAGCCCGAAGCCGAACCAAAGCACCACCAGCGGCGCGATCGCCACCAGCGGCAAGGTCTGGCTGGCGATCAGGAGCGGGAACAGCGCGCGGCGCAAGGGGGCAAAGAAGTCAACCAGCGCCGAGAGGATGAAGGCGGCAACGAGCGAGCATGCAAAGCCCGCCAGCGTGGCGCGGATGGTGGGAAGCGTGTTGTCGGCCAGTGCCGCCCGGTTCTCCCAGGCCTGCGCCAGCACGCGCGAGGGTGCAGGGAGCACGGTGGGGGCGATGCCGCCGAGGCGTGCGCAGAGTTCCCAAGCGACGAGAAGGAGAGCGAAAGCCAGCGCAGCGGGGAAGATCTTCGCGACGGTCGTGGTGAAGGCTGATCTCCCCCCTAGAGGGGGAGATGGCCGGCAGGCCAGAGGGGGGCGCGAAGGAATGACGTCCTTCGAAACCCGTGCGAAAGCAATTGGCGAACGCCGCGCGCGCAACCAGTTGAGCGGTCGGCGGGACAGCACCCCCCTCTGCCCTGCCGGGCATCTCCCCCGCAAGGGGGGAGATTCGCCGTCACCTCGGCTTTCGCCCATCGCCGAAGGTTCCCTTCTCTCCTGCGAGATGGGACTGGGAGCATCTCCCCGACGCGATGGATCAAGCCAAACAGCCACGACATCTACCTCGATAGATCGAGCTTGCGCTCAAGCCGCGGTCGGGCTGTTCGCCGAAATGGTGATATCGAGCGTCACGTGACCGGCACCCGGCCCGAAGCGGCAGAAGGCTTCGTTCAGCGTGGCGAACACCGCGCCGGCGTCGCCGCGCAGCTTGGTGCAAAAATGCTTGGAGCGTTCGAAGACGCCGGACCGCTTCAGGAAATCGATGCAGCCATAGATCTCGTCCATGTGGTCGCCGGTGCCCATCACATAGAGCGAGAATTGCGCCGCCACCGGCTGGTTGGTCGAAAGCGTGGCCCCGACGGCGCGCAGCGCGGCGCGCTTGCGGTCATCGAGTGGGATTGCCGGGCCGCCGATCTCCTCGGAGCGGCAGATCGGGTCATCCGGCTCGCCGGGGCAGCCGCGCGACACGGCGGCCGACAGCACACAGTGCCTGCCGCTTTTGGCGGCCGCCACGAACAGGTCGCGCATGGCTGGGAACAGCACCTCGGGCGGCCCGACCAGCAGCGTCGAGATGTCATCGGTCTCGATCCTCAGCCTGTCGCGGTAAGGATCGAGCGCGCCAAGCGCGCCAAGGATCACGCCGACGAAATCGTCGGCCATGGGATAAAGGGAAATCTGTGCGCCGGAAAACATGGCCCGCCTCGCTCCGCTGGTATTATCCAGATCAGCTTTAGGGTCCGGAGGCTTGCCGCCACCATCTCAGCCCCGACCGTACGGAGCACCCCTGTGGATGGCCGGGTTAAAGCACTGTTTGCGGTGCTGGGAAAGCGGTTTTTTGCGGTGTCAGTTGGGCCAACCGCCCATCTCCCTACGGGAGATGCCGGGTGGTTATAAGATTTTTGTAGTTTTCTTATAACGGCTTTATCTAACTATTTTGTCGTTCAAATTGTACGAATCCCGCTTGATTGCTTTTCGTACATAAAGTACGATACTTCCCTTCCATTGAGGGGATTTGCTTGAACACCGCGAACCATGCCGCTTTTGCCGACCTCTCCCACCCGTTGTTGTCGCCTTTGCCGCTCGCCGAGCGCGAACGCCTTGCCGGCGCCTGGCGCATGGCCAGCCAGGACATCGCCGACGACATCCGATTCATCCGGCAATATCTGAAAGTGATCGCCGAAAAGGACGAGCGGCTTTCGACCGGCGCGCTGGTGCATGGCCGCGTCTATGTCGAGGCGTGCGCGGCCTGGCTGCCGGAGACGGCGGCGCGGTATTTGCGCAACCTCAGGCTGATCAGCGAATGCGAAAGCGCGATGATCGCCGCGGGGGTCAGGTTTGCCCGATCGAGCGATGCGTGGTGAGAGCGTTTTGACCTCTTCCGTTAGAGAAGGGAAGGAACTCCAAGGCCGCCAGCGACGCGAACAATCATGCCGCTGCAACCCTCGGCTCTGGGCCTCGAAAAATGCATCGTTTCACACAATCGCCAATTGGTGGACGCGGGCGAGCGGCCGGGCGTTAATTCTGCGCAGGCGAAGGAGGGTAAAGCCGTATACCAGGGAGGAATTTCATTTTGATGGACCAACAAATCGACATCGGCATACAGCCTGACGATCAGCCCTACGAAGTCACTTCATTCGCCCGCAAGCATGGCCTGACGGTCCCGGTTGCCGACGCGGTCCTTTTCGCCAAAGGTCCGTCGCCGTCACGCGCAGCTTGCGACATGGCAGCGCTTGCCTTCCTCTGCGCGGTCGCGCGATACGCCGGAAAGCAAGGGACGCGATAGCCTCCTCTTATAGCTTAATTGCAACCCGCATGCCGCCGGCGTGGCTGCTGGCGGCGGCGATGCCGAGCGTGCCGGTCAGCCGGCCGCCATGGTCGAAGCCTTCGCTCAGAGGTCGTGACGGTTCAGCGGGGAGCGTAGATGCGAAGCATGGTGCCGTTATCGTAAGCGGCCGTCACGAGGACGTTTAGCTTGAGCGCGTCCGTCAAACCGCTGAATAGCGGTTTGCCACCGCCATAGGCGGATCGGCCGAGTCAGGATGACATACTCATCAATCAGACCTGCCTTCGACAGCGCCTGAGCGAACTCTGCGCCGCCCCGCAATAATTTCGCCGCCGGGTTGCTTTTCAATTTAGCGATTCCTCGTGCAGGTCACCTTTCGCAATAGTGGACTCTGGCCAAGTTGCCTTTTTCAGCGTTTTCGAAAACACGACCTTGGGGATGACGTTCATCGGCGCGCATAGGCATCCTCGGATTTTTGCCAGTACGGGCCCATTTCCTCATAACTCACGCGGCCCATGATGTGTGTGCCAGCGCGACTGATGCGATCGAGTTTCCACCGCTTGAGCTCTGCCGTTCAGGAAAACCGCCCGTCGACATTCCCACCGGCCCTACGACATATCCGTCGACCGACATGGTCATGATCAAGACGACTTTGCGCATGGTCGGTATAGCCTCCGGCACAGTTCTCACACGGAGCGTCGCACCGTCACATGATCCGGTGAAAAGGGGGCAGGCCTTGGCTGGCGGTCAGCCCTTGGTCTTCCTGGCGGGGGACTTTGCCTTTGCCGGGCCCTTGGCGGGCTTCTCCGCCTTGGCCGCTTTCGGCTTGTCGGCCTTGGCGGCGGCGGCCTTTTTCGGGCTCTTGGCTTTCGGCTTGCCGGCCGCATCGACTTCGGCCGTCGCCTGGTCCCAATGCTCCTTATGAGCGCCTTCGGGCCGGCCGGCCTGCTCCCAAATCTCGTGCGCGCGCTGGCGAATGCGTTCGTGCCTGTCGTCCGTCACTGTCGCCTCCTGATGTTGGGACGGTTCCCCGGCGCGAACATTAGCCGAATTTTCGCGTGTCGTCTTCGGTATCACGAACAAGCGACCCGACCTGGACGGCAATTTCGCTCAGTGTCCGTCGGTAACGACCGCGATGCCCAGATGCGCTGCCTTTTTTGTAATCAATCCGGCTAAATCCGCGTCAGAGCGGTCGGTCCCCGTGCGCTGGCGCAGCAGGGTAATCGCCTCGTGCATCGACAGCAGGCCAGTCCTATGCTCGGCCAAAAGCTTGTCGACTTGGCGTGCGATGTCAGGTGATTCGACGTGTGGATGATGCATGGCAACGACTCCTTCCGCGCTTCGTTGCCTCCCAAACCACTGCCCTATCTTAGGCCTTATGCCCGGATGCGAAAAGAGCCCGATCCTTGCCCAGTGCTTCGGAGGATCGGGCTCTTCCAGGGCTGGATCTACTCGATCACCTGAACAACGCGGCGCGTGCCGGGATCGATCAGCACCGTATGGTCGTTGACGACCGCATAGCGGTACTGGACGTCCGGAACCTGCTGCAACTCGACGGTGTCAGGCACGGTCGAGCCGACGCCAAGCTCAAGGCCGAGCACATTGACCGAGGCGATCGGATGCTTGTGGACATATTCCTTGACCACGGTCTGCTGCTCGGGGGTGACGATCACCTCGTCCGCGGCCGCGATGCCGATGCCGGCCATCAGAGCCAAGCCGGCGACAGCTGGAATGAGGGTGGTTTTCATCGTTTCTCTCCTGTTGCGTTGGTGAGCTCCGCCCTGCCTCCGCAGGGGCGGAAACACGAGCAGGTCGAACATGGGAGCTCCCGGGGCAAACGCCGCCGGCAGGGTGTTGTTCCGTCAGCGGCGACTAATTGATTTGGCGGAACCTTCGCATCGGCTCCGCATTGGAAGGCATTGAAACTGCCCAAGTCTTTGAAATCCTAAGGATGCCGCAGTCATGCAGGAAGGCTCCATCAGAAGCGACATCGAACTTCGCCCCCCCGTGGCCATCGCGGTGGGTGCCGGCTTCAAGCGCGAGATCGCCTCTCTTACCGCGATGCAGAACTTTCTCAAGGAATGGCCCCAGGCCATGCGGGGCGGCAGCTACGCCAACGCATTCCGCGCCTGTGAGGCGGCGCGGAGCGGAGAGATCGATCTCGACAAGGCGCGACAGGCGTTCCTGGTCTTCGCGCGGAAGGCCGGGATCGAATGGACGGGCGCCGATCCCGTCGCGGTGCTGCGCGAAGCAAAGATCAGGCGAATCCGGGCACGCGAAAGCCGGGCACCAAACCGGCACGTGCCTGGCTAGGCCCAGCCTGGACGCGTTCGGCACACCGTGTGATCGGCGTTATCATGCAAGCTTTGGGATTTGGCCGGCCGATCCTGGGAGCAAGCTCGGCGCCTCCTGGCGTCCATTTTGCCTGCAGACCGCCGCCTTCCCGGCTGACGGTCGGCTGAAACGATCCGGGATCTCGACTGGTGGCCGCTGTCAGTTCGGCGCCGATTCGCCCAGCGCCTCGGCAACGAAGGACGCAGCGATCAGATCGTCGGCCTCAATGCGTAGGGAGCCCTCGCCGCCCCCCATGATCGCCGCGACCTTCTGGAAAGCCTTCATTTCATGCTCGGTGATCCGGGCGTCTTGCATCCTGGCTTTGAGATGGGCAACACGCATCCCGAGCGAACGAGATGTTCCGATTTCTCGTTTCGACATGTTGGTAAACTCCTCCTCGCCCCGCCGTACTGTTCGCCACCGCCCGTATTTTCACGTTGCCACTGGTTTGTGTTGTCTATGAGACAACGTGAACCAGAGCCGGTAACTCAAGCGCTGAGGGAAGGTTCCGTTAGCACATGGTAACAAAATAATAATCGGTTAATGGCCCGTCGCCGTAACCAGGCGGCGGGCCATCCGATTTGGTGCGCTATCGATCAGTCGATGACCTTGACGATCTTGCGGGTACCGGGGTCGACGATCACCGTCCGGTTATCGACGACGACGTAACGGTATTTCACGTTCGGCACTTCGTGTAATTCGACCGTATCGGGAAGCGTGCTGCCGACATTCAGCTCGACGCCCGGGATCTTAACCGAGGCCAACGGCTGTTTATGCACGTATTCCTTGATCACGGTTTCCTGCTCCGGCGCGATCACGACATCCTGCGCGGCAGCAGCGCCAATGCCAGCAAGAAGCAGGAAGCCAGCGGCGGCGGAGGTGAGGTGCATTTTCATTGGTCGTCTCTCCTATGTGGATCTGAATCGAATCGCCTGAATGCTGCGCCTGCGATTTTCCACAGCGGGTCGGCATTGCCGTAACGCCGTTCGCCTACCCTTGTTCCTGCAAAACTGGACCGGTGCCTGCAAAAACAACCGCCGCCGTGTTCCGCGACCATCGCTTCCGACCGTGGCACCAATTTCGGAACAATGCGTTTCGGGCTGGGTTACCCATGCGAAGGGACCGACTTTCCGAGGAGAAAATCCAATGAAACATCTGCTGATCACAAGCATGATCGCGCTCGGCGTCGGTTGCGGCGCCGCGATGGCGCAGACCGAGTCCGCGCAGCCGAGCGGCGGCGACAATAATTGCACGGCCGGGACGGCCGATTGCCAAAAGGGCGGCAAGGCGGGCGGCCAGGCCCAGGGTCAGATGAAGTCGCAAACCCAGCAGAACGCCCAGGGCAAGGCTGGCGCAAACACCGAAGAGCAGGCTCAAGGCAAGACCAAGATGAAGACCGAAGAGCAGGCTCAGGGTCAGTCAGGCGCCAACACTGACCAGAACGCCCAGGACAACACACAGCTGAAGAAGAAGCAGCAGGCGCAGGGCAAGACTGGCACCAGCACCGAACAGAACGCCCAGGGCACCACCAAGATGCAGACTGAGCAGAACGCCCAGGGCAAGACCGGTACGACCACCCAGCAGAACGCCCAGGGCAACACCAACGTCGAGACCGACCAGAACAAGACGGCGTCGATCAATAACGTGACGGTGGAACAGAGGACGCAGATCACGCAGGTCATTCATGAGAGCCATGTCGAACCGGTTCGCGACGTTAGCTTCGACATCTCCGTCGGCGTCGAGGTGCC
Organism: Mesorhizobium sp. B2-8-9; assembly: GCF_006439475.1. Classification (NCBI taxonomy): domain Bacteria; kingdom Pseudomonadati; phylum Pseudomonadota; class Alphaproteobacteria; order Hyphomicrobiales; family Phyllobacteriaceae; genus Mesorhizobium; species Mesorhizobium sp. B2-8-9. The sequence continues at coordinate 56,088 of NZ_VFTQ01000022.1, read as the reverse complement.
GCGCCACAAGGTGCGTCTGCACCGTCTGCCGGCCCGGATCGTCAAGATCGTTCCGGCTTATGAAAACTATGAGTATTTCGTCTTGGCCGATGGACGCATCGTCATCGTCGACCCGGACACCTACAAGATCGTAGTGATCCTGAGCTGATCCGGTCAGCATAGCGGATAAGGGCCCGCCCAGATGGCGGGCCTTTCTGCATGGAGAAGCATCTTAAACCCGGCAGGCAGTCGCCCGCATGCGCTCCATTAGGCATGACTTGAATGTCGCCGGCTCGGGAACGATCCGGCGCAATTGCCAGTTGTCACAGCGGAAGTCCTGCGTCCGTGGTCCCTGTCGGGGCCGGACGAAAGGGCAATGGGGCCGCCGGCAAACCGTTCAAGCTTGCGGTCCACCCGGAAAAGGTGCATGGGTCAAAATGGGTAGAGATATGGGCGAGATCGCTGATGGCCGAATATGGTCGCGGCGCTCGGTTGGGCAAATGTATTTTCCGCAGTTTCTTGTGGGAATGGTTGGCACGCTTCTAGTGATCCTCGGCTGGACCTTCATGTCCACGGGATCTGTCTGGATGGCGATCGGTTGGACATTCCTGGCGGCCGTGGCTCTGCAGGCCGGCTATTTCGTGGCCGTGCTCTGGCTCGTGCACAGTGAGATCCGCGTAACCGACGAAGGCAAAGCGGACGTAAGCGCGGCACCCGCCAAGATACCCGGACCGTTCGAGCGCGATGGCATCATCCACGCCCTCATCTTGCGGCTGTTCCCGAAACTGCTTCCCTGATCGCTTTGCGTCGATTCCGGCCGCGGACGGATCATTCTATTCCTTCTCGACAGGCATCCACGCCGCAATAGCCGGCACGTTGCCTCTTCAATTCGACCGCAAAGGCCATGCTACACCTCGGCGCCAGGGCCCGAGGCGCCATCCGTTGCATCGGAGCCGATAGACCGCCACTAGCTTTGCATCGGCGATGGGCCGCCATCAACAAAATCGATGCGGCGCAACCAAACGCCGGCTGCAGCTCTCCTTGATCGGAGGCTGTAGCCGGCGCGCCTGAAATCCCTGCTCGGTTCGCCCAGCTAGCGCGCGGTGGCCGGTGAGGCCGAGCGCACCGTTTCCGTCGACGAGAAGACGACGAAGCCGAAGACCAGCACCGCGGCGGCCACGATCAGCGAGCCGATTGCCACGACCGGCTCGATCTCCGGGTGGCCTCCCGCCAGCATCCAGTAGAGCGCCGGCAGCATGATCACGATGCCGACCGTATAGAGGCCGTAATGGATCATGGCGATGCGGCGCTCGGCCTTGGCCGGGTTGAGCGCATAGTAGCCGCCGAAGATGGCGCTGGTGACCCAGCCAAGAAGGTTGATGTGAGCATGCGCCGGAAAGGCACCGTGATCGCCCGAAATCGCCATCTGTAGTCCGGCGGCGACGCCCAGGACGAGAAAGACGATGGCCGTCTTGAAGAAGAGTTCCGATACCCGTGGCATTTGTTGTCCTCCCAATGCCTTTGTAAACCCGACTCTGCGCAGTCTACATCGTGCGAGCGATATTAGCCATGACGCACCTAAGTCGGTGCGGCCTTCGGGCGAAAGCCGCGAGGTTTGGCGGCGGTTTTGCAAAAAAATGGCTCGCCTCTTTCGAAGCGAGCCGAAAAGGGAGCCGGGCTTGAGGTCGGCTCCATCCAGGTTGCCACCTGAATTCCAAGCAGAGCTAGCGTAACAAAGCCCGGAATTTATTCCACCGCAACGGGGCAAAGGTTTTTCCGACACGCGGCCGCTATCCTTTGCCGATCGGCCATCGCACAGAAGACGCCGCCGGCCAGCATATCTCCCCAATCAGCCGGCGGGCGAAAGCATGCGCTTCAGCGTCCCGTCCCTCAGCCAGAACTGATGGTAGAGCGCCGCCACGACGTGGACAGCGATCAGCACGATGAATGCCGGCTTGGCAAGCGAATGAATGTCACCCCAAGGGTCGCCCAGATAGAACGCCAGAAGCCCGATTGCCGGCGTCGCCAGCAACAGCACATAGAACAGGCCGTGCGATACATGCGCGGCGACCCGCATCCATCTCGATCCATGACCGGCGGGGGCCGGCGCGCCGGATACCAGCCTGAGGACCAGTCGAACAAGCACAAGCGCAAGAACGGGCAGGCCGACCCAGTAATGAGCTGAGCCCAGCGCCTGGTCGGTGGCCGATGCCGGCTGGCCGTCTTCGGCGGCGTCTACGACGACCGTCATGCTCTCACCGAAGAAGAGCTGAAATAAAACCAGCGCTGCAATCAGCCAATGCAGCGCGATCTGAAAAATTGAATATCCACGTCTGGTTTCCATCGCGACCGTTCCCTGAATACAAGGCGTCCCACGCCTTAACGTTGTTGAATAGTCGCGAGGACGATGGCCGAATTTGGCTCGAAAGCTCCCGCAATTGTGGCCACAATCTTACATTTTCGTATGGCGAGCATTCGCGCCGGCCTTGGCGGTTCGAGACTGGGACCGGCACCTTGCAAGCGCGCAGCATTTGGGCAATGCTTGGGCTTGGGGGAATGGTTTCCGTAATTTCGGAAGCGCGATTACATGTTCATCGACTACTACGAAGTTCTGGAAATAAGCCCGAACGCCAATTCCGAGACCATCGAGCGGATCTTCCGCTACTTTGCCATGCGCTATCACCCCGACAATCGGGAAACCGGCAATGAATCGCGCTTCAGCGAGATCGTTGAAGCCAACAATACACTCCGCGACCCCGTCAAGCGGGCTCAATACGATATCCTTTACCGCGAGCATCTGGGTCTTCGTCATGAACTCACCGAGGGAGCGCGCGACGGCGGCGGCATGGAGCGGGATTCCGTCATCCAGGCCAATCTGCTGTCGCTTCTCTATGTGAGGCGCCGGCGGGACGTCAACAATCCGGGCATCGGCGACGACGAACTCGAGCGCCTGTCCGGTTGCCCCCGCGAGCACCTGGAGTTCCACCTGTGGTACCTCAAGTCGAAGGGCTTCATCGGCAGGACGGAGAACGGCACGTTCGCGATCACCGTGGAAGGCATCGATCATGCCGGGGTCAAGCACGGCCGGGATCGCCCTGACGCCACCCGCCTGCTCGATCACGCCGAATGAGCCGATTTGAGTCGCCCCGATCGTCAAAGGTCCGCCTGCTGGCCTGAATCAGCGGCGGGCACGACGAAAGAACAGCTACATCCCGCAGGAATCGACCGTCCTCTCCTCACCTCCCCGTATCTGGGCGGTTCCACCGGGGCCGCGGAGCATGCCATGCGCCTTGGAGGGCAGAACAGCGTCGGTGACTTAGGCACTGTGCGCCCTCGAATACAAGGCGACTGAGGTCTGGCGCACTGCCGCAATTGGCACGGCTTGCGACGGCAAATGCAGTCGCGAATGCAGGCACCGCTGGAGCTTGCTCTCGTGTGATGCAGTCCGTTCCTGGCCGGTGCGAGATCAAAGGGATTGCCTGCCCGCCGTGCCGGCGATAAACATGTCGCAGCACGATATATTATCCCGCGGCGCGCAGTAGAGCGTCCGCAAGCCGGCGTCTCGGTTTCGACCGCCGGCCACCCGGAAAACAGGTGGCAACCTGGTGCGGGATCAGCACCCGGCAATGGGGCTCCCGCTTTGGCTCGTCTCGACTGAGGCGAGCCATTTTTCTGCCGGAGACGGCGCGCCCGTCGCCCTGTCAACAAAAAACCGCCGGGCGAGGCCCGGCGGCTTTCGCTCGCCCTCCGGTCGGTTCGTCCGGCCTTATGGGGTTGTTGTGGTTGTCGCCGTGGCCGCGGCTTGCGCGTCGATCTTGCCCGCCAAAGTATCCTTGGCCCAGGCGGTGACGTCGGCGTCGACTGGCTTGTTGGCCATGTCGGCAAGGGCAGCGTCCAGCGACGCATCGGTGGGAGGCGGCGCGTTGTCAACCGCGGCCTGCGCATCGGCGATCGCCTGGGCATCAGTGGTGCTGATCGTGGCGTTCTGGGCGTCAATCTGTCCCTGAACGTCGGCGATCTGCGCATCGAGAGCCGCCTGCTGTTCGGGCGTGAAGCCGGTTGTGTCGGTCGCGTTGAGGTCGGCGAGTTGCTGAGTGAGGTCGGCCAGCTTGCTCTGGTCGGCGGCCAGTTGGGCGTTTGCCGCGTCGAGGTTGGCCTGGGCGTTCTTGGCTGCCGCGGCCTGCGTCACGTAAGCCTGGACGCCGGCGAACTTCTTGCTCTTGGAATTCATATAAGCGTTGATGTTGCGCTGCAGCGAGTTCAGCCGGCCGAGCTTGGCGTGAATGTTCTTGTCCTTGGGCGTGGCAGACGTGGTCGTATCGTCAGTCGTCGCGTCATCGGTCGAGTTGTCATCCGACGCGCTGGCATCGGCGCTCTTGTTGTGGCCCGGAGCCGAGGCCGAGTTGCCGTGCGAGGCGCCGCTCTTGCCGCTGCCCCCGCCATTTCCATGACCGCCACCGTTACCGTTACCGCCGCCGTTTCCGTTGCCGCCGCCATGGCTGCCGCCATTGCCGTGGCCGCCGCCGTTACCGCCGGCGCCGGCAAGCGCGGGGGCGGTCGCAAGCGCGAGAATGGCCAGGGATGCCAGAAGTGTCTTTCGCAATGTCATTGTGCTTCTCCGCAGATGAATCGTCACTATGGCCCAACCGCTAGGCAGCCTCTTATGAGAATTTCCTAATGGCGTCGGATAAACTTTAAGCAACTGCGGTCGCGAAATGAGAGCATAGCTGCGGTCTCTCCGCAATTTTTCCAAAATACCACGTTAACCCATTGAAATTTAACGTAAATACAAAAGACTTAGCATCTGTGGGCCGTTTGGAACAAAGAAGGCCCTTGTCTCGCCAGACCATGGTCCCAAGAGGCAATTGCCGCCGCGACAATCCCCTGAAATCGGATCACCTGCGCCTTTGGAACCCTGCCGAAAGGTCGGGGTTAAACAAGCGAAGGGACGTTGCCTAAAAGGACAGTCACCATGAAACGAATTCTTCTCGTTGCCGCTTTTGTTGCCTTGTCCGGTGGTCTGGCGACGGCGCAGTCGGGCACGACATCGGGCAGTTCATCGACATCGTCATCCACCACAACGACGATGCCCAGCCAGAGCACAGACACGACCACGACGAACTCGACCAACTCGAACTCAGCGAAGGACTGCGCGCCTGGGCAGCAGACCGGCAGTGCCAAGCAGGCGGCGCCTGGCCAACAGGATACGAGCGCCAAATCCAACGCTCCCGGCCAGATGAAAACCACAACGGAAGGCTGCTAGCCACCAGGCACAAGCGGGCCTGGCTTTTTGCCGGCCATCAAGCGGAAGGATTTGGATCTTCCGTGCCATCAGTCTCGGTCGGCGTGCCGGTTGCCGTCTCCGGCTCCTGACCTTCGCTCGAACCGGTGGGGGAAAGCACGGTCAGGTCCATCCGGGCGATCCGGGACGCGGATTTTCCTTGGGCATTCGGCTCGCCGATGTCCGTCTCGAAGACCGAGGCTTTCGCGAGGTGGCCGACGCTTTCGGCGCGCTTGCCCGGGAAAGTTTCCGACGCCTGGGGTCTGCTCGCTTGATGCATGGCGCCTGGGCCCTGCTGGCTTCCAACAAGAGAGGTCATGGCTGCGCTCCTGATAGTGGATGGCAGCAAATCCCTAGCATTCCTGGCTGGCGCCAGCCTTGCAGCTTTTTAGAGAATCCTAAGGTACATCCGTTCGTCCCCCTAGCTGCTGACCAGGGGCACGGCCACCGAGGTAGTGTAGCTGATCGGGTAATTGCTGAAATAGGGAAAGCTGATGACAAAGGCATAGCTGGCGTTGACATGTGCCATGCGGAACCCGCCGCTCGCCGGATCGGTGGTGATGGTGACGTTCACATTCCGCAGGCCAAGCGCCTGAAGCTTCTGTGTGGCGATGGCCTGGATGTCGGCCTGCGTCAGCGTGTTGTTGAGCTGCAGGGAGCGCGCCGAGGCTTCGAGCGCGTAGCGCACGCTGGATACGCTGTTCATCGACCAGCCGAAGGCGAAGATGCCGAACAGGAGCATGATGAGAAAAGGCGCGACCAGGGAGAATTCTAGACCAGCGCCGCCCGCCTCATTAGCCGCAAATGCCGAAAGCCGGAGCCTTTGTTTAGCGCACACGGACCACCTGCACATGGCCGATCGCGGTATTGTCTGGGTATGGACCAAAGGTGAAGGGCGGGATCCAGGTGCCGGATGCCTGAATCTGGACGTAGACGGACGGCGCTTTCGGTCCACTGCATAAGGTCGACGCATCGACCACGGTGGTCCCACACTTATAGATGCGACTAATCGTAACCTGCGCGTCGGAAGGCTTGTTCTCCCAGCTCGCCAGCGCGACAGTCTGGGTCGCGCTGTCGTCAGCGGAGCCAGCCATCACGAGGTTGGCCGCCGTTTTCACACCGGCGCGCATCGACAGCGAACCCGCGACATAGGACCAGCCGTCCATGATTCCGAGCAAGGCCGCGCACAAGACGGGCAAAACAAACGCGAGTTCCACCGCGGCGATGCCCGATTCATCGCGAATGGCCGGCATCAGTCGACGGGCAGCGGATTTCACTCGACCACCGCAACCGCCTGAGCGGCCGGGATGTCCTTCATCCCTAGGCTCGAGCAGTCCTGGTTGATGGTCGAGTTGCCCGACCACTGGATGGTATCGGCAACGACCTGGGTGCAGCCATTCACGCCCGAGAAATTGCCAAGATAGTTGACCTGTTGCCTGGGGAAGTAGATCGCGCCGGTCAAAAGCGAAGTCGCGGTGCCGTTGAAGGTGCTCTGCGCGGCGGTCCCCGTCCGGTCGCCATAGAACAGCACGCCGGAATAGGTGCCCGTAGTCGGGGCGGCCAGCGTCACGGTGGCGTTGCCGTTCATGCTGACAGTGTTGCTGCCGGCCATGAAGATCGTAACGTCGCTGCCTTGGATGACGGCACCCGCATTGATCTTCAAGTCGCCCTGGACGACGTAGACACCGGGGGAAAGCGTGATGTTGCCGTTGAGGCTCATGCCGCTGCAGTAGGTCCCGGGCTGGATCGTTTGCGTCGTCTTGTTGCCGTTGATCTTCTGGCATGGGGTCGTGGTCGCGGGAGCCGGCAAGCTGGCGAACGGATCGGCCGCCGGCAGCGCCTGGGTGATCGGGGCCTTGCAGACCATCGGCACCGGATTGTTCAGCACGACGCCGCCGGCCGAAATCAGGCAATCGGCCTGAAGACCCGCCGATCCCTGCACCTTGATGGCGTCGTTGGCGATCGAATTCGCCATGATGACGCAGCCGGCCAGTTTGACGCTGGTGCTGCCGGAGAAAAGTGCTGCCTGGGAGGCCGACGGATTGAGCGCTTCGATGCAAGCTTTGGAGGCGTCGGTGATCAGCGCCACCGCCCTCGCCCGCTCCGGTACTTTTGTCTGAGTGAAGATGGACGTGAAGATCCGGTCGAGATCCTGGTTGAGGATGACCTCGACCGCCTTCTTGGCCGTGTTCGGTCCCGACGCCGGCGGGGTGTTGACGACAATGGTGCCCGCACCAAGGCCATTCGAGGCGGCCGATGACGCGGCGGCGGCGGTGATGGCATCCGTGTTGGATCCGGCGATCTTTTCCAACGCGCCGGCATAGGCGGCCGCGTCGGCGATCGCCTGCAGCTTCAGGCTCGAATAGTACCAGTAGGAGGTCTCGACGCCGAGCCCGGCGCCGCCGACGACGACCGGCAAGGTGAGCGCGAAAATGGTGGCGACATTGCCGCTCTTGCCTTCGCAAAAGCGTCGAGAGCCGCGTCGAGAAAAAAGATTTCTGATGAACCGACCTGAAAAGGCCATGGCCGAGCGCACCCAAGCTATCCCAGCCGTTACGTCATCATTGCCGTATGAACGAATGCCTAATTATTTCGCTCGATTTTTGCCGGTGGGACCCTAGCGCTCCGCTGCCTCCGCCTTGCGCCGCACGCACTAAGACTTAAGGCCTATAAAAGATCGGACTTAAGGTTTAAGCGTCGGTAAAACCATGCATTTTAGCTCTCTCTGCATTTTATCTATTTTGGAAATCGACCGTAGAGACGGCGCGCATATCACTCTCGGACATATGACGAGGGCGAGCTCCATGTTGGGACGTTTTTTGGCATCGAGGGGCGGCAACTTTGCGATCGCAGCCGCGTTCGCCATGGTGCCGCTTATGCTTGGCGTGGCGGCATCCATCGACCTGATAGGCACGAGCGACGACGCCGCGCAGTTGCAGAACTCGCTGGACGCGGCCGGCTTGGCGATCGGCACGAAATACCTGCCAGGCATGTCGGCAAGCGACGTGCAGCAACTCGGCCAGACCTTCTTCGCCGCCAATATGAGCGCAGCCGACGCGCAGGAACTATCGGGCAGCCTCGCCGCCTTCCAGGCCAGCGCGAGCGGCGGTCCGGGTGCCTATTTCATTTCGCTGTCGTCGAGTATCAGCCGGCCGGCCTTCGTCGCCGGCATGCCGGCCTGGCAGGCGACGCGCACCGCCTCGGTCAAGCTCAAACCCGGCGCGCAAGCCTGCGTGCTCGCGCTCGATCAGCACGCCGACGGCGCGGTCAACCTGCAGGGCTCGACCAATGTGGCGATGAACGGCTGCGTGATCGCGGCCAATTCAGACGCGCCCGACGCCGTCAATCGCGGCGGCTCGGCGATCGTCAGCGCCGGCTGCGTCTCGACAGTCGGCGGCACGCAAGGGCTGACGCCGCCGAACGCCACGCTTTCCTGCGGCGCGCCGCATGAGAACCAGTATGCTTCGTTCGATCCGCTGGCCGACGTCGTTCCTCCCGCCTATACGCTGTGCCTGCCGGTGCCCAATGGCAAAACGGTGACGCTCTCGCCGGGTACCTATTGCGACAAGACCTTGTCGGGAAAGATCACCCTCAATCCGGGCACCTACATCATGCGCAATGTCACCATAAAGCCGGGCGGCAACGGCAGCCTGAGCGGCCAGGGCGTGACGATCTTCCTGATGGAGAACTCACAACTCTATATCAACGCCAACGAGCAGGTGAACCTGTCGCCGCCCACCAGTGGCCCCTACGCCGGAATCACCATCTACCAGGCTCACGGCAACACACAGGCGCTGACGCTGAACGGCGGATCGGGCTCCGTGGTCAGCGGCTTTATCTACGCCCCGGACGCCGTCATCACCTATGCCGGAAATTCGGACATGAACGCCCAGGGCAGTTGCCTGCGGCTGGTCGGCGATACCATCTCGATGACGGGGAACTCGGCCGTGAAGTCGGATTGCACGGCCGAACTCGGAGGCCGGGCGGCGTATGCGGGCCGGATGATCACCCTGGCGAAATGAGCACCAACCTCCTCCGCCAGGAGGAGGACGAGATTGCGCCTAGCCGACAATATCCGCACCCGCTCGCTCGTCGAAGAGCACGGCGCAGCCGCGCTTGAGCGCGACCTGCGTCAAGGCGTTGGCCGCATCCTCATCCGACGAGACGAAATCGCCGGTCAGGACGCGCAACTCCTCGACGGCCCTCGACATCGGCACGATACGGCCGGCCGAACGGTCGCTCACGCAGGCGTCGATGACGCACAGAAGATCGATGAGTTCGAAATTGTCCATGGCGGCCTCCGCCAGCGCCATCCCTTCGCTCCGTCAACGGCCCGGGGCGCGGACTGGTTCCCGCGCCCGGCTTCATCCGCGCGGCCTGGCGGGCGCGAGCTTGAGATCGAAGCGGGCCGGCAGGCATGGCTCGAGGCAGGCTCGGCGCAGCGATCCGGTCGCAATCGTATCGACCGGGAGAAGGATCACCATACGGGCCTGGCGCTCGGGCCAGAGCGGCCTGCCGAAGACGAAGAAGACGCCGCCGACCAGGCCGGCCAGAAGCAGTGCGGCAAACAGATTGGCGATCATCTTACCGGGTTGCACGGCTGGCAACTCCAGGAGCGGTTTCAGGGGAAAGGCGTGCCCGCCATATCGCAGGAATAGCGGGCACGCCGTGGTCAACCGCCGATGAAGGGACTTTGTCCGGCGGCTTGCTAGCCAATGATTTTGGTGCCGTCGTTGTTTCCTGAAAATAGGCGTGTCGGGCCTCTGCGTTCGTGCGATGGGACTTCGGTCCGAAGATGGCCCGGGACCGTCGCCCGAGGGCCTGGAATATCCACCTTCCACGACAATGCGCCAAGCGTTCGGCTGAGCTCGCGGTCACCTCTATTAATTAGCAATCGCTCATAATAAGGCTTATGAATACACTCGCGGTCGCCGACGATCGCAACGTCAGGCGCCGCTTCACACATGGGAGGGATACCATGGCCGAAGTTGCAATGAAGGTGACGAAACTCGAATCCAAATCGCACAACAATCCCGATGAGGTCCGCGCGCCCGCCAAGACGCGTGTCGAGATCGTCCGGCTCCCGGGCTATACGCTCGGGCGGATGAACATGCAGCCGGGCTGGAAATGGTCCGAATGCGTGAAGCCGGTGGTCAAGACCGACAGCTGCCAGGTCTCGCATGTCGGCTATGCCGTGTCCGGCTCGATCACCGTACGGATGACCGACGGCACGCAAAAGACCATCGAGGCGGGCACTTCCTACACCATCCCGCCCGGCCACGACGCCTGGGTGGAAGGCAACCAGCCGTTCCAATGCATCGAGGTGCTGAGCGCCGAAGAATACGCCAAGCCGGCATAGCGCAGACAGTCGCAATTTACGTTCAGAAGCGAAGGAGGGATCGCCTCGCGAGGCGATCCCTCCTCATGCTGCGGCGGCGTGTCCCGCGCAAAGGTCATGCGCACAACCGGCGTTCTATCTGTGGCTGCGCCCCCAGTTGTGGAAACCTGCACGGCCAAGCGTGGTGGCTTGACAGAGAGCTTCTTTTGTTCTCTTTATGTTCCGTTAATTCCCCTTACAAAAGACGCAGCTAATGCTGCAATGCCACACAAATGGCCATGGGAGCGCGCGATGGCCGCCACGAACACCGCCGCGGCCGCCACCATCCTGCATGCCGACCTCGACGCCTTCTACGCCTCGGTCGAGCAGCTGCTCGATCCGTCATTGCGTGGCAAGCCGATCGCCGTCGGCGGAGGCGTGGTGCTGGCGGCCTCCTATGAGGCGAAAATCTTTGGCGTGCGCGGCGGCATGCCGGGCCGCAAAGCGCGCGAGCTCTGCCCTCAGCTCATCTTCGTCGGCGGTCATTTTTCCGAATACCAGCGCCTCGGCGACGCCGCGATCAAGGTGCTCGACGACTTCACGCCGGCGGTCGAGCGCATCTCGATCGATGAGGCTTTTGCCGACGTCGCCGGCTGCACGCATCTGTTCGGATCGCCGCAAGAGATCGCGCGAAAAATCCGCGAGCGGGTGAAGGCCGAGCTCGGTCTGCCGATCTCGATCGGCGTGGCGCGGACGAAGCATCTGGCCAAGATCGCCTCGCAGGTAGCCAAGCCCGACGGGCTGGTGGTGGTCGAGCCCGACAGCGAGCTCGCCTTCCTGCACGACCTGCCTGTCACGCTGATGTGGGGTGTCGGTCCGGCGACCAAGGCCAGGCTGGCCGAGATCGGCGTCGAGACGATCGGGCAATTGGCGCGCACCCATAGCGGCGCGCTGGAGCGGCTGATCGGCCATGCCGCCGGCCAGAAGCTTGCCGCGCTCGCCTGGAACCGCGACCCGCGAAAACTCGAGGCACACCGCCGCGCGCATTCTGCCGGCGCGCAATCGGCGCTCGGCAGGAAGCCGGCAGTGCCGCGCGTCTTCGTGCCGACGCTCCTGCATCTGGCCGACCGCGTGGCCAGCCGGTTGCGCGCCAAGGACCGGCCCGGGCGCACAGTGACGGTGCGGGTTCGCTTCGCTGATCTGCGCGCTGTGAGCCGCTCGATCACGCTCGACCAGCCGATCCAGGCGACCGCGATGCTGGCGGAGATCGCCGAGGAACTGGTGCGCGGCGTGCTTGCCGCCCATCCGGGCGAGAGGGACATCTCGCTGCTCGCCATCTCTGTCTCGCATCTGGAGGAGCATGCCGAGCTGCAGCTCGAACTGCCGCTCGGGCTGGCGGACGAGAAGCTGAGGCCCGGCAGCCGCAAAGGCCTGGCGCGCTTCGGCGCCGACCGGGCGGTGGACAAGATCCGCCAGCGCTTCGGCAAGGAGGCGGTCGGCTACGGCACGGTAGCGCTGGAAGGTCCGCGCTCGGTGCCGGACGGGTTTAGGGAATTGGCCGAGAAGGAGCTGTGAGTGGCTGAGGCATCTCCTCTGGCGCCATTGGAGATTGACGAAAGCCTACGCGCCGTCCGTGCGCTGCGTACCAACCGCTTCGGGTAATCTCCCCGTCCGTCGGCGCGGGCCGATTTCCAATCTGTGAAGTTACGCGTTCCCCCACTTGCAAGAATGTCGGTGCTGGGCTCGATTGAGCAAAGCCAGGCTTAAGGACGCCGGGCGGACAGGCAAAGGGGGCCGCGATGGAGCCGATTGCGGCTGGATCACCACCGGACGCGGATGGCGGCGCGCCCGAGCGCTACGATCTCGGCCTCTGCCTGTCGGGCGGCGGCTACCGCGCCATGCTGTTTCATGCTGGCGCGCTATGCCGCCTCAACGAGGCCGGGCTGCTCCAGAAACTCGACATGGTAAGCTCGGTCTCGGGCGGCTCGATCGCCGCCGGGCTGCTGGCGGTACTTTGGCCGCGTTTCGCCTTCGTCAACGGTGTCGCCGCCAATTTCGATATCTATCTGGACAGGATACTGGAGTTCTCGCAGGTCTTCCTCGACGCGCCGGCGATCTTCAAAGGCCTGCTCAACCCGCTTTCGAGCGCGGCGCGCGAAGTCGCCGCCTGCTACGAGAGACATTTGTTTGACGGCTCAAGGCCGATGTTGAAGAGCCTGCCGGAAAAACCCTGGTTCGTGTTCTGCTCCAGCAATCTCGGCACCGGCTCGCTGTTCCGGCTGTCGCGGCGCTATATCGCCGACTATCGCATCGGCGTCGCCTACCAGGCCGACCTGCCGGTGGCTCTCGCGGTTGCCGCCTCCTCGGCCTTCCCGCCTTTCCTGTCGCCGCTGCGGCTCGACCTCACGCCCTCCGCGTGGAAGAACGACAAGCTCGACCCCTCTGTCGGCCCGCCGGTGCCGCCGCGGCGCGCCGTGCTCACCGATGGCGGCGTCTACGACAATCACGGCATCGAGCCGGCGCTGAAACGCTGCCGCTGGCTGCTGGTCAGCGACGCCGGCGCGCCGTGGCAGGCTTCGAGCGCCGGCTACCGGAACTGGTTCTCGCAGTTGAAACGCGTGCTCGACACCACCGACAACCAGGTGCGCTCGCTCAGGCGCCGGGATCTGGTGGCGCGTTTCCAGGCGGCCAAGGACGCCGACGATCGTGGCCTGGCCAATAACGCGACCCGGCCCGGCTATGCCGCGACGCGCGGCGTCTTCTGGTCGATCGCCAGCAAGCCCGACACGACCGAGCCGACCTTCGTGCAGACCGCCACCACCGCGCCTGCCGATATCGGCACCTCGCTGCATTTCCTAGGCAGCGAAGAGACGGTCGATCTGGTGAACTGGGGCTATTGCGCCGCCGACCAGGCGCTGCGCGGCTGGTACGAGCCGGCAGTGGCTGCGGGCAAGGGCGTGCCGCTGAAAGCGGGCGACGTGAAGCCCGGCCGCTGCGCTGTGGTGTCGAAGACGCTGATGAGCATGTTCAAGGTTTGAGGGTGCTCGAACTGCCAATTTCCCCCTTGTGGGGAGATTGGCAGTTCCGCCGCCCTCGCCAATTATCAATCGCCTTGGCGCAATCCAATCCGGTTCATCCCCTGCCCAGCGCATGCTAACAGGATCGCTTTCAACCCAAACACCCGGGATGGACAGCGACATGGCGATAGACAAAGTAGCTTTGGTGACGGCGGGCGGCAGCGGCATGGGCGCAGCGGCGGCCAGGCGCCTGGCGGCGGACGGATTCAAGGTCGGCGTGCTGTCCTCCTCCGGCAAAGGCGAAGCGCTGGGCAAGGAGCTCGGCGGCTTCGGCGTCACCGGCTCCAACCAGTCGAATGAGGATCTGAAGCGCCTTACCGATGGCGCGGTGGAACGCTGGGGCCGCATCGACGTGCTGGTCAACAGCGCCGGCCACGGGCCGCGTGCGCAGATCATCGAGATCAGCGACGAGGACTGGCACAAGGGCATCGACACCTATTTCCTCAACGCCGTGCGCCCGACCCGGCTGGTGACGCCGGTGATGCAGAAGCAGAAGGGTGGCGTTATCATCAATATCTCGACCGCGTGGACGTTCGAGCCGAGCGCGATGTTCCCGACGTCGGCCGTGGCCCGCGCCGGGCTTGCCGCCTACACCAAGATCTTCGCCGACACTTATGCCCCCGACAACATCCGCATGAACAATGTGCTGCCGGGCTGGATCGACAGCTTGCCGGCGACGAACGAGCGCCGCGACAGCGTGCCGATGAAGCGCTACGGCACTTCGGATGAAATCGCCGCGACGATCTCGTTCCTGGCCTCGGACGGAGCCGCCTACATCACCGGACAGAACATCCGCGTCGATGGCGGCATCACAAGAGCAGTGTGAAAGGAGCGGTGTGAGGCAAAGAGGACGCCGCCCCTAGATCATCCGGGCCTGCGGGAATTGAGAACCCACAGAAAGACTATCGAGGCGACCAGGACGATCGAATTGCCGACCACGATGTTCCAAAAACGTGTCGGATCGTCCGCCAGAGCGACCCAATGCAACTTGCCGCGGACTTCGCCTGTCTTGATGCCGCAGGCAATGTTGTAGATCGCGATGGCGGCGAGCGCCGCCATCAGGACAAACAGGTCATTGTTCTTGTTGCGATCCATGGAAGCGGCTTTTAACAGCACTTGGTGAAATTTTGCTTACCTTGGGTAAGGCGGCGGCCGGAAGACCGACCGCCGCCCGCTCTCATCTTGACGCACCAGAAGGTTACGGCGAAGGCGCCCTAACCTGCGCACTTTTCCTGGAATTGCTCCGACTTACTGGTTGATCTCGGGCTCGACGAGCTTGGCCAGGTTGCGCAGCGATTCCTGCCAGCCGAGATAGCAGGCCTCGGCGGGGATGGCGTCCGGGATGCCGGCCTGGGTGATGTTGATCTCGGTGCCTACCGAAACGTTCTTCAGGATCACGGTCACCTCTATCTGGCCCGGCAGGTTGGGATCGTCGAAGCGGTCCGTGTAGCGCAGGCGCTCGCTCGGAACCAGCTCGACAAATTCGCCGCCGAAGGAATGGCTGTCGCCGGTGGTGAAGTTGCGGAAGGACATCTTGTAGGCGCCGCCGACCTTGCCCTCGAACTCGTGGACCGTGCAAGTAAAACCGTTTGGCGGCAGCCATTTCGCCAGTGCATCGGCCTCGACGAACGCGCGGTAAACCTTCTCCGGCTTGGTCGCCAGGACGCGGTGCAGTTGAATGGTGCTCGGCATGTCTCGATATCCTCTCTTCGTTGATCGAAGCCCCAAGGACGGGCAGCCCTCAGCCGATCCGACAGAGGCTGTCAAATTTTGTGGCCCGCGGCTACCCTGCCACCCTTGCGGCGGAGGCTGCGGACGTGAGCGCTTCGATCAGGCTGGGCATCGTCGGTGGCGCGGGCTGGCTGGGCGCAATGTGACGCGATGTGCGACGTCGTTGGCCATCGCTGTTCGTTCGGTCGATCACTTTTGTTGAGCAAACCGAAATCGGATTCCGGCTCGAATATCCAACGTCGAACATATGGCGACTCAGCCCTTGCTCACCGCGCGCAGCCGCGCTGGTCGACGGCGGTCACGCGCGGCATCTTGCCCATATTTCAGCATGAGCCTCGCAATATTGAGTAAAATTGAGTAATTCGAGGTGTAATTATCGCGCATAAATTGTATTAGAAACCCCTTGTTATGTCTATTTCTAATCATTATCGATCAGCGGTAATTTTTTATCTGTACTGTGACGCGAATCCTTGGAACCATAGGCCGGCTTGCAGGTTGGCCTGAAAATCAGCCGCCACCAAGAAAGGAGTGTCCGATGAGTTTCGTCGTCAACGCGGTAGGCGTTCCTCTTTATTATAGCGGCGCTTCCAACCATTGGTTTTCGGCAACGTCCGGACCGACATTCAACGGCAGCAGCGGCAACGACTCAATCTGGGCCTCCAGCGGCGTCAACGTCACCATGTATGGCGGCCAAGGCGACGACATCTATTACCTCTATTCGGCGGGCAACAAGGTGGTCGAGTACGCCGGACAGGGCATCGACACGATCAACACATGGATGAGCTATACGCTGCCGGACAATGTCGAGAACCTCGTCGTCACCAACGCCCACAACTATGCCTTCGGCAATGCGCTGGACAACATCATCACCGCCAAGGCGGGCGGCCAGACGATCGACGGCGGGGCGGGCAACGATGTGCTGATCGATGGCGGCGGCGGCGCGGATGTTTTCATCATCGCGAAGGGCAACGGCAGCGACTCGATCGTCAATTTCGCCTCGAACGATGCTGTGCGGCTCGATGGTTACGGATTCACTTCGTTCGCCGCCGTCCACAATGCCATGATCCAGGCGGGGCCTAATGTGGTGCTGAACCTCGGATCGGGCGAAATCCTCGAATTCAAGAACACCACGATCGACAAATTCCAGCCCAACCAGTTCCAGCTGCCGATCGACAAATCCGGCATGACGCTGTCCTTCAGCGACGAGTTCAACACGCTGAACCTGCACAACAGCCAGGGCGGCACCTGGGATACTAACTTCTGGTGGGGGGCGCCGAACGGCAGCACGCTAACGCGCAATGGCGAGCTGCAGTGGTATATCGACGCCAATTACGCGCCGACCAGCTCGGTGCATCCGTTCAGTGTGCAGAACGGGGTCCTCACCATCACCGCGGCGCAGGCACCGGCCGACATCAAGCCGCTGATCAACAATTACGAATACACCTCCGGCATCCTGACCACGCATGACTCCTTCTCGCAGACCTATGGCTATTTCGAAATGAGGGCCGACTTGCCGGAACACGCCGGCGCCTGGCCGGCCTTCTGGCTGCTGCCGGAAGACGGCTCCTGGCCGCCGGAGCTGGACGTGATGGAGATGTACGGACAGAAACCGAATTCGCTGCTGATGACCGCGCACACCAACCAGACGGGCCAGCACACCACGGTCGGATCCACCGTGAACGTCATGGACACCGCCGGCTTCCATACCTATGGCCTCCTTTGGACCCCGGACAAGCTGGTGTGGACCTATGACGGCGTGCAGGTCGCGCAAGCGGCGACGCCGTCCGACATGAACAAGCCGATGTACATGCTGGTCGATCTCGCGATCGGCGGACAAGCCGGCGCGCCGCCCGACCATCTCGCCACGCCGGCCCAGATGAAGATCGACTATATCCACGCCTATACGCTGGATGAGCTGCAGCAGAGCCATTTGAACGTCACGGGCGAACACACAGCCTAGGCGGTCGAGCCAATGTCACAGGAGAGCACTCCGGGTGCGATCAGGCAGGCCGGCGTGCGGCCGATGTTCCTGCGCGCCGTAACCGATGTCGGGCTGTTCTCGCTGCTCATTAACCTTCTGCTCCTGGTCATCCCGCTCTACCTGCTCCAGGTCTATGACCGGGTGCTGCCCTCCTCCAGCGTCGAGACGCTCGTGTATCTGTCGGTCATCGCGGTCGCGGCGCTCGGTTTCCTCGGCTTTCTCGACGCCGTCCGAGCCGTCTACACGCAGCGCGTCGCGGCGACGGTCAATGACAGGCTTGGCGCCAGAGCGTTCGCCGCTTCGCTCGGTTCCGGCAATGCGCCGTCGCCCCTCACCGACCTTGCCTCGGTCTGTGCCTTCATCCGCTCGCGCGGTGTCTCGGTGCTGTTCGACCTGCCCTTTGCGCCGGTCTTCCTCGCCCTGCTCTACCTGATCCATCCGCTGTTGTTCTGGGTCACGCTCGGCGGCGAGGCGCTGCTCGTCGTGCTGGTCTTCGCCAACCAGCTTGCCATCGGCAGGAACGATGCGCTCTCGGCGGAGCGTTCGGCCTTGGCCAGCCGGGCCGAGCAGGTCTTTGCCCGCAACGCCGACACGCTGCGCGCCATGGGCATGGTGGAAAACGCTGCGCGCGCCTGGGGCCGGCATGTGGCGGAAGCGCTTGTCCTGCATGACCGTTCGGCCGGCGCCAACGCCGTCTTCAGCGGCGCTTCGAGAGCGCTGCGCATGATGCTCCAGCTGGCGATCCTCGGCACCGGCGCCTGGCTGGTGCTCAAGGGCGAGATGACGGCCGGCATGATCTTCGCCTCCTCGCTCGTGTCGTCGCGCGCGCTGCAGCCGCTCGACCAATTGATCGGCTCCTGGCGGCAGCTCGGTGAGGCGAGGCGTGCCTGGACGCGGCTGGGGACCGCACTCGCGGCGCAACCGGCAGAGACGCGCAAGCTCGTCTTGCCCGACCCGACCGGCGCGATTTCGGCGCAGGATCTCTTCTTCATTGCACCAAATGCCGCCTTTGGCGTCGAACCGATTCTCAAGCGATTGAGTTTCGCGATTCAGGCCGGCGAAGCGGTGGCGATCGTCGGCCCGAGCGGTGCTGGAAAGTCGACGCTGGCGCGCCTGCTCGTCGGGGCCGCCCAGCCGAGCGGCGGTACGATCAGGATCGACGGCGCGGAGCTCAGGACGTGGGACGAAAACCAGCTCGGCCGGCATATCGGCTATCTGGCGCAGGAGATCGAGCTTTTCCCCGGCTCGATCGCCGACAACATCGCCCGCTTCGACGCGCAGGCGGACGACGCCGCGATCGTGGAAGCGGCAAAGCGCGCCGAGGCGCATGAGCTGATCCTTTCGCTGCGCGACGGCTACCAAACGATGATCGCCGGGACGCTGTCGGGCGGCGAACGGCAGCGGATCGGACTGGCGCGCGCTTTCTACGGCAATCCGCGCATCCTGGTGCTGGATGAGCCGAGCACGCATCTCGACGGCGCCGGAGAGACGGCACTGGAAACGGTGCTCGCGGCGGCCCGCGCCGCGGGCGTCACCACGATCGTGATCACGCATCGCCCCTCGATTGCCACGGCTTGCGACCGTGTGATGGTCTTGCGCGGCGGCGCGATCGAGGCGTTCGGACCGAGCGCCGAGGTGCTGCGCCAGCCGGGCAAGCAGCGGAACACGGTGGTCACAGGATCATTCGCGCCGACCATCCGCGCCTCGCACGGCATCGCCACGGGTCCTGGACGATGACGCAGAGCCTCATCCTCGAAAGCCGCCCGCGCACCGACTTTCGGCGCACGGCCTTCGCCGGCTATGCGGCGATCGCGCTGATGGTCGGCGGCTTCGGTTATTGGGCGGCGAGTGCGCCGCTGGCAGGCGCGGTGATCACGCAAGGCACGATCGCGGCGACCAGCGGCAACATCCTCATCCAGCATCGCGAGGGCGGTATCATCAGGCAGTTGCTGGTGCATGAAGGCGACCGCGTGCGGGGGGGCCAGGACCTCATCCTGCTCGACCGGACCGCCGCGGAAGCCGATCTCAACCGGCTGACAAGACAATGGATCGCGCTCAAGGCAAGCGCGGCGCGGCTGGAGGCCGAGCGCGACGGCCTCGCCACGCTGGCGCCGATCGCCGACCCCGCGCCGGCGCCGTTCCAGCAGGATTTCGAAAACCTCATCCGCGAGCAGCAGAAGGAATTCGACGCCAAGCTTGCGCGATTCCGGTCGGAGCAGTCGATCCTGGCGCAGCGCGTCGCCATGCATCGCGAGTCGGTCAAAGGGCTGAACGCGCAGAAGGCCGCAATCGAGCAGCAGGCCGAGGTGGTGAAGAAGGAGCTCGGCATCAAGACCGACCTTCTGAACCGGGGCCTTACGGACCGCAGGGAATATTCGCAGCTTTTGCGCTCGGAGGCCGACCTCGTCGGCCAAGCCGGCGCGCTCGAGGCGGACCTCGCCTCGGCCAGCACGCAGATCGTGGAAGCGGAGGCGCAGACCGAGCGCGCCACGACGCAGCGCGTCGAAGAAGCGCTGACGAAGCTCGACGATGTGCGCATCAACCTCGCCGACATCGAGGAGCGGATGCGCGCCGCGCAAGCGGTGCTGAAGCGCACCACGATCACTGCGCCGGCGGCGGGCATCGTCGTCTCCTCGACCTACAATTCGCAAGGTAGCGTGGTCGCACCCGGCGAAAAGATCATGGAGATCCTGCCCACGACCTCGGGCCTGGTGGTCGACGCCAGGCTGCGGCCGAAGGACATCGACCAGGTGCATGTCGGCCAGCAGGCAAAGCTCCGGCTGTCGGCGCTCAACGCGCGCCTGACGCCGGAAGTCCCGGCCACGGTGAGCGAGATCTCTGCCGACCGGTTGATCGACGAGGCCACCCACGAACCCTATTTCCGTGCCAGGCTGAAAATCGCTGATGCCCTGCCCCCCGGCGTGAAGGCGGACCAGCTCTATCCCGGCACCCCGGTCGACACCTTCATCAGCACCGGCAACCGGACCTTCTTCGAATATCTGGTACGCCCGATGATGGACTCGTTCGCACGGGCGTTCAGGGAAAGGTAGGGCAGCCCTTCCGGCCGCCTCGGAACGCCCTTTGCGCCAGAACCGTCCTCGCTTCGGCATATAGGAGGAGGAGGAAGTGATGACGAAGAAGATGCGGGCGAGCCCTGCTCGGCTCCTCACTCCGGCCGATACAACTCATCCATACTAAGCTTCGCCATCTCAGTGAACGGCGCCTGTTTCTTCACTCTACCATGCTCCAGGATCACCAGGTCGTCGCAGAACGAGATGGTGCTGCGGTGGTGGCTGATGACGATCGTGGTGCGGCGGCCGGCGCGCGACTTCAGCGTCTCGACGATCGCCGCTTCCGAAAGCCCATCCACCGCGTTGGTGGCCTCGTCGAGGATCAATATGTCGGGGTCGCGTACAAGAGCGCGGGCGAGCGCGATGCGCTGCCTTTGCCCGGCCGAAAGGTTCACCCCGCGATAGCCGACCACCGTCTGGTAGCCTTGCGGTAGCGTTTCGATGAAGCCGTGCGCCTCGGCAAGCTCGGCGGCGCGGCGGGCCTCCTCGAACGTCGCCGTGTCCTTGCCATAGGTGATGTTGTCAAGGATCGTACCGTCGACCAGCTCCAGCTCCTGGCTGGCCAGAGCGATGTGGCGGCGCCAGTCGGCCGGGTCGATCTCGCCGAGCGGCGCGCCGTCGACGAGGATCTTGCCTGCATCCGGCTCGACGAAGCGACAGAGCAGGTTGACGATCGTCGTTTTGCCGGCGCCGGAGCGGCCGATCAACGCCGTCGAGTGCCCGCTCACAATGTCGAAGCTCGCCGCGTGCAGCACCGCCGCGCGCTGCTCCTCATTGGCATAGCTGAAGCTCACGCCCTCGAAGGCGATTTTTTTCGTTAAGGCGGCGAACTGCCGGCTGCCCTCGGGCGGCGCGGGCTTGCCATCGGGATCGAGCAGCCAGGTCACCTCTTCCAGCGAGCCGGAAAGACCCTGCAACTGGCTCCAGGTCATCTGCAAGGCTCTGATATGCGGCTGCAGGCGGTAGAGCAGGATGAGGAAGGCGGCGACCAGCGGGAAACTCAAACCCGCAAGCCAGGCGCCGATCACCACCGCCAGGAACAGCATGGCGTGCAGAACTTCGGTCAGCGGCCCCAGCGCGCCCTGGCGGTTTGAGAGCAGGAAGGCCGCGCGCCGCACGCCGTCGGATGCCTTTTCGAACGCCGCCTTCTCACGCGCCTCCTGGCCGAAGATGCGGATCAGCCGGCCAGCATGGACGAGATGCAGCATTTGCGAGGCCAAGGCGCTGTTGCGCGCCGAAACATTGCGGCTGGGTGCCCTGAGATGCGCCGACAGCGCCATATGCGCCGCTTGCACCAGCGCCAGCCCCAGCATCACCAGGAGCGTCATCGGCCACGAGAGCAGCAACAGAAAGGCGAGCAGGATGAGCGCCGCCGAGGCGCTGACGATCGCGCTGAGCATACCCTGGATGGCATCCGATGCCCGCCAGGATTCGCTGGAGATGATGTTGAGCAAGCGGCCCGGGCTTTGCCTGAGAAAGAAGGGATAGCCGACATTGAGCAGCCGCTCGGCCAGGGCGCCGCGTATCGCTTGGCTCGCCTTGCCGTAGATATGAGCGGTCAGCACCGAATTGGCGAAGGCGAGGAGGTTCTTGAGCAGGATCGAGCCGAGGATCGCGGCCGAAATCGCAATCAGCCGCTCACGCTCGCCTAGCCCGGCGCCGACCTTCTGCAGGAGGGCGGAGAGGCCGGCCATGCCGGTCGTCTCGCCATGGCCCATGATGATGCCAAGCAGCGGGATGATCAGGCCGATGCCGAGCCCTTCGAGCGCGGCACTTGCAAGTCCGAGCACGACGACGACGGGCATCAGGCCGAGCTGACGCCGTCCGAGCGCGCGCTGCAATATCGACAAGATAAGGGCTTTGGGTTCGATCATCGCGCGCCGGCCTCGGCCCTGGCCTCGGTGGTTTCCTGGGCGGGCCTCTCCTGCCGGTCAGGCCGCCCGGCCAGCACCAGGGCCATGAACTTCGCCGCGCCCGCCAGGTTCATCAGCACGATCGGCCAGTGCGACAGGCTGAGCTCCTGGTCGAAACGCGGACCGCCGAAGAGCTCGCGCGTGGCCGCCCGCGTTGCCCAGTAAAAGTGACGAAGCAGCCACGGGGCGCGGCGCATATGTTTCAGGCAGAGCGCACCGTTGCCGAAATGATAGTCGCGGTGCAGCCGTTCGATCGCCCCGCGGTCGCGCCTTCCATGATGGTGGAAGATCGTCATATCCGGCACATACTCCACCGCCATGCCGGCCAGCATGGCGCGCACCAGGTAATCCGTATCCTCGGCCGAGCGCAGCGCTCCGCCGGCGCCGAAGCGTTCGTCGAAGGGACCGATCAAGGCGGCAACATCGCGATGCATGGTCATGTTGCAGCCGAGCACGAAGCCGCCCGGATGGACGGCGCGCGTCAGCCGCTTGCGCTTTTCGCAGCGATTGATGGTGAAGGGCAGGTCCCCGGCGTCGCCGATCTCGACGCGGCCGCCGCGGATCAGCCATTTCTCGCCACTCGCATAATGCCGCTCGAGATCGACGAGATAGTCGCGGTCGAGCCGGCAATCGTCGTCGACGAAGACCAGCACGCGCCCGCGCGCCCGCGCCATCCCGGCATTGCGCGCCGCCGCCAGTCCGGGCCGTGGCTCACAGATAGCCGTCAGCGCTATATCGGACGCTGTGGCGATCCGCGAGAGATAGTCGGCCGTACCGTCGCGCGAGCCATTGTCGACCACCACCAGCTCGGCGGCGAAGGCAGGATGCGTCCGGCAGGCGGCGCGGATCGAATCGATGCAGGACTTCAGCACCGCCGCGCGATCACGCGTGCAGACGATGAAAGAGACCTCAGGCCGCTGGTTCGGGCCGGGGGGCGAGCGTAGATGCTGCAGCAGCGGATGGCGATCGGCGTTCATGCCGCCCCCATCCGATAAGGCGCAAGCACGGACGCCGCCGGCGCGGATTTGAGGCGATAGGCGACCCAGTCCGCGCGTTTGCCAGCCCATATCGAAGCCTGGCTCAGCCAGGGCGCCCAGGCGCCGGCGCGCAGCGCGTATTTCTCGCGGCGGCGGATGACGTCCCACTTCGCCGTCAGCGTCAGCAACTCATGCGCCAACGCCGGCCGCTGCTGGTCGTTGACGAGCTGGTAGAGGAAATAGAACAGGTTCAGCGCGCCGGCCTCGAAGCTCGGCCGCGATGCGGCCGGCAACTCGGCGACCCGCTCCTCCAGGCTGCGGATGAACGCGGCCGCGCGGCGCACAGTATCGAACGAAACACTATCGCCAATGGCACGCAGATCCTGCGTTTCGTCCGCCAGCCCCTCGCGCTCGAGATTTTCGCCGACAATCCGGAGGTGCGTGCGCCGCATCTCGCTTGTATGCAAGCTGGTCACGCTGCCGGGATGCAGGCGGTAGACGAGCAGGCTTTCCGGCATCAGCGCCGCCGGATAGCGGTCGGCCAGCCGCCGGAAGAGATCGAAATCCTCGGCATGCCGGTAGCGGCCATCGTAATACAGGTCTGCCTCGCCGATGACCCGGCGGTTGTAGACCACCGTCGGATGCATGAAGATCGTGAAGAACTTCGACAGCACCGGGAGGAGACCGAGGCGGAACACCGGATCCACCCTGCCCCGTGCGACGCGGCCGTGCAGCAGCGTGTCGACAAGCGAGCCGCAGAAGCCGAGTTCGGGCCGCGCGGCAAACAGCGCCGCCTGGCGCGACAGGCGCCAAGGATAGGCAAAATCGTCGGCATCCATCCGCGCCACCAACTCGCCCCGGGCGATTGACAGCCCCTCGTTGAGGCTGGCGACGAGGCCGCGATTCTCGCGCGAGATTATGGCTACGCGGCCGTCCGCCTTGCGGAAGCGCTCCAGGATTTCCAGCGACCTGTCGGTCGATCCGTCATTGATGGCGATGATTTCGAGCCGGTCGTAGTCCTGCCGCAGGATCGATTGGATTGCAGCGCCGACATAGAGCTCGGCATTGTAGATCGGCAGCACGACGGAGATGAGCGGGCGTATCATTGTCAGCTCCGGTCCGTCGGCTGCAGATCGAGCGCCGCTTCTGCGCCGGGATATGTGGCGCCGAACCGCCGGGCCTCGCTCGGCGCACGAGCGCGTGGCCGCGCGATATAGGGGAAATAGCGCTTGAAGCTGTTGAGCGGCTTTTCGAACAGCACCCAGGACAGCGAGGCGACAATCAGCGTGGCGGCGCCCGCGACCAGGAAGCGGCCCGGCCCCTCCTCCGAGACGTTGAGCGGGATCCACGGCTGGGCCTTTACGGTGTAAGCGAGGAGGATCGCGTGATAGAGATAGACGCCGTAGCTGATGCGGCCGAGGAAAAGCAGCGGAGGCAGTTCGGCCAGCCAGCCGAGCGTGCCGGGAAGGCCGTTCGAGCACATCGAGACGATCGCCACCAACGGCACCAGCGGCAGCACCTGCACCAGGAGCCAGCGCGGCCATTCCCATGTCGAGTTCGCCGGCCCCGGATCGGACAAGACGACGAGTAGGAAGAGCGCCACGAAGGCCGGCCAGCCGAACCGCATCCAACGCGGCACGCCGGCGCCCCTGGCGCGACGTACGGCAAGCAGCGCGCCGCAGGCAAGCGCATCCATCGAGGCCGGCGGCAACAGGTCTCGGGCCAGCGCCGGGTTGGCGGCGATCGGCCAGTAGAAGCGGTAGGCGAGCGAAAAGCAGATGAGGCCAATGGTGATCGCCTCGATGCGCCTGCGCGGCGCCAGGAGGACGATCAGCGGCCAGGCGATGTAGAACTGCTCCTCGATGCTGAGGCTCCAGAAATGGCAAAGCAGCCAGGGCGTCCAGTCGTTGCGATGCGCGTACCAGAAGTTCGACAGATAGAGCGCGTGCCAGACGAGCGACGATCCAGCCTGTTCAAGATCGGTAAACCAGACGAAGGCCAGTACCGCGAAATAGGGCGGGAATATTCGGATCGCGCGCCTGGCATAGAAGGAGCGCAGCGCCGATCCAGCCGCGAATTGATCGGCGTCGCGTGCCTCCAGCAAAAGCCTGGTGATCAGGAAGCCGGAAAGCACGAAGAACAGCCGCACTCCGAGATGACCAAGGAAGGACGTGCCGCCGGGCGCGAAGAAATGCGAATAAAGCACAAGCGTGACGGCAGCAGCCCGGAGCGCGTCAAGCTGGAGGTCGCGACCGCCGGGCATCATTCGCAGCCGCTGGTGCTGACGACATGGCCCGGGCCGGCGGCCGCAACATCCGTGCCGGTCAACGGAAAACGCAAGCGTGCCGACTCCTAAACCCTATATTCGCCTACGCTAAAGGACTGCGGCACAAAATGGTGCGGTGCAACACAGAATAGTTATCAGCCTGAATGAAAACGTGACCGTTCGTTCCAGGAAATGACACGTCTATGCCGCTATTCTGCCTTTTTTGACGAAGCGCAGGCTCCAACCAATGCGGATGCATCAAGCTCTTCGAAGCTGCTGGAGAACCGCTCAGACAACGCCACAATGTAGCCCGGCGACATACCAAAAGGGGTTACCCTCCTCACTCCCATCTCTCTGGCTCAATCACCGCCTGTAGACATCGCGGCGGCAATGAAACAATCTTCACTGCGGGAACAAAAGCGCTTCGAAGAAAGCGCGGACCTTCGGGTGCGCATGAAAAATCGATGGACCTTGTACGATCCACGCCTGGCCTGGATGCTCGTTGCACCGGTGCTCTTGCTGCTGATCTTCTTCCTGGTGCTGCCGATCGCGGTGATGGCGGCTTATACGTTCTTCACCTTCGTCACCGCAGGCGTCGAAACCAGCGCGCTGACCACCGCCAACTGGCAGGAATTCTTCAGCGACAGTTATTATTTCGGCTTCCTGCTGAAGACGTTGAGGGTCGGCGCGATCACCGCGCTGCTGTGCGGCGTGCTCGGCTACTTCCCGGCCTATTTCATCTGGGCCACGAGCTTCAGGCACAAATGGCTGCTCTTGCTCCTGCTCATCGTGCCGTTCTGGATCAGCTTCACCATCCGCACCTTTTCCTGGATCAACATCCTAGGCGAACAGGGCGTCGTCAACGTCGCGCTGCTCAAAATGGGCATCATCAACGCGCCGCTGCCGATGCTCTACAACGAAGGCGCGGTGATCCTGGGGCTGCTGCATTTCCTCCTGCCCTACATGATCCTCAACGTCTATGTCAGCCTCGAGGGCATTGACCGCACGCTGATCTCGGCGGCCCGCTCGATGGGCTGCACCAGTGCGCAGGCGTTCCGCGAGGTGACGTTGCCCCTTTCCCTGCCGGGTCTCGCGGCGGGCCTGCTGCTCTGCTTCGTGCTGGCGGCCGGCAGCTATGTGACGCCGCAGCTCTTGGGTTCGGGCCGCGACGCGCTGTTCGGCAATTTGATCTATGACACCATCATGAGCGAATTGAACTGGCCGCTGGGCGCAACGCTGTCGATCGTGCTGTTCCTCGTGCTCGGCTTCTTCGCCGCGATCTACACCCGCTACATGGGTATGTCGCAGATCGTGAAGGGGTTGGGCGGATGAAGGCTGCGCGGCCGAACAAGGACGGCAAATGGGCATGGCGGCTGACCGGCTTCGTCACGCTCTGCGTCTACGTCTTTATGTTCGCGCCGATCGCGGCGACCGTCATCTTGTCGTTCAACGCCTCGATGTTCGGCGGCTTCCCGATGACCGGCTTTTCGCTGCAATGGTACGCCAAGCTGATGAACAATGACGCGGTGCTGACGGCTTTCCGCACCTCGCTGTGGATCGCGCTGGTGACGGCGGCCGTCACCACGGCCATCGGCGTCGTCACGGCATTCGCGCTGGCGCGCTTCGACTTCCGCGGCAAGCAGGCGCTGAGCACGCTGGTGATCCTGCCGGCGCTGGTGCCGGAAACCATTCTCGGCGTCGGTCTTCTGGTGCTGATCAAAGCGATCGACCAGCCGCGCACCATGCTGCTCCTGGTGCTCGGCCATATCCTGCTTGCGGTGCCCTATGTGGTGCTGATCGCGCAGGCGCGCATGGTCGGCATAAGGCGCGTCTATGAGGAGGCGGCGCTCTCGCTCGGCGCCTCGCGCTTCTCGTCCTTCCGCGAGATCACGCTGCCGCTGCTCATCCCGGCGGTCTTCGGCGGCGCGCTGCTCGCCTTCACCATTTCGTTCGACAACACGTCGGCCAGCCTGTTCTGGCGGCCGGCAGGTGTCGAGACCATGCCCACCCAAATCCTTTCGATGCTGAAAATCTCGATCAGCCCGGAGATCAACGCGCTCGGCACTGTGATGATTGTGGTGACCGTCGGCATCCCGCTGATCGGCGGGGTGCTAATGCAAGGCCTGACAAAACTGAGAAGACGCGGCGAACCCAAGGAGGAAGCACGATGAAACTGACCACCACCAAGCGGCTGGAGCGGCTGCACGACCGCTATGTCAACGGCGATCTCAGCCGACGGACGTTCCTGAGTCTGACCGCGGCTGCTGCGGCCTCCGCCGGCCTCTCCATGCCGTGGATGAGCCGCGCGCTTGCCGCGGTCGAGCAGGTGCGCTTCGACGGCTGGGGCGGAACGGTGCAGGACGCGATCGACAAATATGCTTTCCAGCCCTACACGGCCAAGACCAAGATCAAGGTGGTGCAGGGCACGTTCGGCGACGAGAACGAGATCATCACCAAGATCAAGACGGCCAAGCCCGGCGACTTCCAGATCGTCCATTCGTCCGGCGTCAACTATTACATCAAATATATCAATGCCGGGATGAACTCGGAGATCAACGAGGCCAACATTCCCAACATGGCGAATGTGCTGCAGCCGATGATCGAGCCGTTCCGCAAGCTGACGCCGAAGCTGTCGGCCGTGCCTTACGATTATGGCACCACCGGCATCGCCTACAACACCAAGGTGATCTCGCCGGAGGAAGCCAAGGAAAAGGGCGCGGCACTTCTGCTCGACAAGAAATATGCCGGCAAGGTCGGCGGCTATTCCGACATGACCACCCGCGTCTGGTACGCGGCTCTCGCCACCGGACAAGATCCCAACAATCTCAAGGACATGGACGCGATCTGGGCCAAGGTGCGCGAGACGCGCGACCTCGCCAAGAAGTTCTGGAGCTCCGGCGCGGAGTTGATGGACCTGCTCTCCAAGGGAGAGATCGTGGTGACCGACGCCTGGTCGGGCCGCGTCGCGGCGCTGCAGGACCAGGGCCACCCGATCGGCTATCTCGATCCGGCCGGCTCCTATGCCTGGATGGAGGACATGCTGATCCTGAAAGGCTCGCCGATGGCCGAGTGCGAGGAGCTGATCAACTTCATGCTCGATCCGGCGACCTCGATCGCGGTGGCCGAAGGCCAGAGCTATCCGCCGTCGCTCGACCCGAACAAGGTCAAGCTCACCGACAAGATCGCGAAGCTGCCGGCTTTCGATCCGACCGGCACGATGAAGGCGTTGACCTTCGCCGATCCGGTCTATTGGGCGACCAACGAGGACGCCTGGACCAAGCAGTGGAACAGGATCTCGAAAGGTGCCTGACAGCCAGGGCACGACACCCAATCCCCGGCCGGCCTCGGCCGGGGCGGAAGGCGCGAGCGCGGGCGCCGGGGCGAGCAGCCCCGCGGTCGAGTTTCGCAACATCGACATCGCCTACGGCAAGTTCGTCGCGGTACGCGATTTCTCGCTGTCGATCGGCAAGGGCAGCTTCGTCACGCTGCTCGGCCCTTCGGGCTGCGGCAAGACGACGATCCTGCGCTCCATCGCCGGCCTGGTCGATATTTCTGCCGGCCAGATCATGATCGGCGGCCGGCGGGTCGACGACGTGCCGATCTACAAGCGCAATATCGGGCTGGTGTTCCAGAGCTATGCGCTGTTTCCGCACAAGAGCGTGTTCGACAATGTCGCCTTCGGGCTGAAATACCGCAACGTCGCCAAGCCCGAGATCAAGCGCAAGGTCGGCCAGGCGCTCGACATGGTGCGGCTGCCGGGCAGCGAGAAGAAACTGCCCTCGCAATTGTCGGGCGGCCAGCAGCAGCGCATTGCGCTGGCGCGCGCCATCGTCTTCGAGCCGCAGGTGCTTCTGCTCGATGAACCGCTCTCAGCGCTCGACGCCAACATGCGCGAGGAGATGCGCGTCGAGATCAAGAAGATCCAGAAGGAAACCGGCATCACCGCCATCTTCGTCACGCACGACCAGGAAGAAGCGCTGTCGATGTCGGACCGCATCGTGGTGATGAATGCCGGCTCAGCCGAGCAGGTCGGCACGCCGGAAGAGGTCTATGAGCGGCCGGCCACCGCCTTCGTCGCCGACTTCCTCGGCAAGGCCAACATGCTGTCAGGCACGGTGAGCAGGTCCGACGGGCCGACCATCGTCACGCTCTCCGGCGGCCAGACGGTCAATGTGCTTTCACCCAAGGCGCTGCCGCAGGGAAGCGCAGTCACCGTCGTGGTGCGGCCACAGAAACTGTCGGTCGGTCGAGCGAGCGCCAATCGGTTGCCCGGCCGGATCGTGTCGGCCTCCTATCTCGGCGGCAGCGCTATCTACGAGGTCGACATCGGCGGCAAGGCGAACATCCGCGCCAACGCCCCGATCGACGGCCGGGTGCTGCGCGAAGGCGAAGCGATCGAACTCGGCTTCGACCCGCACGATTGCGTCTTGCTGGACGAGGCCGGGCGGCGGATTTCCTGAGGGCCGCGACTGCTGCTGCCCCGCAAAGTGCCTCAGTTTGAATTTTCAGGAAACAACACATCGGTCGCCATGACCAACATGCAGGCGACCGGTCGCGTGGTTCAGCCTCAAGTGATACAAGTAAGGCACCAACATCCCCTCGGGAAGCGCGCCGGCTTGTTCCATTCGTCCGAGTTCGGCCATGGATTTTCGCAAAGTCTTCTGGATCTCGGACGTGCGGCGGCTGCGCTCGGCGAATAGAAACCGTTCGAGCAACTCGGGGCGGCGGTTGGCCACGGCTGCGAACAGTACTCTGAGATCGTCATAAGATCGGCCATCAAGTTGCTCCAACGCGGCAACAAACGGCTCAAGCAGGCGATGCCGCCTCATTCCTCGCGCTCTCTTCTATACGACCCGCGCGTCCCAGCCGCGCCTAGCTCGATGTTCCTGCAAGCCTACAAAATCTCTATTTCCACGGCAATTTCGACGCCCGCTCCAACGCTCGTTCCCCCGGTCGTAAGCCACAAGTCCGGCCATCGACGACGCGAACGGTCGCGCCGCAAAAGATGGAGACGACGATGACGACTTTGGAACACACCCCCCATGAAACCAGCCGATCGGGTCTCGGCCCGATCAATTTTGCCGGCCGTGCGCTGCGCCTTGTCTACCGTGCAATGAGGATGCGCAGCGACCGCGCCGCCATGCAGGCCATGCCCGACTATCTGCTGAAGGACATGGGTATCGCCCGTTCTGAAATCGATCATTACACCTCGATGCGCTACGCCTCCGACGCCGGCGGGATGGACATCCGCAACGCCCATTGATCGCCGATGGCGATCGTCGCCACGCCGTCGACAGGCCCCGGGCTTCCGCACGCCCGGGGCTTTTGCGTTCCGGCGCATTCGGGTCAAGACACTTCGTTACAAACGATACGTCCAACGCAATTTCCACGGTAGGCGTATGAAAAATTCCACGGTCGCATCCACTCTCGTTCAAACGCTCCATCGGCAAACAGAGGCCGTCACGGCAACCAAGCCGCAAACGAACCTTTGGAGATGAAGATGCAACCCAACACCAAACCTGCACGGCTTCCGCTCAATGGCGTCGACACGCCGAACCTTTTGGCGACGATCAATTTCGTCGCCGGGCAGCCGGAGCTCGCCAAGTTCCAGTTCCGCGCTCACAACGAGTGGATCGAGGGCACGCACAGCAAGACCGTCATGAACGGCTTCTTCGGCGCCGGCCAGGAGCAGAAGCACGAGAAGCCGCATTATGCCGATGCCGATCATCCGGCGATCTTGTGCGGCGCCGACAACGCGCCGACCCCGGTCGAGTGGCTGCTGCACGGGCTGGCGGGGTGCCTGATGGCGGGCGTCGCCAACATCGCCGCCGCGCGCGGCATCAAGCTCACCAAGGTGAAATGCTCGGTCGACGGCGACATCGACCTGCGCGGTATTCTCGGCATCTCCGACGAGGTCCGCAATGGTTTCCAGAACATCCAGGTGTCGTTCGAGATCGAAGGCGACGCGCCGGCCGAAAAGCTCCAGCAGCTGGTCGAGCAGTCGCGCGCCCGTTCGGCCGTGTTCGACGTGCTGACCAAGGGCGTGCCGGTCACCGTCGGCATCAAGACCATCCAGTAAGCCGGCCGGCGGTCCGGAGCCGATCCGGGCCGCCGCCGCCCGAGACGGAAATGAACCATGAGACGCTCGGACGTCGTTATCATCGGCGCGGGCCAGGCCGGGCTCGCGCTCAGCCATTGCCTCGGCCAGGCCGGGATCGACCATGCCGTGCTGGAGCGCGGCCGCATCGGCGAGCGCTGGCGTTCGCAGAGCTGGCGCTCGCTCAGGCTGCTCACGCCGAACTGGCTGAACGCCCTGCCCGGCTCGCCCTACGGGGGCGGAGATCCGGACGGCTTCATGACCAAGGAGGCTTTCGTGGAAAGCCTGGAACGCTACGCCTGGCAATGGAATGCACCCGTCGAGACCAATGTCGAGGTCATCGCTGCCAGGCGGACCGTCGAAGGCTTTGCCTTGCGCACCAGCGCCGGCGAGCTGTTGGCGCGAGCGGTCGTCGTCGCGACGGGACATTGCGACCGGCCGGTCATCCCTTTTTCGGCTGAGATGCTTTGCGGGCCGCTCAGCGTCCACGCTTCGCAATATCGCTCGCCCGGCGAGCTGCCGGGCGGCGGTGTGCTGGTTGTCGGCGCCTCGTCCTCCGGCGTGCAGATCGCCGACGAGCTCGTCCGCGCCGGGCGGCGCGTGGTGCTTTCGGTCGGCAAGCATACGCGCCTGCCCAGAACATGGCGCGGCCAGGATATCTTCTTCTGGCTTTGCGAAATGGGCTTGATGGCACAGCGCCAGGAAGACCTCGCCGATCCGGAAGGCGCCCGGCGCCAGCCATCGCTGCAGCTCGCCGGCCGGCCGGACAGGGCAGATGTCGATCTCGCCACGCTGCAGGCGCTCGGCGTGGAACTCACCGGGCGGGTGCATGGCGTCGGCGACCGCGAGATCGGCTTCGCCGGCGATCTTGGCCAGCACATCGCGGCAGCCGAAGCGAAGCAGGCGCGCCTACTCGACCAGATCGATCGCTTCGCTGGTATGACGACACCGTACCGGCCGGAGCCGGTGGCGACGCCGGCGACGTGCGCGGCGCGGCTTTCACTGACGGACGGATCGATCCGCAGCATCGTCTGGGCAACCGGCTATGCGCGCTCATTCGGCTGGCTGGAGCCGCTGGCGCTCGGCGCCGATGGCGAGCTGGCGCATCAGGGCGGCGTCACCAGCGTGCCGGGTCTCTACGCGCTCGGCTTCCGCTTCCTGCGCAAACGCGATTCCAACTTCATCGGCGGCGTCGGCGCGGATGCCGAGGCGATCGCCGCTGAAATCTCCCGTTATCTCGATTGCAACGGCCGCCAGGCGGCCTGAGGACGTTGAACATGGCAAACAACCTCATCTCCCTGATGGCCGCTCCGAAGCACGGCCATTACGACGCTATCGTCGTCGGCGCGCGCTGCGCGGGCGCGGCGACGGCGATGCTGCTTGCGCGCGCCGGCCTCAAGGTGCTTGCGATCGACCGCAAGCCTTATGGATCCGACACGCTGTCGACGCATGCGCTGATGCGACCGGCCGTGTTGCAGCTTTGGCGCTGGGGTCTGCTCGAGCCGCTGCTCAAGGCCGGCACGCCGCTCATCGAGACGACGACCTTCCATTATGGCGACGAGGAGATCACCATCCCCCTTGCCGCTAGCTTGGACCTCCCCGGCCTCATCGCGCCGCGGCGCACCGTGCTCGACCGCATCCTGGTCGATGCGGCGCGCAAGGCCGGCGCGGAGATCCTGCACGAGGTGGCGGTCGGCGGTCTCTTTGCCGACACGCGTGGCCGCGTGCGCGGCATCGAGATCCGCGCCGCCGGCCGTACTGCCGTGCGGGTCAGCGCCGATATCGTCGTCGGCGCCGATGGCATCGGCTCGCTGGTGGCAAAATGCGTCGACGCCCAGCCCTTGCGGCGCGGCGCGGTGTCGGCTGCCCATGTCTATGGCTATGCGCCAGTCGAGCCGGGCGCCGGCTATCACTGGTACTTCCGCGACGGGATCGCCGGCTCGTTAATCCCGACCAATGACAGCCTCGCCTGCATCGTCGCTTCGGTGCCGACAGGCCTGTTCGACCAGCGCTTCCGCCTCGGCCACGCCCGCGCCCGGATGGATGTGCTCGAGACGCTTTCCCCGACACTGGCAGCACAGGCGGCCCGGGCACCCAAGGATGCGCGCCTGCAGGCGTTCCGCAGCGTGCCGGGCTATATCCGCCAGCCGCACGGCCCGGGCTGGGCGCTGGTGGGCGACGCCGGCTTCTTCCGCGATCCGATCACCTCGCACGGCATTTCCGACGCGCTGCGCGACGCCGAGAGCCTCGCGCGGGCAATCCTCAGTGGGTCCGAGGCAGCGTTCGCGGTCTGGCAGCAGCAGCGCGACATGATCGCCAACCAGATCCTCGACACCACGGACGCCATCGCCGGCTTCGATTGGACGCTTGACGATCTCGGCGAGCGGCATCGCCGATTCAGCGCCGTCCTGAAGGCCGAGGTGCAGGCGCTGGCCGGGCAACCCATGCCGGCCCGCCGCGCTACCGCATCGAAGCCCTCGACCTATCGAGCGCCGGCCAACCAGGACGGGCCGCCGGCCGATTTTTCCCGCAACCGAACTGGAGCAAGACCATGACTGTGCATGTGATGAAGGACGGGTGGATCGGTGTCATCAAGGGCCGGCCAAAGGTGGGCGCCTTTGCCGAACGCTCGCGGCGCACGCAGCCGCAGGGTATCGACGCCTTTGCCGAGATGACCGGCGATCGTAATCCGCTGCATTACGACAAGGCGCTGGCCGAGGCTTCGGTCTTCGGCAAGCTCATCGTGCAGGGCGGCGTCACGTCCGGCATCCTGAACGCGGTGGTCGCGGAAGACCTCCCCGGCCCCGGCTCGGTGTTCCTCGAAGTCTCGTGGAAATTCGTCAAGGCGGTCGGCGTTGGCGAAATGATCACCGGCCGCGTCGAGGTCAAGGACGTGCGCGCCGACAAGCCGATCACGAAGCTGGAGACATCGGTGCGCAACGAAGCGGGCGAGCTTTGCCTCACCGGCACGGCGACGGTGTTCACCGTGCCGCTCATCGGCGGCTGAGGGCTTCGCGAGTGCCCGGTTACCCGCCCGCCGTCTCGGCGATGAAGGCGCGGACGTGGTCTATGAACTCCTCGAAGGCGGGCTCGCCTTCGAGGAGGATGTGGTTCTGGCTATCGAGCTCGATGAAGCGCGCGCCGGGAATGCCGGCGGCCATGGTGCGGCCCGACTCCACCGGCGCCACGTTGTCGTCGCGCGCATGCAACACCAGGGTCGGCACGCGCACCTTGTCCAGCAAGTCGCTGACATCGATCACCGCAAAGGCATTCTGAAGACGCCAGGCATCGTCGGGCGAGACGGTGCGCAGCATCAAATCGTCCATCCAGGCGAAATGCTCGTGCGTGGCGCCGGGGATGAACATGGAACAGAAGGCCTGGCGAAACATCGGGTTCGACTTGCCCCAGCTCTCGCGCATCAGCGTCGCCACGGCCTCGCGCGTCGCGATCTCGCCGGCATCGCCGCGCGCCCGCCAGCCTTTGACGTAGCCGCCGTAGAGGATCATGCCCGACACTCTCTCGGGGTGGCGGATGGCATAGGCGATCGAAACCGCGCAGCTCTGCGACAGGCCGAGCAAGGTAAAGCGGTCGAGCCCGGTTGCCTCGACCACGCATTCGAGGTCCGACACCATGGTTTCGAACGAGATGTCGACGACGTGCCTTTGCGACAGGCCATTGCAGCGCTCGTCATAGCGCACCAGCCGGTTGTGACGTGACAATTCCCGCATCCAATGCCGCCAGATCGGGCTGTCCCAGTCGAAGGTGAGATGCGACATCCAGTGCGCGGCGCGCAAGATCGCCGGCCCGCTGCCGGTGCTGGCATGGGCGAGCCTGGTGCCGTCGAGAGCCCGACAGAACTGCACGGCGCGGCCGGAATCCTGCGGCGACGCGGCAGGCTTCGACGGCGGCGCGAGGGGAGCGGACTGCGGCGCGCGTCCCGTGGCTTGAGCGGCGGCCGACCGAACCTTGTCCTCCAGCGCCTCGATCTCGGCGGCGATGCTGGCGTCGTCGGGCGTCAGGCGGCGCAGACGCTGGGCGAACGGCAGCGCACGTCGCGGCTCATTCCCCAGGCGCTCGACCAGCTCGCGCAGGATGCCAAGCTCGACGATCTCGACCTCGCTGGCGATGGCCTGCCGCCAGGCTTCATAGTCGAAGCAGCGTTCGAGCGAGAGATCGGCGAGAAAGCCGCCTCGGATCGAGGCCAGGACCGCTTCGAGCTCCTCGGTCGAGCGTGATGAAAGATCGGTCTTCACCAGCGGCGCCAGCCGCGCATAGTCCGTCCCGATATTAAGCGCGACAGCATTGCGATCGGTGGCAAGAACGGATTCGTCGGTGCCCAGCACCTGGCGGATCTTGGACAGGCTCCAGCGCAAGGCGCCGCGCGGATCGTCCGGGATGTCCCAGAATATCTCGCACAGCCGCTCGCGCTGGTGCTGCCTGGCGGTGACGGCGAGGTAGGCGAGCAGCGCCCGCGTCTTGCGAGATGGCGGCAGGTGAAGCGGCTCGCCGTCGCGCCTGACCTGAAAATCGCCAAGCACGCGCAGTTCCAGCATGTGCTGACCGCCGTTCATGCGTCCACACGCTTGTCGATCGCCATGATCCCCTTCGGCCTTGGCCGACGCTGCGAAGGGGCAGCCAATAGCAAAATTGGCTAATTTAGGAAAGCTTGGTCCGGACGGCTCACCGCCCGAGGAACCAGATCGACCTGGCGGCTCGGGCAGCCGCATATGTCTATCAAGGGACGTGGCCGCTCGTTCACGCCTTTGCCGGAACCGGCCTCGACTTGATCGCCGTCGCCAGCACGACCCCGACCACGATGAAGGCCGCGCCGAGCAGATCGTAATCGTGCAGGCTCTCGCCGAGCAGCAGGTAGGCGAGCACGGCGACGAACAGGGTCTGCAGATAGAGCAACATGCTTGCCCGGCTAGCGCCGAGGGTCTCCACGCTTTGGTTATAGAGATAGTACATCAGCGCGCAGCCGGGACCCGCCAGATAGGCAAGCGCGAGAAGGCCGTCGGCATTCAAGGCGGAGCGCTCGTCGTTGAAGATTTCCCAAAGGTGGAACGTCAGCGCCACCAGCGCGCCGGCGCCAAGCAGAAGGACCACCAGCGGCAGGAGCTCGAGGCCGAATTTTGAGCGGCGCAGCAGCACCGTATAGAGCGCCCAGCAGAAGGCGCTGCCGACGATCCACAATTCGCCGATGTTGAAGCGCAGTTGCACCAGCGCGTCCAGCTTGCCATGCGCGACGATCACCAGCATGCCGGCAAGTGCTGCAACCGCGCCGAGCGACTTCCAGAGCCCGAGCGGCTCGCCCAGCACGAGACGCGCCAGCACCATGGTCATGATCGGCGACATCGCCATGATGATGCCGGCCGTGGTGGCGTCGGTGTCGTTCAGTCCATGGTAGATCATCCCTTGGCAGAGCGTCAGGCCGATGGCGCCGACGGCAACGATCTCCAGCGGCCGCGATTTGAGCAGCGCCAACATCGCGCCGTGATGGCGGTGCACGATCGGCAAAAGAATGAGGCAGGCGAGCGCCAGCCGCCAGAAGCATAGCCCCCAGGGCGGCATTTCCGGCGCCACCCACTTTGCCGCGATATAGACGCCGGCCGAAAGCAGCCAGCACAACACGGCGGCGGGATAACCAGCCAGCGACGATATCGCTCGAGCGACCGGCGCTTCCGCCGGATGCGCTATCGGTATCGCCTGCATCGCATGTCCCCCACTCCATGAAGGTCATCTCAGTCGCAGCCGACAGTCTACCTCATGACGGGAGTGTTACATAGTCGGCCCGGCAAAAGCGTACGCGGCAGGGATCAATGCGACGTGTCGCCGGCCATATGCAGAAGATCCCAGGCCGAGCCGACGCGCCCATGGAACTGCGATGCGAAGCGTTTGGCTTCGATGTCCTCGAGGCCGTCCTCGACAAGGGCCTCGATGCTCCGCCGCAGCAAGGCGAGCTGCATCTGCCGCGCATGTCTTGCGTCGGTTTCGCGCATGATGGCCGTGACGTGATATGCCACGACCGGCTGGCCAAGACAGGACAGGAGCGCGCTCGACCCCGCCGTCGCTGCAGTAACTGCTTCCTCGATATTCATTCCGGCGCTCCTCATCAAAAGATGCTGGGCGCCTCCCCGGCAGAATGGCGACGGTGTCAGTCGCTTCTTTTCTCATTTCGGCCGTCGTGAATTCTTCGCTCGCGGCCGAAATCAGTATCCTCCAGAACCCTATTAAAGGCGACCGGATAGTTAATCGATGGTTAACGGGGACGCTCGCATCTTACGCGTCAGGGGCCAGCTTGATGCATCGGTCAGTGACCGAGGACGTTGCGCTCGGCCGACGGCGCCAGGCTCTGCGAACCGGGCACCGAAACCGGCGCACCCTGAAGCACCCAGTCGGCCGCGATCTGGCCAATCACAGGGGCGAGCTGGATGCCATAGCCGCCGGCGCCGGCAGCGGTGATCAGCGTCGGCTCCGAGGCATCGAATGGTCCGACGACGGGGCGATGGTCGGCGGTGACGGGATAAAGGCCCGCCCACCCCCGGCCGAGTCGCGCGCCCGGCAGGTCGGGCACGCGTTCCAAAAGCAGCTCGGCCAGATCGACCTTCGACTGCTCCTCGCACTGGTCGTTGTAATTGTCGGGGTCCTCCGGCGCGATCGAATTCACTTTGTGGATTTCGGCGATCAGCTCGCCTGGTTTTTCGTGGCGGAAGTTGAGCCCGCTGCCTTCGCCGTTCACGAGGTCCATCACCATCGGCATCGTGTAGCCGAGCGGCTCGTCAAGATGGATGACGACCGCCTCGTGGCGCTCGGGCCAGATGTGGAGGCGCTGGCCGAAAAGCGCGGCGACCTGCGGCGCCCAGGCACCGCCCGCATTGACCACGACATCGCAATCGATCAGTCGTCGCTCGCGATCGACCGGGCCGCCATCGGTTTCCAGCGTGTAGCCGCCCGGGCGCCGTTGCACCCCGACCAGCTTGCGGTACTGACGGATTTCGCCGCCCTTGGCGCGGACGATGCCCGCAAGGAAATTGCACATCTCATGTGGATCGAGAAAACCGTTGTCGGGCCCGAACAATCCGCCTTCGAGCCCGTCAGGATTGATGTGCGGAACAAGATCCCTGAGCTCGTTCGCGCGGACGAGACGCGACCTCAGCCCCGCCTCGGCCTGGATTTCGACCGATCTCGCGAAGAGCTCCATCTGGCTGGTCGTACGCGCCAGCCGCAGATAGCCGATATGGTTGAACCGAAGCCCCTCGCCTTCCCATTCGCGGAACCGGCGCAGCGAATGGACGCGCAGCATGATCTCGAACGGGTCGGTGAATTGCGATCCGACGACGCCGACGGACCGGCCGCTCGACCCCGAGGCAATCGAGTGCGCTTCGAGCACGGTCACGCGCGCGCCCTGCTCGACGAGGTTGAGCGCCGTGCACATGCCCAGCGTGCCGGCTCCGATCACCACGACATGAGGAGAAGCTGTCATCTGTGGTCCGCCTGCTTTCACGACGACGCGGCGACGTCGCCCAAGGTCTCGTCGATCGCTTGAAGAATGGCGCTGGCATCTTCCTCGGTCATCGGCGTCGACAGCGCGAACAGGCCGTAGCTGGCGGACAGGACGCCGCGGCCAAGCAAACCCTTGTGGAAGGTGTCGAACTTCCTGTGCTCGGCCGGACCTGGGTAGATCGAGCGGTAATCCGTGACGGGATGCGACGTGAAATGAACCTTGAATAGCGAGCCGAGGCCGACGCATTGGCCGGCAAGCCCATGCTTTTGGAATGAGGCGGTAATCCCTTCGCGCAACGATGCGCCAAGCCGATCAAGATGGGCAAAGCTTTCTTTCGTTAGCGCCCGCATCGAGGCAAGGCCGGCGCGCATGGTCACCGGATTGGCCGTGAAGGTGCCGCCATGCGGCAGCGCGGGCTTGCCTGCGGTCGGATCGAACACCGCCATGATATCGGCGCGCCCGCCGACGGCGCCGACTGGAAAGCCGCCGCCAATGATCTTGCCCAGCGCCGTCAGGTCGGGCTCGATGCCCCACAGCCCTTGCGCGCCAGACCATCCCAGCCGAAACGAGATCACCTCGTCGAAGATGACGAGCGCACCTGCGGCATGGGCGATCTCGACCATGGCGTGGAGGTAGTCGCGGCGCGCCGGTATGAGGCCGGCACGGTTGGGCATCGGGTCGATCAGCACCGCCGCGATGTTGTCACCCTCGGTGGCGAAGACGGCGCGCAGTGCCTCGGTGTCGTTGAAGGGCACGGCGATCACGTCCTCCAGCACGCCGCGCGGCGTGCCCCTGGCATAGGGC
Organism: Mesorhizobium sp. B2-8-9; assembly: GCF_006439475.1. Lineage (NCBI taxonomy): Bacteria > Pseudomonadati > Pseudomonadota > Alphaproteobacteria > Hyphomicrobiales > Phyllobacteriaceae > Mesorhizobium > Mesorhizobium sp. B2-8-9. The sequence goes on along the minus strand of NZ_VFTQ01000022.1, from coordinate 16,090 downwards.
GTGGATCTCGGCAGATCGCCCCAATTGGCGGGCGATGAGTCCAGGCTGACTTCGGCGAAATCGTAGGATCCGTGATAGGCGCCTTCGATCTTGACGATCTTCGGCCGCGCGGTGAAGGCGCGCGCAGCCTTGATCGCCATCATCACACCCTCGGTGCCGGAGTTGGTGAAGCGGATCTGGTCGACGGAGGGCAGCCGCTCGACCAGCAGCTCGGCAAGCTCGATCTCGCTCAGTGTCGGGGCGCCGAAAGCGGTGCCGAGGGGCAGTTGCTCGGCCACGGCCGCGGTGACATCGAGATGCGCATAGCCATGGATCATCGCGGTGAAATTGTTGATGCAGTCGTAATAGGCATTGCCGTCGACGTCCCAGACCCTGCACCCCTCGCCGCGCGCGGCGTAGATCGGAAACGGATCGATGAAGACCGTGGTGCGCGTATTGCCGCCCGGCATCACCTTCCTGGCGCGCTCGAACAGGGTTTTCGATCCAGGCATGGCGTCGGGATAATGCGGCATGGCGTTGCGAAGGCGAATTCGACTGTTGAAACAGCGGCGCGCTGCTCGTCACGAAGCTACGGCTCGTTTGCGCGCCGGCGCAATCGGCCAGACCGGTCATGCGACCCGACCAGGGTCATCGCGGACCCTCATCATTTTGCGCAGCAGCAACCGCGCGCTTAGACTGCCCGACATTGATCAGCTCGCCATCGAGAAGTTCTGCTCCGAGACGATCAATCATGACATCTAGTCCATTTGGATGATGCATCCTGCCCCTAAAGGCGTACCTGGTATAAGCAGCCCGTCAACTGCGCAAAATACAAGTTGTCCAAGCTGTAGATGGAGTTCAACACGGAGCGAACCGCCAAGACCGAAAATCTTAATTTTGCGCACGCACAGCCGCTATGACGTGTTTCTTGAGCATCGCGAAGAATACCGGCAGACAGAGGACCGTGGCCAGTGACGTCCATACATGGATCTTACGAGGAGTTCGAAGACGACCCGCGCCCGGCGTGGGTTCGCTTCAGCATGCGCCACTGGAGGTGGAGCGCCATTCCCGGATGCATCCTCCTCTTGGCGGCGGTATCTCCCCCAGACAACAGCGCCGAAATGCAGCAACAGATCGCGGCAGCGCGAGGCGAACTGGCGTCGACAAAAGCGCAACTGAGCCAAAGCCGGCACGCCGAGCGCAGCGCAAGCGCGCAGGCAAGAGTGCTAGCCAGCACCTCCGCGGAGCAGGCAAAAGCCTTGAATGATGCGACCCAAAGCAACGAAGCCCTCAAACTCGACCTCGAAGCGGCGCAGCGCGTCATCAAGGGCTTGAAAGCAGAAGCCATTTCCTCGAACGAAGCGCGCAACGCTGCGAAAGCGTCCCTGGCCGAGGCAAATCAATCGCTTGCCGAAGAGCGGCTTAAGGTCGAACAATTCGAGGACGAACTCGCGATGGCCCGCCAGGCCGGCGAGGCCGATCAGAAACGCGCAAATCTGGCTGCGGCCGAGCGGGCCACCGCCCTAAAGGACCTCCAGCTGGCGGTTACTGCCGCAAAGCATGTCAACCAGGCATTGGATCTGGAACACACGCGCGCGGTTTCGGCCGCAAGCGATGCCGATGACGCCCGTCGGGAAAGAGACGCTGCGAAGCAGGCATCTGCCGACTTGAGTGCAGCGCTGGAGCAGGAGCGGCAAAAGCTGACCGACATGTCCGTCGCTCTCACCGCCGCGCGAAAGGCGATCGACCTCGTCAAGGCGCAAAGTGCGCGCCGCACAGCGCAGATGGAGCGCGCGCCCGGGTCGCGTTCCGCCGCGGTTCCACTTGCCAGCCAGAATGGCCAAGCTGTCCGCCGAACAGGCTTGCAGGATAAGAACAGAGCGAAGATCCCAAGATCACCGAAACGGGTTCTGGTGGCGACGACGATCACTCTCCCCGACGCGTTGCTTCCGACCCCGCCTCGATGATGATGGTCAGCAGTACATTTGGATTGGCACGAACGCATGCCCAGGAGGGGTCCTGAAATGGGCAAATACGTGGCGGTCGCCTTGATGATCGCAGCCGCTACCGGACCGGCGGCCGCCCTTGATATCGGCGGTGGCGGCAAGGTCGGCGGCATTGGCGTCGGCGCTGGCGTGAGCGCCGGATCACAAGGTGTCTCCGCTGGCTTGGGGGCAAGTGTCGGCGGCTTGGGCGGCGCAAGCGTTGGCGCGTCGGCAGGCGCAGGAGGAGCAAGCCTTAGCGCGTCCGCAAACGCTGGTACCGGGTCCATCGGCGCCAGCGTTTCGACGGGTGACGCGGCAGGCAGCGCAAGCGCCGGCGTGTCGAGAGGTGCTGGCACCGCAACGTCAGGCACCGGGGACACCGTGTCCCCCGACAACCCCACCGTTTTCTCAGCAAAAAGCGCAACAACCGCGATCAGCCTGCCATCCATCCTCAAACCTTCCAGCGCACGTGGCGGGGAGTTCGGGCGGTTTGGAGCGGGCTATCCTTTTGCGCCCCTTGTATCGTTGAAAGCGAAGCCAGGCACGCCGCCCAAAGTCGTGAACGCTTGCCGCGCGGCGATCATGTCGGCCACGACGCCGCTTGGTGCTGTGCGCGTATCCGCGGTTAGCGCCGGTCCGATGCGCCAACGCAAAGCCGGTCTGGCGGCGCCGATCGAGGTGCGAATAAACTATGCGCTTCCAGGCGGCATCCAAGTTCGACAAGCGAAGGTCCTGTGTCGCCTTGGTGCGACGGGGAAGGTCATCGCCGTGACATAGAAACCAGCTTGCCGAAGTCGTGCACAGGGACCGCTATCTGGCGATGTCACTCGCCGCTGCCCGGTTCGGGTGCCTGAGATTGGTCGGCGTGATGCCGGCCTGCTGGCGAAAGACACGGCTGAAATGGCCGGCATTGGCAAAGCCGCAGCGATAAGCGATCTCGCCGATCGCGAGGTCGCTGCCTTCCAGCAGCGACCTGGCGTAATGCACCCGCAGCGCCAGATAGGCGGCCATCGGGCCGATGCCGAGCTCGGCGCCGAACAAGCGCTCGAGCTGGCGGCGCGAGCAGTTCTGCCTGGCGGCGATCTCGGCGATCGGGATCGGCTCCTGCAGATTGCTTTCCATCAGAAGCAGCGCCCGCTTCACCGCGCGGCTCGCGGCCGCTGGAAAAAGGTCGCCGACCGGCTGCACGTCGCGGCTGGAGCGGATGCGGTCGAGCACGAGGATCTTGGCCGCCTTCTCCGCCGCCTTCCGGCCGATGAATTGCGAGACGAAATAGCCGGCAAGGTCGGCCGCGCCCGTGCCGCCGGCGCAGGTGGCGCGGCCGCGGTCGACGGAATAGAGGCTGTCGGCATGGGCGTTCACATCGGGGAACTCGGCGCGAAAATCCTTGATGTGGAACCAGCTGACTGCGGCGCTGTAGCCGTCGAGCAGGCCGTAGCGCGCCAGCACGAAGCTGCCGGTGCAGAGCGCGGTGAGCGGCACGCCCCGCTGCGCGGCGCGCAACAGGAACGCCTCCTTTTCCGAACTCAGCTTGCGGCTGGTGTCGAGCAGGCCGCCGACCACCACGACATTGTCGAAATCCTCCGGATTGCCCATCGCTCTCGTTGGCAGCAATTCGACGCCGCAGCTGGCGCGGATCGGCAGGCCGCGCTCGCCGACGATCTCCCAGTCGAACTCGATCCTGCGGCTGCGGTCGCCCTCGTCGCCGGCGAGTCTCAGCGTGTCGATGAACAGCGACAGCGGCGACAAGGTGAAATCGCGCACCAAAAGAAATGCGAATTTCTTGGCCATGTTTTTGCGAGCCGACGCCCCTGCCTTGTCTCAAAGCCATCTTCGACCATTCCGCACGGTCGGCGCTGCTTCGCCAACGCCGCCACGCAGGCAATAGGCGACGCGCGTGGCGTTAATCGCATGAATGGCTCCGCCTGGGCGATTGCCGCATCCGGCTCTGTCGCGCGGCCTGGCCCTGGCCCGCCCTCTGGGCGCATCTGGAATAGGGCTCTGGCCCAACCCGGACATGCACGAACGGGATGGCCATTATAACCAGACGCTTTATAACGGGCGATCCGATTATGACCACCAAGGGGAGACGATGCGTTACATACGTCCGCTTTCAATCGAAGATGCCGTTGGCGAGCTCGCCAAGGCAGTAGGCCCGGCCGCGATCCTGGCCGGGGGCAGCGATCTTTTGGTGAGGATGAAGGGCGGCTTCATCGAGCCCGAGCTGATCGTCGACATCAAGGCGATCGGCGGCCTAGCCGACATTGCCGAAACGGCCGACGGTTTTCGGATCGGCGCCGCGGTGCCCTGCGCGGTGCTGGGCGAGAACAAGGCGCTCAAGCAGGCATGGCCGGGCGTGGTCGAGGCGGCCAACCTGATCGGCTCCAAGCAGGTGCAGGGCCGCTGCACCATCACCGGCAATCTTTGCAACGCCTCGCCCGCCGCCGACAGCGTGCCGGCGCTGGTCGCGGCCGCGGCACAAGCAGTCGTCGCCGGGCCTTCGGGCAAGCGCACGATTGCCGTGGAAGCCGTGCCGACCGGACCCGGCCGCACATCTTTGGCCAAGGGCGAGATGATCGAGGCGATCCTGCTCGACAAGCGGCCTGAGCATGCGGGCGACGCCTATCTGCGCTTCATTCCGCGTACCGAGATGGACATCGCGGTGGTGAGCGCCGGCGTCAACCTGACGCTGGACGAGAAGGGCGCGATCAAGACCGCCCGCGTGGCGCTCGGCGCCGCCGCACCCACGGTGCTTCTGGTCGAAGAAGCCGGGCAAGTGCTGGTCGGCTCGAAGCTCGACGAAGAAACGCTGGAGCGGCTGGCGAAGATCTGCTCCGGCGCCTGCCGCCCGATCGACGACAAGCGCGGCACCATCGAATTCAGACGGAAAGTCGCGGGCGTGCTGGCACAGAGAGCCGCAACGACCGCCTACAAGCGTGCGGGAGGCAAATAATGGCCGGTATAGCTGTATCAACCACGATCAACGGCGACGCCGTCGAGTATCTGTGCCAGCCCGATGAGACGCTGCTGGACGTGCTGCGCGACCGGCTGGGGCTCACCGGCGCCAAGGAAGGCTGCGGCACCGGCGACTGCGGCGCCTGCAGCGTCATCGTCGACGGCAGGCTGGTCTGCTCCTGCCTGGTGCTGGGCGCAGAAGCCGAGGGCCGCAAGGTTGAGACCATCGAAGGCATGGCGCATGGCGACCAGCTGCATCCGCTGCAGCAGAAATTCCTGGAGCATGCGGCCTTGCAATGCGGCATCTGCACGCCGGGCTTCCTGATCGCGGCCAAGGACCTGCTGGAGAAGAACCCCTCGCCCACCGAGGAGGAAATCCGCTTTGGGCTCGCCGGCAATCTCTGCCGCTGCACCGGCTATGACAAGATCGTGCGCGCCGTCCAGGATGCGGCCAACGTGATGAAGGGAGCCTGATCATGAATTTCGATCCGCGCTACTCCGGACGCAATTTTTCCTCGGTCGGCACGCGGCCTATCCGCCCCGACGGCATCGACAAGGTGACCGGCCGCGCCCGCTACGGCGCCGACTTCAACATGGCCGGCCAGCTGGTTGGCCGCGTGCTGCGCAGCCCGCACGCGCATGCGGTGATCAAAAGCATCAACACGTCGAAGGCGGAAAAGCTCGCCGGCGTGAAGGCGGTGATCACGGCCAAGGACCTGCCCGACCTCACCGACGGCGATGCCGCCATGTACGACATCCTCGACAACTGCATGGCGCGCAAGAAGGCGCTCTATGACGGCCATGCGGTGGCCGCGGTGGCGGCGATCGACGCCCGCACCGCCCGCCAGGCGCTGAAGCTGATCGAGGTCGACTATGAGGTGCTGCCGCATGTCACCGATGTCGACGAGGCAGCCCAGCACCACGCGCCGCTGATCAACGACCAGGTCTATACCGAGGGCCTGGAGGAAAAGCCGGCCAAGCCCTCCAACGTCACCAAGCGCACCCAGTTCGGCCATGGCGATGTCCACAAGGGTTTCGCCGAGGCCGATTTCATCGTCGAGCGCTCGTTCAAGACCGAGCAGACGCATCAGGGCTATATCGAGCCGCATGCCTGCGTTGCGAGCGTCAACCCGGACGGCACGGCGGATCTGTGGGTCTGCACGCAAGGCCATTTCGTCTACCGCCAGCATTGCGCCCAACTGCTTGGGCTCGAAGCCTCGAAGCTGCGCGTCACCTCGTCGGAGATCGGCGGCGGTTTCGGCGGCAAGACCCATGTCTGGGCCGAGCCGGTGGCGCTGGCGCTGTCGCGCAAGGCCGGCCGTCCCGTAAAACTGGTGATGACCCGCGACGAGGTTTTTCGCGCCTCAGGGCCAACCAGCGCCACCTCGATCGACGTCAAGATCGGCGCCAGGAAGGACGGCACGATCACCGCGGCGGAAGCGACGCTGCGCTATAGCTGCGGTCCCTATGCTGGCTCCTGGGCCGAGATCGGCGCGATGACCGCTTTCGCCTGCTACAAGCTCGAGAACGTCAAGACCGTCGGCTACGAAGTGCTGGTCAACCGGCCCAAGACCGCGGCCTATCGCGCGCCCTCCGCGCCGATGGCGGCCTTTGCCGTGGAAAGCGCGGTGGACGAGCTCGCCAAGGAGCTCGGCATGGATGCGGTGGACTTCCGCATCAAGAACGCCGCGCAGGAAGGCACGCGCTCGTCCTACGGCCCGGTCTACGGACCGATCGGCATCGGGCCGACGCTGGAGGCGGTGAAGAGCCATCCGCATATGAAGGCGCCGCTGAAGGCCAACCAGGGGCGCGGCATGGCTTGCGGCTTCTGGTTCAACTTCGGCGGCCAGACCTGCACGGATCTGAACATCGGCATGGACGGCACGGTGTCGCTGGCCGTCGGCACCGTCGATGTCGGCGGGTCCCGCGCCTCGCTGTCGCTGGTGGCGGCGGAGGAGCTCGGCATCGACTACAGCCAGGTCAAGGCGATCGTCGCCGACACCTCTTCTCTCGGCTACAATGACATGACCGACGGCAGCCGCGGCACCTTCTCCTCGTCGATGGCGACGATCTCGGCCGCCCGCAACGCGATCAAGATCCTCAAGGATCGCGCCGCGCAGATGTGGGACATCCCGGTGGAGGACGTTACCTGGGAAAAGGGCCACGCCATCGCCAAGGGCGAGAAATACGGCAACCTCTCGCCGCTGTCACTGAAGGACATCGCGGCCAAGTCGGGCACGACCGGCGGGCCGATCGCCGGCCATAGCGAGCTCGTCGCCGACGGCGCCGGCGTTTCCTTCGCCACCCATATCTGCGACATCGAGGTCGACCCCGAGACCGGCGCAACCAGGGTGATCCGCTACACGGTGGTGCAGGACGCCGGCAAGGCGGTGCACCCGACCTATGTCGAGGGCCAGTACCAGGGCGGCGCCGCGCAAGGCATCGGCTGGGCGCTCAACGAGGAGTATATCTACGGCAAGGACGGACGGCTGCAGAATGCCGGCTTCCTCGACTACCGCATCCCGGTCTGCTCCGACCTGCCGATGATCGACACGCAGATCCTGGAAATTCCCAACCCCAACCATCCTTATGGCGTGCGCGGCGTGGGCGAAACCTCGATCGTGCCGCCGCTGGCGGCGATCGCCAATGCGGTGTCGAACGCGGTCGGCGTGCGAATGACCCACATACCGATGTCGCCGCCGCGCATCCTGGCGGCGCTGGAGGCGGAGCGGGAGGGCTGAGAGGTATCCAAGCTAGGGCAAGGTGTGTTGAGATTCAGGTCAGGCCGAGCCGAGAATGATGGCTTCCGAGAAACCGGAGCGGAGCGTACTTGACGTACGTGAGCACCGGAAGCGCAGGAAGCCTTCATTCGCAGGCCGGCCTCACCTGAATATCGACGCACCTTGAGGCGCTAATGGTCGAGGTCACCCTCTGGGGCTCGCTCAGCGCCGTCGCCGGCGGCAAGGCCAAGCACGAGATCGAGGCCAAGGACATAAGGGAGCTGTTCCGCAAGCTGGCGGAACAGTATCCCGGGATCGAGCCGTGGATCGATCGGGGAATCGCCGTGGCGATCGACGGGACGATCTATCGGGATACGTGGAGCAAGGAGTTGCCCGAGGACGCGGAGATTTTCCTGCTGCCGCGGCTGGCTGGAGGGTGAGTGAACCGGCGGCTGGCCGTCACAACGCCTACCATTGGCTGTCGAGCGGCTCACGCAGTTCCCGCTGCCGTTTGACTTCGGCAACGGGCGGCGACGAATGCATCGACAGATAGCAGACTGTCTGGCGACCGTGCCGGCCGCTTGAGCTGGCCCTTACCGTCTAAGCCCGAAAAAGCTCAAGATAGCGAGAATGACGACGACAAGGCCGATGAGATAGATAATGCTGTGCATGGCAGGTCCTCCTATGGAGGATTAATAATTAGCATGCGCTAATGTTCCTTAGGCGGCTGCTCCAAGCGTCCTTCGTTCGGCAGGCGCCCTGTATTCAATCGGTGCCCCCGCCGGTCAGGCCCCGGCTCGCGGACACGAGCCGGCCCGCTCATGACTATCGGGCTGGTTATCGGTTTGGCCGGTCTTCGCGCACGACGTTGTAGAGAAGAAGCCCCGCGGTCAAAGACACGACCGCAGCCAGCATGTCGTGGCCGGTCAGCCCCGAATAGTACACAAAAGCAAATACCAACTCGGCCATGGTTCCACCTGGGTGTGCGATCCTTGCTGAGAGAACCCTTAGGGCGCGCTAATGTTCCTATGGCTCGGAATGGATCTGAGAAGTCCAGACCCCGCCTGCCCATGACAGGCGCCGAAGAACGTTGGGTTCCACAGATGGGCCCTCTCTCCGACTGAGGTCCCATTCGCCAGCGCATTGGTCCATCGCGCGAAACATAATCCCTGCGATCTCATTAGGGCTGCGCTGACGAGCAATCAGTCCCTTCATCGTCAGTTGGCTGGATCGCCCGCCACCTGCTCCCAGGTGGTGGGCATCCGAAGAAAGAACAGGGGCTGGGGACAGAGGTGGACAATGTCGATTTCCGAGGAGTTGCGGGACGTGAGTCTCCGCTATGAATGCCCGAATTGCCGCCGGCCGATCATCAGGAACGGTTCATGGTTCAAGTCGGTGAGCACCTTCCGGTGCGATGCCTGCAAGACCAAGCTCAGGCTTGGCTATTCGGCCAAGCTGGCGCTTTTCGAACGCCACGGCAAGGCGGCGTTTTCGGGGGTGTGACCTATGCGGATGAGTGCCCGCGAACCCTTTGGCGAGCAGCAGCTTCCTTTCCGAGAGCGGTGGGAGATGCCCCCGACGGCCGTGAACGACAACAGCGCGCTCCATCACCGCGGTCTTCCCATCCTCGTCCCGGCCGATGACGGCTTTGCAAAGGTCACCGCGAAAGCGGAGCGGATGGGCATTGCGGCGGCCGTGGCGATCGGCCTTTTCATCGGGCCGGTCGTGTTCACGTGCCTGATGCTGAGCGTGTGGAACGCGGCGTTGGACAGCAACGGAGGCAAGCATGATCGAGACGTCCAGGATCCTGGAAACCAAAGTGGCGGGCTTACAAGACAGGCTGAGGGAAGCCAAGCTCAGCATGGATGACATGCTGGCCTTTCAAAAGGTCGCGGACGTGCTGGACAATGGCCATGGCGGCATCGACGTCGACGACCTGATCGCGCTTTCCTTTGTGGTGCCGGACGAGGGTTGAGGGCCGGAAGGGTCGGCCCTAGCTTGCCAACATCACCCGCTGGAACGCGCTGGGCGCCTCGCCGGGGCAAGGCAAGGCACGATATCGAGGCCAAGACCCTGTTACGTTGCTGCTGCCAATGCAGCCCTTAGCCGCTATTCGTCGCGCCAAATGACACGCCTTTCCCATCGTATTTCCTTCAGGCGCCGAAAACGGATGGTCACAAGCTCCTGCCCGTAGGCATGGAAGAGTTCGGCCGACATCCACTCGCGCTTGCCGCAGGCCTGACAACGTATTTTTCCTCGCACCTGGTCGATGGTGACGTTGCCGACGACCTCGCGCAACTCGATCGGCTTGTAGTGGCGTGTGATGTGGCAGTGGCCACAGGAAATGCGGGCGATCTGCCCTGCCTCGTGGGCATGCATCAGCGTCCAAGCCTGACCTCGCGGCCACTTTTCGGGTTGTTCCGGCATCCTCTGAAATGAGGAACATATTCCTCTCTGGTCAAGAACCTATTGACTCCTATGTTCTCATTTTGTTCACTATGAGCCTGACAGCCACACGGAGGCCGGTCATGGATATTATGATGAACGCCAGGGGCGCCACTCCTGAAGAAAAACATCGCGGTATCGCCGCTGCAACAGCAGTGCTCGACCGCGCCGGCATGACAGCAGAAGACGCAGCCAGCGGCTCGTTCGCTGTCGAGCGATGGGACGATATGGGCTTTCCGCCGGACCAAGAGCCCTCTGAAGACGAGTATGCTGCGGCGGAGGTTTGGTGGGAGGCAAGCAATGCCGCCATCGAAGCTTGTTGCGAAGGCTGGTCGGAGGAGAAACGCATGCAGGTTCACGGCCTACAGCTACTGCACGATCCCGAGACGGAGCTAACTGACCGCGCGACCGCGCTGACGCGAATGCGCGAGATCGTCCAAGCGGAGGATGGCCAAGGGGAGACCGTTGACGATCGGGTATTTTTTCTGGCGCTCGCCGCCACTGCAGAGGTTCCGGACAGTTCGAAAGCGCAGGAACTCGTCAGCGCTGTAACGGTTGCCCATTCCTCGTTATCACTCGCACGCTTCCACCCAGAGGAGCCTATTGAGCCAAAGCGCCAAGCGGTGTTCGACGCGATAGATGCGCTCGAAGCGGGATCAGCACCCCTGAACTGAGAAAGGCCGTCGAATGTCGACCCACGTCCTTCCAGAGCAGAAAAAACCGAAGCTCATTGTCGTTGTCGCATTCGACCGCGGCGATGACGGCGAGCTATTCCCTGTGTACGGCCCGACCGATCAGCAAAGCGAAGAGCGCGCGATCCGAATAGCAAGCGCATTGGCTAGCAAGCACGTTGGGGTCATTGCATGGAGCCGGGATGCCGATCCGGCGCTCGGGGACTATGGCCCACCGAACACCCTGTTCGCGAGTGGCGACGTGCCCGACATGGAATAGATCACGAACGTTCCGGTCGCACGGTCTCGACCGAAAGCGATCCTGCCGGCAACGGTCGTAACAACTCGCTCTCCGGTTTCGAGAGATCGAGCCAAGCGCTCCAATTCTCTGGCTGAAGAACAACGACCTGCCTGTTGTGATACGGCGTGACATCAGGTCCGGGATCGGTAGTGAGCATAGTGAAGGTGGGGGGCTTGTTGCCAGCCGCCTCACGCCAGAGTCCGGCAATGGCCAGGAATGAAGCGCCGTTCAGAATGAAGCGGTGTTTGGCTTTTGGATATTTCGTGCCCGTGAACTCGAAAAACGCCGACGCCGGCACGAGGCAGCGTTTGCTGTCAGCGAAACGGCGGCCTTCGGAGCGGAAGTTGAACACCGGCCCTCCTTTCGGGCCGGCGGGCGGGAAACCGAAAGTCATCGACGCAAGTTCAACCTCGTCGCCGATAGCGCGCATGATTGGCGCCGGATCGTTGATGCGGATATCGTCAGCTTGGGGAAGATCGAGTTCAGTCTGATGAGCTGGAATCTTCAACGCCAGCGAAGCCATCATTCGGCAGTATTCTGCCCAGGCGACATGCTGCTCATAGTCGTTGCACATGCTGTCCCCTGACCAAGAAAATGGGCGGCTCCGCCCGTTTATCACCGTGAGAGATGCGGCCGCTACGCTGATTTTCGTGCCGGCTTTGCCTTTGGCCGGTCCTTTATGCCTTCCTTGGCCAGGCTCTTTTTCAGGACGGTCGCCAGATCGACCACGTTTTCCTTGGGCGGCGGGGTCGGCTTGGGCGGCTTCTTGCCCTTGCGCTTGGCATCGATCATGGCGATCAGCGCATCCTCATACGTGTCCTCGAACTTCGACGGGTCGAACTTCGTGACTTTCTTGTCGATCAGCAGCCCGGCGATCTCCAGAAGGTCATTGTCGAATTTGGGGCTATTCAGATCCGCAAAGACGCTCTCTTCCGAAATCATCTCGTTATGCGTGCGCAGTTCGGTCAGCAGCATTCCCTTGCCAAAGGGTTGGATCACGACTTCTCGGCCCCGCTGGTAAAGAACAACGCAGGATCGAGCGGCTACCCGCTTCTTGGCCATGGCTTCGCGAAGCACATTGAATGACTCGGCAGCGGCACCGTCGGCCGGAATGACGTAATAAGGCTTTTCAAGATATCGTGTGTCGATATCGTCGATCGCAACGAAGCCGTCGACCTCCAGCGTATGGTGCGAGGTGAGCTTGAGCTTCTTGATCTCGTCCGGCTCTATTTCGAGGAACTCGCCCTTATCCGCCTCGTAGCCTTTGATCTGGTCTTCCGCGGGAACCACCTCGCCGGTCCCTTCGTCGACATAGGCGCTCTTGACGGGAAGTCCGTCTTTGCGGTTCAGGATCTTGAAATGGACCTTGCCGGTTTCGGTGGTGGCGCCGACCAGCTTCACGCCACAAGTCACCGATCCGACCTTGAGGAAGCCCTTCCATACCGCGCGCGGTGCCGCCATTTAATCAACCATGATCGTTGGAACATTCTGACGGGGGAAACTTGGCCTCGCCACAATGGTTCCGCGCTGGGCATCATTCGTCCTCCCAGAAATCCTTAAGCATCGCGTGGCGAAGCTGCTCTTCGCCCTTCAGAAACCGCACTCTGCCCGATAGACCCGGCTTGAGCCATTCAGCCTTTTCCTTTTTCAGGCCCTTGGGCGGCGGGGCGCCGACCCTGCCCTGCACCTGGTCCCACAGGCGCTGCCGCTTGTCCGCCTTGAAGGTTACGAAGGCGCCGCCCACGTAGCAGCCCTTGTCGGCCATCAGCACCATGGCCGGCTTGCCGCGCTCGCGCTGCACGCCAATGATCTCCATCACCTTCTCGTCGAAGCATTTGATCTTGCGCCACTGCATGGTCGAACCCGAGCGGTAGACGCTATCGAGGCGCTTCGAGACAATGCCCTCCAGGTTCGCATCGCAAGCCAAATGGTAGACGGCATCGCCAGTGCCTGGCAGCGCTTCGGAGAACTGGATATGGCCGCCGGCTGGGATGAGTGCCTTTAGGATTTCCCTTCGGTCCTTCAGCGCCATGTCCCTCAGATCATGGCCGTTGAGGTGCAAGAGGTCGAAGGCGACGAGATACAGGTCTTGCGGGCGCCTGGTGATGGCCGATCGGAGCGCACGAAAGTCCGCCAGGCCGGCTTCATTCGTGACGATCATCTCGCCCTCGATGATGAAGCTGTCAGCTTTTAGGCCCTCGGCTTCCTTGGCGATCGGCTTGTATTTGGCGGTCCAGTCGATGCCTGACTTTGTGAAAAGCCGGATGCCTTCGTCGTCCTTGACGAGCTGCGTTCTGTAGCCGTCGAATTTTACTTCATGGCTCCAGTCGTCACCCTTGGGCGCCTGCTCGACCAGTTCCGGCTCCATCGGACGGATAAAAGACAGCCGGACCGGTTTACGCATGAAAAGCCCAACGCATCACTCAAGTTCAATTCAATAGCGAAGGGTCGTTTCAGTTCCATTAGCGAGTGCTAATGGGAACATTCCTTTGCCGCCATTGTTCACAATGACAGGCCAGGAGATGCAAAGATGGCAGACGACACAACCAAACGGGATTTTCGCGATCGCGACCGAGTTTCAGCTGACGAGGACTATGAGGTGCGCTATTTCGCTAAGCAGCACCGGATCAGCCCCGAGCAGGTTCTGGATCTCATCAAAGAACACGGCAACGACAGAAAGACGTTGGAGCGCGAGGCAAGGAAGCTTCGCGGATGACGAAACTTTCCGATCTCGGCCGACCGTTCGCCTTCACGGCGCACGACCAGCCAAGCGCGCCTGCCACGCCCGATACCTACCGATGCGAGACGTGCGGGCAAATTGTGGATCGACGAGACCTCCGGCAAGTTATCTGGCACGTACAGCCGGAGCATGAACCTCTTGAACTAGACAGCTACTCCCGAATGCGGCGATAACGGAAGTGATTGCGAATGTGGTCGTTGAAAAAGCGGCCTTTGACAAATGCAGATCGGAACGCCGCATAAGTCTCCGGCGGCACATCTTCAAACTCGTAGCATTTACCGCTGGTTACAAACCAGACCGACAGAACTCGGCTGGCCGGATCATATTCTGTTTTCCTGATCGATGTGGATGGCATGGCGCACTGCCCGGCTCTGCGATTCGCAAACGAGCGGCAGCGGCTTTTGTTTCAGAAGAGAGGCGCCAATGAAAAAGCCCGCCGGCCGAAGCCGACAGGCTATCGAAAGGCGAAATTGGGTTGTCTCACCATTTCGATCTCGGTCAGTCGACCAAAATCGATGATGGCGGAACGGCCGTGATGGCGCTCAGATTTTCCCGCCTCTTCAAGACCGGCTTCTCGTAGGTTTTCTTCATGGAAAACTCCCCCTGGGTGGATGATACCTCAAATGCGTGAAATTGGCCTGTGCTATCACCGGTTGTCAAGATAACGAAACAAAGTCGTTCTCGGTGAGTTTTGCTCCTGTTCAACAGGCCACAGCAGCATGCCCGTCTTTTACTTCCACGTCGACAACGGCACATTCATCCCAGACAACGAAGGCGTCGATCTCCCGGATTTGGATGCCGCGCGGCAAGAAGCCGTGCGCGCAGCCGGCGAGATGATAAACGAGAGCAAGCAGTCCTTCTGGGAGCATATGACGCCTTGGATCATGAACGTGACAGACGGCCAGAATCATCTTCTGTTCACGCTTCAATTCGCGGCGAAAGTCCCTTCAGGGGACGCTCTGTACATTCCGCGCAGGGCGTCTGCGCGAAGCTAGGGCGGAATCTCAGAAATACACTGAGAGCTACTGGTCCTCGCTCTCGTCTGAGAGCGCGTTCATTAATGCAAAGAAGTCGGATGGACCAACTTTGGGTAGTGTCTCAGTTTGAAGTTACCCAATCGTCAACCGCCGTCGAGCGACTGTCGTCTGACGGGCCGAACTTCTATATGCTTACCGGAAAGCATAGGAGGCTTTGTGGTCGACCTCGACAATCTGGAGAAACAGCGAGTGGCGCTCAAGCGCACTCTGGCGAAGATACAGAGGGAAAAGCCTCCCGGTTACGAGGATCGCGTGGCCAATATTGAAGCTTGGTTAGCTGAGTTGAACCGCGAGATCATGGAAGTGCGAGATGCCCACCGGACCTAAAGGCCAGAAGCGCCCCGCCGACGTGATCGGCAACGCCGTTCGCGTCATGCGCATTGCGACTGGCGAGGAAAGCGATGACATGCCGGACGACGGCAAGAGCGCCGCCGCCAAAGAGCTTGGTTCGAAGGGCGGAAAGAAGTGCGCCGCTAATCTGACGCCCGAACGCCGTAGCCTGCGGAGTGCCCCTCACACCCCCAGCGTCGGCTCAGTATTCACCTCTAGCGCCTCTTCCGCCTCATCCTCCTCCCCCAGCACTTCCCCATGCACGCCGAGCGCGCGGCCGATCCAGATCGGGTCGACCAGGTGATCGCGCTTGGGGTTGGTGGTGTTGGGGTGGATGAGGATGCTCAGGCCGCCGTGGTTCAGCATCAGCCAGGGAACGAGCGTGGCGAAGATCTCGGTGGCGAAGGAGACCTGGTACATGGCCTGCTCATGCGGGCCGACCGGCTCGTCGCGCCAGTTGCCGAGGCGCACGCGAAAACGCTCGCCGATGCGCTGGCGCAGCCATTCGGCGTGCCGCCGCTGCGCCTCATCGCCGTAATAGATGTGGGCGTGATAGCTGGCGATTTCCGAAAGCGGTCTCGGATCGTGCGGCGTGGCTTCGTTCATCGCGATGGTCCCCTCCCGGTGGTTCCAGTCTGTCGTGCGGAACTCTAGGCGGTTCTTCGGTTCATGGAAACGGCGAGCCACTCTACAGACTGTTCAGTATGGGCGCGTTTGGCCGTAATCGCAGATGCCGGCCCGCTCCGTCTCGGCGCTGCGCGCCGAGCCACATTTCCCCACTGCGGCATGCATAGTTCCAAGCGGCTGGCCTTTGGCGATAGCGTGCATGGCAGCTTGGCGCATGCATTGCCTTATGTAGCGCTGGTCGACCCCCACTCCGTCTCGGCTTCGCCGAGCCACCTCTCCCCCGATCGACGGGGTAGAGGA
>NZ_VFTQ01000021.1:0-118159 GCF_006439475.1 Mesorhizobium sp. B2-8-9 | reverse complement strand
TCTGCTTCACCGCCATTGCGATTCCCTCCGAGCTTCCTTCTCAGAGAATCACAACCAGCCAATTACGCAACAGGCCCACAAGGGGAGAAGGGGGAGCTAAACATGCAGCGCGTGGCCCAGCGCCTTCAGCGCCGCTTCCTGGAAACCTTCGCCTTGCGTCGGATGCGCATGGATTGTGCCGGCGATGTCCTCCAGCCGCGCGCCCATCTCCAGCGCCAGGCCGAACGCCGCCGATAGTTCCGACACGCCCTGCCCGACCGCCTGGATGCCCAGCACCAGATGGTTGTCGGCACGCGCCACGACGCGCACAAAACCGTCCTCGCCCTGTTTCGTCATCGCGCGCCCATTAGCGGCGAAGGGGAACTGGCCGATCTTGATCTCGCCGGCGAGCGCTTTCGCTTCTTCGGGCGACAGCCCGGCGGTGACCAGCTCCGGATCGGTGAAGCAGATCGCCGGAATGGCGCGCTTGTCCCAGCTTCTTTTGTGGCCGGCGGCGATCTCGGCCACCATCTCGCCCTGCGCCATGGCACGGTGCGCCAGCATCGGCTCGCCGGTGACGTCGCCGATGGCAAAAATGCCGCGCATCGAAGTGCGGCACTGGTCGTCGATGCGGATGAATTTTCCCGCCATGTCGAGGTCGATCTGCTCCAGCCCCCAGCCTTCGGTCAGCGGCTTGCGGCCGACCGTGACCAGGATCCTGTCGGCGGCGATCTTGGCGTTCTTGCCGTCTGCCGTCTCGACCAGCAGCGCGTCGCCCTTGGTCGACAATCCCTTGGCCTTGACGCCCAGCATCACCTCGACGCCGAGCTCGCCGAGCCGCTTAAGCACCGGTCGGGTGAGTTCCGCATCATACTGCGTGAGCACGCGCGGCAGGGCTTCGATCACGGTGATCTTGGCGCCCATCTTGGCGAAGGCCATGCCGAGCTCCAACCCGATATAGCCGCCGCCGACGACCGCGAGCTTCTCCGGCACTTCGCTCAGCGCCAGCGCCTCGGTGGACGAGATGACCGGACCGCCGAAAGGCAGGAAGGGCAATTCGACCGGCGCCGAGCCGGTGGCGATAACGACGGTCTCGGCGCGGATCACCTGGGTCCCGGTTTCGGTCTCGACCTCCACGGTCTTGCCGTCCCGGAAGGTTGCCCAACCATGCACGGTCTTCACCCTGGCCTTCTTCAACAGGCCGGCCACGCCGCTGTTGAGCCGGCTAACGATCCCATCCTTCCAGCCGACAGTTTTCGCAAGATCGAGCGTCGGCGCGGGGACCTTGATGCCCAGCGGATCCTTGCCGCCGGCCATATGCGCGATCTTCTCGAACGCCTCCGCCGCGTGGATCAGCGCCTTCGACGGGATGCAGCCGACATTGAGGCAGGTGCCGCCCGGCTTGCCGAACTCGACGATGACCGTGTCGACGCCGAGCTGGCCGGCACGGATGGCGCAGACATAACCGCCCGGCCCGGCGCCGATGACGAGCAGCTTGCAGGAGATTTCTTTCATGACGGCTGCTTCCTTTCGGCGGAGGCGGCGACGCGCCTTTTCCTTCTCCCCTTGTGGGAGAAGGTGGATCGGCGCGACAGCGCCGAGACGGATGAGGGGTGTTCCAGGGAAAGCCAACGTCTCACTCCGCTGGAGCACCCCTCATCCGTCGCCTTCGGCGACACCTTCTCCCACAAGGGGAGAAGGGGGAGCGCGCATTTCGGCGCCGCGACGTTCGAGACCGACCCCATCTCCCTCACTCCACGAAGATCAGCGCCGGCGTCTCCAGCAGCGCCTTGATCCGCTGCACGAAAACCGCGGCATCCCAGCCGTCGATGACGCGATGGTCGAAGCTTGACGACAGGTTCATCATCTTGCGCGGGATGAACTGCGTGCCGTCCCACACCGGCCGCACCATCATCTTGTTGACGCCGACGATCGCCACTTCCGGGTAATTGATGACCGGGGTGGTCGCCACGCCGCCCATGGCGCCGAGCGAGGTGATGGTGATGGTCGAGCCGGAAAGCTCCTCGCGGCTCGCCGTGCCGGCCTTGGCCGCATCGGCCAGCCGGTTGACTTCCGCAGCACTATCCCACAGGTCGCGCGCCTCGGCATGTTTCACCACCGGCACCACCAGCCCGTTCGGCGTCTGCGCGGCGATGCCGATATGGACGCCTTCATGCCGGTGGATGATGCCGGCGTCGTCGTCGAACAGCGCGTTGAGGTTCGGCTGCTCGCCGATCGCCTTGACCATCGCCCGCATCAGGAAAGGCAGCAGCGTCAGCTTCGGGCGATCGGCGCGCTTCTCCCTGTTGAGGGTGGTGCGCAGCTCCTCCAGCGCGGTGACGTCGATCTCCTCGACATAGGTGATATGCGGGATGCGCGATTTCGCCAGCGCCATCTTTTCGGCGATCTTGCGCCGGAGCCCGACGACCTTGATGTCCTCGACGCCGTCTTTGCGGGCAAGCCCGGCGCGGGCGACTTGCGGGCCGCGCGCGAGGAACGCGTCGATGTCCTCATGGCTGATGCGCCCGGCCGGACCGCTGCCCGGAACCTGGCGCAGATCGATGCCGGCTTCCTTGGCGCGCAGGCGGACGGCCGGCGAGGCAAGCGGCTTCTCGCCTTCCGCGCGCGGCGCGCCCGAAAGGCTGGGTATGGCGCGATCCTTCTTAACGCCGTCATCCTTGGGCTTGTCCCGAGGATCTGCCGACCTGCGCGGATGCGACGCCGCCGGTTCCGGCGAACCAGCGGATCCTCGGGACAAGCCCGAGGATGACGGCGCTGCGTTTTGCGCAGGGGGAAGACGATCGCCATGGCTCGCTCCAGCGGGGATGCCGTCGGCACCACTCTCGCCTGGCGACGTGTTTTTCACATTGCCTTCGCCGGCCACCTTCAGCCGCACGATCGGCGAGCCGATCGCCACCGTGTCGCCGATCTCGGCGCCGAGCCACAGGATCTCGCCGTCGACCGGTGACGGGATTTCGACCGTCGCCTTGTCGGTCATGACGGCGGCGAGAACCGTGTCCTCGCGCACAAGGTCGCCGACCTTGACGTGCCACTCGACAAGCTCGGCCTCGGCAACGCCTTCGCCGACATCGGGAAGCTTAATGACGTGCTCGCCCATCTCAGGCCTCCCCCACTCTAAGCTTCCAATGTTTCGATCAGCGCGCGCCCGACCCGCGCCGGACCGGGGAAATAGTCCCATTCCTGCGCATGCGGATAGGGCGTGTCCCAGCCGGCGACCCGCGCCACCGGCGCTTCCAGATGGTAGAAGCAGTTCTCCTGCACGAGCGCCACCAGCTCGGCGCCGAAGCCGGAGGTGAGCGTCGCCTCGTGCACGACGACGCAGCGGCCGGTCTTCTTCACCGAGGCGACGATCGCCTCGAGGTCGAGCGGCAGCAGCGTCCTGAGATCGATCACTTCGGCGTCGATGCCGGTCTCCTCGGCCGCGGCTTGGGCAACATAGACCATCGTGCCATAGGCAAGCACCGTCACCGCCGATCCCGGCCTGCGGATCGCCGCCTTGCCGAGCGGGATCGTGTAATGGCCGTCCGCGACCTCGCCCAGCTCATGCTTCGACCATGGCGTCACCGGCTTGTCGTGATGCCCGTCGAACGGGCCGTTATAGAGCCGCTTCGGCTCGAGGAAGATCACCGGGTCCGGATCCTCGATCGCCGCGATCAGCAGACCCTTGGCGTCATGCGGATTGGAGGGCACGATCACCTTCAGGCCGGAGACATGCGTGAAGAGCGCTTCCGGGCTCTGACTGTGCGTCTGGCCGCCGAAGATGCCGCCGCCGGTCGGCATGCGCACCACGATCGGGCAAGTGAAATCGCCGTTGGAGCGATAGCGCAGCCGCGCCGCCTCCGATACGATCTGGTCGTAAGCCGGATAAACATAATCGGCGAATTGCACCTCGACGCAGGGCTTCAGCCCATAGGCGGCCATGCCGATGGCCGAGCCGACGATGCCGGATTCGCTGATCGGTGCGTCGAAGCAGCGGCTCTTGCCGTATTTGGCCTGCAGGCCCTGCGTGGCGCGGAAGACGCCGCCGAAGAAGCCGACATCCTCGCCATAGACGATGACTTGGCTGTCGCGCCCCATCGACACGTCCATGGCGTCACGGATCGCCTCGATCATCGTGCGTCTCGGCATGGTCAGACCCCTGCCTGCTGGCGCTGGCGCCTGAGATGCGGCGGCATCTCGGCATAGACGCCCTCGAACATGTCGCGCGTCGACGGCTTGCCGCCGGCATGCAGTGTGCCGTGGCTTTCGGCCTCCTTCTGCGCCGCGATCACCGTTTCGAGGATCTCGGCCTCCGCCTGGGTGTGGCGCTCCTCCGACCAGACTTGCTTGTGGATGAGATGGTTCTTCAGCCGGATCACCGGATCGCCGAGCGGCCAGGCATCGGATTCCGCCTTCGGCCGGTAGGCAGACGGATCGTCCGAGCTCGAATGCGCGCCGGCGCGGTAGGTGACATATTCGACCAGCGTCGGCCCGAGATTCTTTCGCGCCCGCTCCGCCGCCCATTTGGCCACCGCATGCACCGCGAGATAGTCGTTGCCGTCGACGCGCAGCGACGGAATCCCGAAGCCGAGCCCGCGCGCGGCGAACGTGCCGGAGCCGCCGCGCGCGATGCCCTGGAAGGTCGAGATCGCCCACTGGTTGTTGACGACGTTGAGCACGACAGGCGCCTTGTAGGTGGAAGCAAACACCAGCGCCGCATGGAAGTCGGACTCCGCCGTCGAGCCGTCGCCGATCCAAGCGGCAGCGATCCGCGAATCGTTGGAGATCGCCGAGGCCATCGCCCAGCCGACCGCCTGGATATACTGCGTCGCCAGATTGCCGGAGATCGAGAAGAAGCCGTGCTCCTTCGACGAATACATGATCGGCAGCTGCCGGCCCTTCAGCGGATCGGCTTCGTTGGAATAGATCTGGTTCATCATCGTGACCATCGGATAGCCGTCGGCGATCAGAAGGCCGGCCTGCCGATAGGTCGGGAAGTTCATGTCGCCCGGCTTGAGCGCCTTGCGGAAAGCGCAGCTCACCGCCTCTTCGCCCAAATGCTGCATGTAGAAGGAGGTCTTGCCCTGGCGCTGCGCCATCTGCATGCGCGCATCGAAGGTCCTGAGCGTCATCATATGGCGCAGGCCTTCGAGCAGCTCCTCGTCCGAAAGCAGCCCGGCCCACGGCCCGACGGCCTCGCCGGCGCGGTTCAGCACCCGGATGATGGAGAAAGCCATGTCGCGGATGGTGCGCGGATCGACCTCGATCTCCGGTCGCGGCACCGAGCCCGCCTTGGGAATGGTCACATTCGAGAAATCCGGCGTGCCGCCGGGCCGAACCTCTGGCTCGGGCACATGGAAGCGCAACAATCCAGCGTCGGCCATGAGCTCACATCCTCCAATGTTGCCGGTGCGATATTTGCACATCCGCGCCGCCATTTCATCGTGCGAGAAGGCGGACATCCTCCCGGTCGTCGGCCCCGCGGAACCGATGCGGCACAGACGCCAAGATGCAGATATGGCGGCGAAATTTCTTGTCGATGTTTTTGCCCGCCGCGCAATTTGGCGGAAGTTTGCGGGGCGATTGCCGCCAGAAAATGCGATTGGGAGGTGGAGCCGGGCGCGGCCTTCCCCTTCTCCCCTTGTGGGAGAAGGTGTCGCCGAAGGCGACGGATGAGGGGTGTTCCAGATGCCACCAGCGTCTCACTCCGCTGGAACACCCCTCATCCGTCTCGGCGCTGTCGCGCCGATCCACCTTCTCCCGCAAGGGGAGAAGGTAAGTGCGCTGCCGGCCGCTTCTCCGTTCACTCGGCCCCCGCCCCGTGCTAACTCACCCCGCATGGCACAGAAGAAAGGATACGAGGTCGATTCGTGGCTGGCGAAGCCGGATCCGGCCATGGGAATCGTCCTGCTTTACGGCCCCGACCGCGGCCTTGTCGCCGAGCGGGCGAAAACCTTCGCCGCGAAAACCGGCCTGCCGCTCGACGATCCCTTCTCGGTGGTCAGGCTGGACGGCGCCGAAGTCGACCGCGATGAGGGGCGGCTGCTCGACGAAGCGCGCACGGTGCCGATGTTTTCCGACCGGCGGCTGCTTTGGGTGCGCAATGCCAGCGGCCAGAAGGCGCTTGCCGACGACATCAAGGCGCTGACCGCCGAGCCCGCGCGCGACGCCATCATCCTCATCGAAGCCGGCGACCTGAAGAAAGGCACCGGCCTGCGCGCCATCGTCGAGGCCGCCGGCAACGCCATTGCCTTGCCTTGCTATGCCGACGAGGCCCGCGACCTGGATACGGTGATCGACGACGAATTGCGCAAGGCCGGCATGTCGATGACCTTGGACGCCAGGCGGGCGCTGCGCCGCAATCTCGGCGGCGATCGTCTCGCCTCGCGCGGCGAGATCGAGAAGCTGGTGCTTTATGCGCACGGCCACAAGGAGATCGACGTCGACGACGTCAACGCGCTGTCCGGCGATGTCTCCGGCGCATCCTTCGACGCCGCTGTCGACGCCATGCTGGACGGCAAGGTCGGCGATTTCGACATCGCCTTCAACCGTCACTGCCAGTCCGGCGGCCATCCGTTCCTGGTTCTGTCATCGGCGATGCGGCAATTGCAGACGATCCAGGCGATGCGCGGCCAGATGGAGACCGGCGGCCGCAACGCCGCTTCGGTCGTCGCCGGCGCCCGCCCCCCGGTCTTCTTCTCGCGCCGCAAGCTGGTGGAAAAGACGCTGGAGCGCTGGAACGTCGAGGCGCTCGCACGTGCGCTCGGCCGGCTGCAGACGGCGGTGCTGCAGACCCGCAAACGGCCCGATCTGTCCGAAGCCCTGGCAAGGCAGGCGCTGCTCGGCATTGCCATCGAGAGCGCGAGGCTGGGGCAAAGATAAACGCCGGCGACTGGCGGCGGCCGGAGCGACAGCTGATCTCCCCCTGTAGGGAGATGGCCGGTCCACCCCTCCGGAGCTGCAGCGCAGCTGCTGCGAAGGACGGCAGGCCAAAGGGCGCTGTCCCGCCAGCGTATTTTTCGTCCTGCCCTGCCGCGGTCAATTCATCATCATGTCGGCCGGCTGAAAGGTCGGCAGCGCCTGGGGAAAGACCAGCACCGCCGCGCCGTAAAGGAGCAGGGCGACACCCGACACTTTTGCTATGCCCTTTCCCGCCGGGAAGGTCTTTTCCGCAAAGATCAGCAAGGTGACCACGGCCATTACGGCGACGTTCATGATCCCGAGCGGGAAAAGTGCCAGAAACAGGAGCCAGCAACAGCCCAGACAAAAGGCGCCGTGCTCAAGGCCCATGCGGACCGCGCCCCAAGAACCATCGCGCCAGGAGGTCAGGATGAAACCGATTGGCGTGCGGCATTTGGCCAGGCACAGATCCTTCAGCGGCGAGAGCTGGTAGCCGCCGGCAATGATCAGCAGGGCGCCGCCAATGCGCGCGGCCGTCGCCGTAGACAATCCCGCATGATCGGCAAGCGTCTCGGCACCTGCGGCGCCGGCAAAAGCCAAAACGCCCACCGTGCCCCAAACCAGCATATAGCCTGCCACGAATACCCAGGTAGCGACAAAGGCCTCGCCGCGACCTCGTTTGCCGGCTTGGACCTGGTGGAAGGTCAGGATCATGGGCGCCGCCGTCGGAAACATCATGGCAATCATCATGATCATCCAGACGGCAAGAAACAGCGGCGCCCCCATGCCCATGGTGGGTGAGTACATCTCCATGCGCATATCCGCGTCCATGCCGGTCTGCTGCCGGATGAGCAAGACCCACGCCGCCGCGGCGACCGCGCCCAACAGGGCGAGAATGATGTTTCGCTGCAATGTCAGCGTCATGGGCGAGGCCGTTCCGACCATGCGTGCGGGACTATTGCTGGCCGGACCAATTGATCGGAGCGTAGTGTGCGTTCCGGCGGGAATTGTCCCAACTCATGCCATGGTCGCTGAAAGTATTGCCTTCCATTCCCATCGCCATACCGAGCCAGTCGGGATTGACGGGATGGCCGGAGGCCACCCACATCTCGCCGTCCTCGCGCATTGTCGGCAACGGTTCGACCGCCAACTGCATCACGCCGGCAATCTCCACCGACCGCTTCTTGCCGTCGACCTGGTATCTGATCGGCACCTTCTTGGCTCCGAGATTGGTGCTGATCATCGGCGCGAAGGCGGCCATCGGCCCGCCCGCGGCGCCGGTGAAGATGGCGCCCAGCGCTTCGGTCTGCCTGTCATCCGCATGGTCGTCGATATAGGCGGCGGCCGTCCAATTGCCCTCCGCCATCGGGCCCGGCGTGTGAGCAACCATCGCGACATTGAGCCCGTCCAATCGAACGTCCCCGAAACTGCCCTTGTCGATATGAAAGACCAAGGCGACGTCGCAAACGCCTTTCGTCGGCTTCGATGTCAGCTGCGCCCGGGTGGACAACAGGCAAGGACATACGACGTCGCAGCTGCAATTCTCGAAGTAATTTCCGGACAATTGCCAACTGACTGCCATTTACACCTCCCATTGTGTCAGGCGTGTCCGGCTTCGGCGAGGCGGTGCCGTTTCACGGAGAACGGCAGATAGCCCTCACCGCGACTGATCGGCACGCTGGGGCAGTAATTTAAGGTCAAGCTAATAAGGGTACGCCGTTGCCGTGGACTGTCAAGCGGAAGGCGCTGGGGAGGGGGCGCTGTCCCGCCGACATATCCTTCGTCATTCTAGGGCGGAGCAAGGAGCGAAGCGACGCGCGCAGACCCTAGAATCCATGCCATGGCATTCGCCGTAGAATGCTGCGGTCCACAATAGGCGCTGATGGCTGCGCCAGCTAGGATCGCCAGATGACCGGCTATGTCTACATGACTGCTAGCCAGAAAGGGGGCACGATCTATATCGGCGTCACCAATGACCTTGCCCGCCGCATACCCGAGCACAAGAATGGCCAAGGTTCCAGCTTCGCCAGCCGTTGCGGTGTGCAGCGTCTCGTCTGGTACGAGGAATATTTCGACATCGCTGATGCCACCCAGCGTGAGACGTCACTGAAACGCTGGCCACGGCGATGGAAGATTGAACTGATCGAAAAGAGCAATCCGGAATGGTTCGAGCTGTTTCGCGGAATTGGTTGGTGAGCGTTCTGCACCGTGGCGGCGCTCAGGCGTCACGGCATGGATTCTAGGGTCTTCGCGCGTCGCTTCGCTCCTTGCTCCGCCCTAGAATGACGAAGGACAGGTTGACGGGACAGCACGCTCCTCTGTCCTGCCGGGGGATCTTCTCGCAGGGAAGGATTCGCAGTTCCCGGCATCTTAGCCGCGCACCGCGCAAACAAAAAAGGGCCGGCAAACGCCAGCCCATTTATGTTTATCACCGATATATCAGGCGTATCCAGCGTTCAGCCAAAACCTCAGCCACAGCCGAATACCACTACGCCTCAGCCGCCTACCGCTCGTCCTTCAGGCGCCGGCAGAGCTCGTCGAGCTGTTCCAGCGAGCGGTAGTTGATCTTGAGCGTGCCGCCCTTGCCCTTGTGCTCGATGCTCACGATCATGCCGATTGTGTCGGTCATCAGCTTCTCGAGCGCCAGCGTGTCGGGGTCCTTCTCGGGCGGGCTCGCGGGGGATTTCGCCTTCGCCGGCGTCGGGCCGGCGGGCATTTGCGCCAGCGCTTCGGCCTGGCGCACCGAAAGCCCTTCCTTGACGATGCGCTTGGCGAGCCCGGCCGGGTCTTCGGCGGTGACCAGCGTTCGGGCGTGGCCGGCCGACAAATCGCCGTCGACCAGCATGTCGTGAATGACGTTGGGCAGCTTCAACAGCCTCAGCGTGTTGGCGACATGGCTGCGGCTCTTGCCGATCACCTGGCCGAGATCGGCCTGCGTGTAGCCATGCTCGTCGATAAGCTGCTGGTAGCCTTGCGCCTCCTCGACAGGATTGAGATCGGCGCGCTGGACGTTCTCGATGATCGCCAGCTCCAGCGCGGTGCGGTCGTTGACGTCGCGCACGATCAGCGGGATTTCGGTCAGACCGGCGCGCTGCGCCGCCCGCCAGCGCCGCTCGCCGGCGATGATCTCGTAGCGGCCGGGCTGCGACGGCGAGGGGCGCGCCACGACCGGCTGCACCACGCCGTGCTCGCGGATCGACTGGGCCAGGTCGGTGAGCTCGGCATCGCCGAAATGCCGGCGCGGATTCTTCGGGTTCGGGCTGACGAACTCGATCGGCACCTTGCCGTCGGCTGCCACCGCCGCGCTCGCCTTTTCGGGCGCCGCCGGACGGTCGACTTCGCCGATCAGCGCCGCGAGGCCACGGCCCAGTCTTTTTCTCGATTGGTCTTCGCTCATGAGTTTGTCCAGATCGTTTCGGAATCGAATCGGCTGATTAACCACGCCGTCGCGCGATGATGGTAGCTCAGGCGGCGCGCAGCTTGCGCTCGCGGCGGATCACCTCGGAGGCGAGCTGCAGATAGGCCTGGCTGCCCGAGCATTTCAGGTCGTAGAGGATCGCCGGCTTGCCGTAGGACGGCGCCTCGGAGACGCGTACATTGCGCGGGATGATCGTCTCATAGACCTTGTCGCCCATATGGGTGCGCACATCCTGCACCACCTGGTTGGCGAGGTTGTTGCGCCCGTCATACATGGTGAGCACGATACCCTGGATGGTGAGGTCCGGATTGATGGTATTGCGCACCTGCTCGACCGTCTCCAGCAACTGGCTGAGACCTTCCAGCGCAAAGAACTCGCATTGCAGCGGCACGAGAACGGAATCGGCCGCCGCCATTGAATTCAAAGTCAAAAGGTTGAGCGAGGGCGGGCAGTCGATCAGCACATAGCCGAACGGGGCCGAACGCTCGGAGGCAGCGCGCAGCGCATTGCGCAACTTGAGCACGCGGTCGGGCGCCGAGGCGATTTCCATCTCGATGCCGAGAAGGTCGAGAGTCGAGGGTATGATGGAGAGGCCGGGCACCGCCGTCGGCACCGCGGCCTGCTCCAGCTCGAGCTCGCCGGTCAGCACGTCATAGGACGAGACCGTGCGATCCTTGCGGTCGATGCCGAGGCCGGTGCTGGCATTGCCCTGCGGGTCGAGGTCGACGATCAGCACGCGCTCGCCGATCGCGGCCAGCGCCGTGGCCAGGTTGATGGCCGTCGTCGTCTTGCCGACCCCGCCTTTCTGGTTGGCGACAGTGATGATACGCGGTCCGGTTTTCATGGATTTATGCCAGTAATTCATTGCTGTTTCGCTGGGCGCAAGTCGGTGATGTCGAGGATGACGCCTTCGGCGTCGGTCATGCTCGAATGTTCTACCAGATCGAAGCCCCAGCGGTGAGTGCTTTCTTCCACCTCGGCGCGGTAATCCCGGCCTTTGTGAAAGAGCGCGCGT
Source organism: Mesorhizobium sp. B2-8-9 (assembly GCF_006439475.1). Taxonomy (NCBI): domain Bacteria; kingdom Pseudomonadati; phylum Pseudomonadota; class Alphaproteobacteria; order Hyphomicrobiales; family Phyllobacteriaceae; genus Mesorhizobium; species Mesorhizobium sp. B2-8-9. The sequence goes on along the minus strand of NZ_VFTQ01000021.1, from coordinate 106,847 downwards.
GCGCCGCTGGTCAGCCAGGGCGCCGATAGGTCGAGCAGGACCGGAAGCGCCGCCAGCGCCCTCGCCGTGACGATTTCTGGTGTTGAAACAAGCGCATAGCTGTCATCGATGCGCCTGGCCACGACACGCGCCGGCAAACCGAACTGGCCTATGACGGATTGCAGGAACGACGCCTTTTTGCGATTGCTTTCGACCAGAGCGATCGATGCGCCGGGGCGCTCCGCCAGCAGGAAAGCCAGCACCAGGCCGGGAAAACCGCCGCCTGAGCCGAGATCGACCCAGCGCGTCGCGGTGGGTGCGATTCGCGCAAGCTGGGCGCTGTCCAGGATATGGCGGCGCCACACATCGTCCAGTGTCGACGGCGCCGCCAGATTGATGCTGCGGTTCCATTTCAGGAACAACTGTTCGAACGCCTGCAGCCGCTCGAATGTTTCACGTGAAACTGGACCCGCTGCCTTTTGCAGGCTCGCCCAGGCATCCGCGCTCACGCCACGTCCCTTCGCGCTGCGAACTCGGCGTTGCGGACATGCGCGACAATGATGGCTAGCGCGGCGGGTGTCATGCCTTCCATGCGCTGCGCATCGGCGATCGAGCGCGGCTGGCGCGCCTTCATCTTCTGCTTCAGCTCGTTTGAAAGTCCCGGAACGTCCGAGAAATCGAGCGCCTCGGGGATGAGCCGCGATTCCTCATGCCTGATCTGTACGGCGTCGGCTTGCTGGCGATCGAGGTAAACTGAATATTTCGCCTCCGTTTCGAGCCGCTCCGCCGTCTTGGCGTCCAGTTCGGCAAAGCGCGGCTCGACGCTTCTCAGCCAGGCCATGTCGACGCCCGGATGCGCCAACAGCGCATAGGCCGAGCGGCGCACGCCGTCCTTGTTGATCTCCAGCCCATGCCGTGCCGCTTCGTTCGGCGTAAGCGTCACAGACTTTGCCAGCGCGCGGGCTTCGTCGAGCTTCTGCGCCAGCGCGCCAAAACGCTGCAGCCGCTCCGTTGACACGATGCCGAGTTTTTCCGCCAACGGCGTCAGCCGCTCGTCGGCATTGTCGGCGCGCAGCGACAACCGGAACTCCGCGCGCGAGGTAAACATGCGATAGGGCTCCGCGATACCCCGGCTGGTCAGATCATCGACCATCACGCCGATATAGGCCTCGGTGCGGCTGAGCACGAACGGCTCATCGCCAGATGCCGCCCGCGCGGCGTTGATGCCGGCGAGCAGGCCTTGCGCGCCGGCCTCTTCATAACCGGTCGTGCCGTTGATCTGCCCGGCCAGGAAAAGGCCGGCGACGCGCTTCGTCTCCAGCGTCGTCTTCAGCTCGCGCGGATCGACATGGTCGTATTCGATGGCATAGCCGGGCTGCAGCATCGTCGCCTTTTCCAGCCCGGGGATCGTCTTCAGCATGTCGAGTTGCACGTCTTCCGGCAGCGAGGTTGAGATGCCGTTCGGATAGACGGTGTCGTCGTCGAGGCCTTCGGGCTCGAGGAAGATCTGATGGCCCTCGCGGTCGCCGAACTTGACGATCTTGTCCTCGATCGAGGGACAGTAGCGCGGCCCGATGCCTTCGATCGAGCCGGAATACATGGCCGAACGACCGAGATTGGCGCGGATCAGCTCATGCGTCTCCGGCATGGTGCGGGTGATGCCGCAATGAATCTGCGGATTGGCGATTTTGTCCGTCATCAGTGAGAACGGTACCGGATCCTCGTCGGCGGCTTGGGCATCCAGCGGGGCCCAGTCGATGGTGCGGCCGTCGAGGCGAGGGGGCGTTCCGGTCTTCAGGCGACCGAGCTTGAAACCCGCGCGCGCCATCGTCGCCGACAGGCCGAGACTTGCCTGCTCGTTCATCCGCCCGGCGACGATCTTCCTTTCGCCGATATGGATCAGCCCGCGCAGGAACGTGCCGGTGGTCAGCACCACAGCGCCGCAGGCCAGCCGCCGGTCGCCCGAAACCAGCACGGCCGCGACGCGGCCATCTTCGATCTCGAGATCGAGAACCTCGCCCTCGATCACGTTGAGATCGTTCTGCTGCCGAATCGCTTCCTGCATTGCCAGGCGATAAAGCTTGCGGTCGGCCTGAGTGCGCGGCCCGCGCACGGCCGGCCCCTTGCGGCGGTTGAGCAGGCGGAACTGGATGCCGGCGGCGTCGGCGATGCGGCCCATGAGCCCGTCCATGGCGTCGATCTCGCGCACGAGATGCCCCTTGCCGAGACCGCCGATCGCCGGATTGCACGACATAACGCCGATCGTCTCGAAACGCAGCGTCACCAGCGCGGTCCTGGCGCCGGCGCGCGCGGCAGCACTCGCCGCCTCGCAGCCGGCATGGCCGCCGCCCACCACCACCACATCATAGTGATTGGTCATTTTTTCCAGAATCCGCTTTCAGAGATTGGGTTGACAGATGTCCCCGACGGCGGCTGGTGTCAAGGAGAGGTGGACTCGTTTCACGTGAAACAATGAATGGCGAGCTTTGCCATTCCCGGCGGACAACTGCGAAGCTCACAACGCCGGCGGTGTTTCACGTGAATCATTGCGGGATAGGCAAAAGCCCGTGTTTCACGCGAATCACTTACCAATGCAGAACTGCGAAAAGATGACGTCGAGCAAATCTTCGACATCGACGGCGCCGACGATGCGTCCAAGGCGCTCGGCCGCCAGCCGCAGTTCCTCAGCGCGCAGCTCCTGTCTCTGGCCCGACAGTGCCGCCCGCAGGAAATCCACTGCCTCTTTGAGCAACTCTACATGGCGCAGCCTGGATGGCAGCACGTCACCCACCTCGCCAACCGCAGCGGCGGCGCGGGCCCCTATCTCGTTCAGAAGGCGGTCCAGACCGCCGCCGTCCTTGGAAGAAATAACCAAGTCGTAGTCACCGCCGCCGGCATTGGCGATATCCGACTTCGTTCCGATCCTCAGCACCGGAGCCCCACCTGGGATGTCCCCAACGGGCGCCGGATCAGCCATATCCTCCAACAGCAGAACGAGATCCGCAACGTCAGCTTTGGCCCGCGCCCTTTCGATACCGATCGACTCGACCTTGCCCGCAGCCTCCCGCAGACCGGCCGTATCGACAAGCCGCACCTTCAGCCCGTTAAGGTCCATCACCACCTCGATCAGATCGCGCGTCGTGCCCGGTTCATCGGTGACGATCGCCGCTTCGCGCCGCGCCAACGCGTTGAACAAGCTGGACTTGCCGGCATTCGGGGCGCCGAGGATCACGACTTCGAAACCATCGCGAATGATCTCCGCGGCCTTGAAACCTCCGATGTGGCGATCGATTTCCCCGATCATTACCGACACGTCGGACCAGACCGCCTCCGAAACGGAACCCGGCACATCCTCTTCCTCGGCGAAGTCGATCTCCGCTTCGATCATGGCTCGCGCATGAATCAGCCGGCGGCGCCAGTCCGAATAGAGTTCGCTTTGCGCACCTTCGGCATTGCGCAGGGCGAAGCGGCGCTGCGCCTCCGTCTCGGCATTGACCAGATCGGCGAGCGCTTCGGTCTCGACGAGGTCAAGCTTGCCGTTGAGAAAGGCGCGCCGGGTGAACTCGCCCGGCTCCGCGTGCCTTACGCCTTCAAACTGCGTGATCGTCTCCAGCATCTTTGCCGCAACGGCGCGGCTGCCATGGACCTGGAATTCGGCGACGTCCTCGCCGGTGAAGCTGCCGGGACCTGGAAAGAACAGGACGAGGCCTCGATCGATAATCGAGCCGTCCGCCGCCCGAAGCCTTTGCAACGTGGTAAACCGATCCTTAACGGATCCGGCTATCGTTTCGACCACGAATCGAGTTTTGGGGCCGGAAATTCGGATGACGGCGATGCCTGCCGGCAAGCGGCCGCTCGACAGCGCAACGATCGAATCCTTCGAACTCATTGGGGAAACCATTTGCCGGACCTGCCGAACCGCCTAGATTGAAAGAGAGAGCACGGCCGAAAGCCGCTTCACACTTTTCGGCATCATGCTCCAGCGTTGATGCATGAGACCCGAAAAAGAGCCGTCCATCGTGACCTTACCCGCACGAAACCTGCTTGCCGAAGAGGCCAGCCCTTATCTGCAGCAGCACAGCGACAATCCTGTCCATTGGCGCGGCTGGTCGCCTGCGGCCCTTGCCGAAGCGAAGCAGCTCGGGCGGCCGATCCTGCTCTCCATCGGTTACGCCGCTTGCCACTGGTGCCATGTCATGGCCCATGAAAGCTTTGAGAACGACGCCGTGGCCGCCGTCATGAACCGGCTCTACGTGAATATCAAGGTCGATCGCGAAGAGCGGCCCGACATCGACCAGATCTATATGGCGGCGCTGCACGCCATGGGCGAGCAGGGCGGCTGGCCGCTCACCATGTTTCTGACGCCCGACGGCAAGCCTTTCTGGGGCGGCACCTATTTCCCGCGCGAGGCGCGTTACGGAAGGCCCGGCTTCATCCAGGTGCTGGAAGCGGTCGACAAAGCCTGGCGCGAGAAGCAGCAGAGCCTCGCCGAAAGCGCCGACGGGCTGACCGCCCATGTCGAGCAGCGGCTTGCCGGAGCCACAGGCAAGGGCGTGCTCGACCGCGGCACGCTGGCCGATCTCGCCACCCGCATCGGCGGCATGATCGACCGCGATCTCGGCGGCTTGAAGGGCGCGCCAAAATTCCCCAACGCGCCCTTCATGCACACGCTTTGGCTGTCCTGGCTGCGCGACGGCGAGGCCGCGCATCGCGACGCGGTGCTCGCCAGCCTCGAAAAAATGCTCGCCGGCGGCATCTACGATCATGTCGGCGGCGGCCTCAGCCGCTACTCGACCGACGCCGAATGGCTGGTGCCGCATTTCGAAAAGATGCTTTACGACAACGCCCAGCTCATCCGCCTGTGCAACTGGGCCTATGCGGCCACCGGGAATGACTTGTTCCGGATACGAATCGAAGAGACCGTCGGCTGGCTGCTGCGCGAGATGCTGGTCGAAGGCCGCGCCTTCGCCGCCAGCCTCGATGCCGACAGCGATGGCGAGGAGGGGCTTTTCTACACATGGAACCGCGACGAAGTCGAAGCCGCGCTCGGCGACGATACGTCGACCTTCTTCCGGTATTTCGAGCTCGCCGCGCCGCATGGCTGGGAAGGCAAGCCGATCATTCACCAGAGCGAGGCCCAGCAAGCTCAAGGCATCGCCGACTATGCGCAATTGGCGACTCTGAAGGCAAAGCTGTTGGGCGTCCGCGAAGGGCGCGTCAGGCCGGGCCGCGACGGCAAGGCGCTCACCGACTGGAACGGGCTGATGATCGCGGCGCTCGCCGAGGCGGGCCGCTCACTTGGGCGGCGCGACTGGATTGACGCCGCCGCAAAAGCCTTCGGCCATATCGTCGAGGCGGGCCAGGACGGACCGCTGCCGCATTCCATGCTAGGCGCGAAAAAGCTCTTTCCGGCGCTGTCCAGCGACTATGCCGCCATGACCAACGCGGCGATCGCGCTGTTCGAGGCGACCGGCGATCCGGCCTATTCCGATCGCGCCAGGCAGTTCACCGGCGAGCTCGACCGCTGGCACCTGGATGAACAAAAGAGCGGCTACTGGCTGACGGCGTCGGACAGCGGCAACGTTCCGATCCGCATCCGCGGTGATGTGGATGAAGCAATCCCGTCCGCCACCGGCCAGATCGTCGAGGCGCTGGTGCGGCTGTCATCGCTCACCGGCGATCTCGGTCTCTGGGAAAAGGCGTGGACGACCGCCGAGCATGCAATGGGCCGCGCCTCGCAGCAGGCCTACGGCCAGGCCGGCATCGTCAACGCCTGTGCCTTGGCGCTCGAGCCGCTGAAGCTCGTCATTGTAGAAAAGCTGGATTCGCCAAGCCTCGTTCCGGTTGCGAATCGGAATCCGGACCTGCGCCGGGTCGACATCGTCGTGCCAATTGGTACGGAAGCGAATCGACCGTTGTTGCCGGGCGGCGTGTTGCCGCCGACGGACAAGGCCGGCGCCTGGTTCTGCAGCGGGCAGGTGTGCATGCCGGTGGTGACGAATGCGGAGGAGTTGGAGAATCTGTTGCGGCGATAGCGTCCTTCTCCTTCTCCCCTTGTGGGAGAAGGTGTCGCCGAAGGCGACGGATGAGGGGTGCTCCAGAGGACACCAGCGTCTCATTCCGCTGGAACACCCCTCATCCGTCTCGGCGCTGCGCGCCGATCCACCTTCTCCCACAAGGGGAGAAGGAGGAAGGGCATCGCCCCAATCACGTATTCATCGAATCGAAGAAGTCCGCGTTGGTCTTGGTCTGCTTGAGCTTGTCGATGAGGAACTCGATCGCGTCGGTCGTGCCCATCGGCGCGAGGATGCGGCGCAGCACGAAGATCTTCTGCAGGTCCGCGCGCGGCACCAGCAGGTCTTCCTTGCGGGTGCCCGACTTAAGGATGTCCATCGCCGGATAGATGCGCTTGTCGGCCACCTTGCGGTCGAGCTGGATTTCGCAGTTGCCGGTGCCCTTGAACTCTTCGAAGATGACTTCGTCCATGCGGCTGCCTGTATCGATCAGCGCGGTGGCGATGATGGTGAGCGAGCCGCCTTCCTCGATGTTGCGGGCGGCGCCGAAGAAGCGCTTCGGGCGCTGCAGCGCGTTGGCGTCGACACCGCCGGTCAGCACCTTACCGGATGACGGCACCACGGTGTTGTAGGCGCGGCCGAGACGCGTGATCGAATCGAGCAGGATGACGACGTCGCGGCCGTGCTCGACCAGGCGCTTGGCCTTCTCGATCACCATTTCGGCGACCTGCACGTGGCGCGCCGCTGGCTCGTCGAAGGTCGAGGAAATCACCTCGCCCTTCACCGAGCGCTGCATGTCGGTCACTTCCTCCGGGCGCTCGTCGATCAGAAGCACGATCAGATAGCATTCCGGGTGGTTGGCGGTGATCGAATGGGCGATGTTCTGCATCAACACCGTCTTGCCGGTGCGCGGCTGCGCGTTGATCAGCGCGCGCTGTCCCTTGCCGATCGGCGCGACCAGGTCGATCACGCGCGGCGAGATGTCCTTGGAGGTCGAATTGTCGATCTCCATCTTCAGCCGCTTGGTCGGGTAGAGCGGCGTCAGATTATCGAAGTGGATCTTGTGCCGGATCTTCTCCGGGTCGTCGAAATTGATGGTGTTGACCTTGAGCAGCGCGAAGTAGCGCTCGCCCTCTTTCGGGCTGCGGATCGGTCCTTCAACCGTATCGCCGGTCTTGAGCGAAAAGCGCCTTATTTGCGACGGCGAGATATAGATATCGTCGGGACCCGGCAGGTAGTTTGCGTTGGCCGAGCGAAGGAAGCCAAAACCGTCCTGCAGCACCTCGACCACGCCTTCGCCGATGATCTCGACATCCTGGGCGGCGAGCTTCTTCAGGATCGCGAACATCAGCTCCTGCTTGCGCATGACGCTGGCGTTCTCCACCTCGAGCGTCTCGGCATAAGCGATCAGCTCCGGCGGCTTCTTGTTCTTGAACTCTGCGAGTTTCATTTCTTGCATTAGATAGACTCTGGGTAGGCTTTGGAGAGGGAAAATCGGCTGGATGCGACAAATGTCGGGCGCGGCCGAAAGCGAGAAAAGGGGCGGCGCATGACGGGAAGGAAGACCCGTCTTGTATCGTCGCTCGACTGAAAGAGCAAGCCGCCTTTTGCTGGGCCTGGCCGGATCCGGGAAAGCCTCAGAACGGCTTCACGACGACCAGGATGACGATGACGATCATCAGCAATGTGGGGATCTCATTGACGATCCGCCAGTGCCTCGCCGGCTTTTCGTTCTTGTCCTCGGCAAATTTCCTGACCGCGCCGGCGAGATAGCCATGCAGCCCCGACAAAATGAGCACCAGCGCGATCTTGGCGTGCAGCCAGCCACCCTGGAATCCAAAGCCTTTCCAGGCAAGCCAAAGCCCGAACACCCAGGTCGCGGTCATCGCCGGATTGATGATCCCTCTAAGCAGCCGGCGCTCCATCACCTTGAAGGTTTCGGACTGAACCGAGCCCCTCTCGGCATCGACGTGATAGACGAAGAGACGCGGCAGATAGAGCATGCCGGCCATCCAGGAAATGACCGCAATCACATGGATCGCCTTGGCCCACGGATAGAAGCTGTCGGGTGCCGCGAGATAGAGCAGCGCCGTCAGCACGACGAGCAGGGCAATGCCGATCGCCATGCGCTTCATCGCCTGCCCAGCGCTGTTCTCGTTGCTCATATCGTTCATTGCCGGCTTCTCACCATTTTCACCATCGCCTCGACATGCGCCACCGGCGTTTCCGGCGTGATGCCGTGGCCGAGATTGAAGATCAGCGGCCCGCCACCCAAAGTCCTCAGGATTGCCTCGACGCCGTCAGAGAGCGCCTTGCCGCCGGCGACCAGGCGCAACGGATCGAGATTGCCTTGCACCGCTCCGTCGCGCTGCAGTTCCTTCGCCATCGACAGCGGTACGGTCCAGTCGAGACCTAGACCGGCAATGCCGGTCTTTCTCCTGTAATCACGATAGCGCTCGCCCGCGCCCTTCGGGAAACCGATCACCGGCACATCGGGGTGAACCGCCTTCACTTGGGCGACGATCTCGGCCACCGGCTCGACGCAGAAAGCCTCGAAGGACGGCTCGTCCAGCACGCCCGACCATGAATCGAAAATCTGCACCGCATCGGCGCCAGCCTCGATCTGGCGAATGAGATAGGCGGCCGAATGATCGGCCAATATCCTCAGAAGCCGCGCGAAGGCCTCGGGCTCGCGATAGGCGAATAGCCGGGCGGGGCCCTGGTCGGGCGTGCCGTGGCCGGCGATCATATAGGTCGCCACCGTCCATGGCGCGCCGCAGAAGCCGAGCAGCGTCGTCTCATCGGGCAGTTTCGCCCGCAGCCGGCGCACGGTCTCGTAGACCGGTTCGAGATTCACGTGAAACATGTCGCCGTTCAGCGCCGCAATCTCGGCCGCCGAGATCGGCTTCAGGACCGGTCCGCGGCCCTCCTCGAAGCGGACATCCCGCCCCAGGGCATTGGGCACGACGAGAATGTCGGAGAACAGGATCGAGGCGTCGAAGCCGAAGCGCTCGATCGGCTGCAGCGTTACCTCGACGGCAAGGTCCGGATCGTAGCAGAGATCGAGGAAGGATCCCGCTCGCTTCCTGGTCTCGCGATACTCGGGAAGATAGCGGCCCGCCTGACGCATCATCCAGAGCGGCGGCGGTGAAACCGTCTCGCCCCTGAGGACGTCGAGCACGATCCGTTTCCCAGCCATCCTCCGTCCGCCTCTCCGGTTCTCTTAAATCAAATATCTATTTTAAAAGAGTCTTCTGATTCTAAGAGTCTGTTGGTTGTGATGGTTGCGACCTGTCCAGCCTCCGAGCCGAAAAGGCCAGTCAGCATATTGTCGCGTACTCGCTTTCGCAATTTGGAGGGTTCTGGGGACGAAGCGGATTCCAGCTTTGGAGTCAAAAGCTTGGACTTACCGTTCCGAACCTCGCCCTGTGGATGAGATCGGCCAAGAAAACTTGATCCCCGGTTTTGTCCCCAGCGCCGCGACAAAGCCTACAGCGGGTCGAATTGTGGACAAGCGGCCATCTGATACAGTCGCCTCCTTGCCCAAGGCTTGCCCATCCAGCCTTGTCCACAATTGCCCACAGCCTGGACCCATTCCCTGTGAACAAACCTCAGAGCTTCTTCCATCTGCATCTGATCTCCGACGCCACCGGCGAGACGCTGCTGGCGGCCGGCCGCGCGGCGTCCGCCCAATACAAGGATGCGCGCGCCATCGAGCACATCTATCCGCTGATCCGCACGGAAAAGCAGATAGCCAAGGTCTTCGAGGACATCGAGGAGGAGCCCGGCATCATTCTCTATACGGTGGTCGACCAGAAGCTGGCGCGCTCGATCGATGAGCGCTGCGCTGCGATGGGCCTGCCTTGCGTCTCGGTGCTGGAACCGGTGCTGACCGTCTTCCAGTCCTATCTCGGCACGCCGGCCGGCCGCCGCGTCGGCGCCCAGCACGTGCTCGACGCCGAATATTTCCGCCGCATCGATGCGCTGAACTTTACCATGGAGCATGATGACGGCCAATTGCCGGCCAATATGGACGATGCCGACATCGTGCTGATCGGCATTTCGCGCACCTCGAAGACGCCGACCAGCATCTATCTCGCCAATCGCGGCATCAAGACCGCCAATATCCCGATCGTGCTTGGGGTGCCGCTGCCCGAAAGCCTGATCGCCGCCAAGACGCCTTTGGTCGTCGGCCTGGTCGCCACGGCCGAGCGCATCTCGCATGTGAGGCAAAACCGTATCCTCGGCAACAGCGCCGCCTTCGTGCCGACCGATTATGTCGACCGCGCCGCGATCAACGAGGAGCTCGCCTATGCCCGCCAGCTCTGCACGCGGCATGGCTGGCCGATGATCGACGTCAGCCGCCGCTCCATCGAGGAAACGGCGGCCGCTATCGTTGCCCTGCGGGGCAAGACGCGCTAACTGGGATTTGCCGAGACGCCGGCCGCTTCGTCATCCTAGGGCGGAGCAAGGAGCGAAGCGACGCGGCGTAGACCCTAGGATCCATGCCGTGACGTCGAATTGTTGCGACGGTGTAGAATTCTGCTCCGCTGCGCCCCTCGGCTGAGGTTATGGCATGGATCCTAGGGTCTTCGCGACGGAGCTTCGCTCCTGCTTCGCCCTAGGATGACGAAGTTCGTAAGGCTTCGGCCATTCTCCAAAGTTTGTGCTGGCCTCAGACAAACGATGGGTCAACAGCGTCAGGAAGCTAGTTGGGCGAAAATCATGGCCGAGAAAATCATCCTCGCTTCGGGCAGCCCGTACAGGAAGGCGATGCTCGTCAGCGCCGGCCTCGACATCGAGGCGGTGCCGGCAAATGTCGACGAGCGCGCGCTCGAGGCCCCGCTGAAGGACAGCGGCGCTTCGCCCGAGGACGTCGCGTCGATCCTGGCCGAGGCCAAGGCGACCGAGGTCAGCGAGCGCAAGCCGGGCGCCCTGGTGCTCGGCTGCGACCAGACGCTGTCGCTGGGTGACGAGATTTTTCATAAGCCCGCCGACATGGAAGGCGCCCGCCGCCATCTCCTGGCCTTGTCCGGCAAGACGCATCAATTGAACAGCGCCGCCGTGCTTTGCCGCGACGGTGAGGTGCTGTGGCGGCATGTCGGGGTCGCCAGCCTCACCATGCGCAAGCTCGACCCCGGCTTCATCGGTCGGCACCTGGCCCGCGTCGGCGCCAAGGCGCTTTCCAGCGTCGGCGCCTATCAGATCGAGAGTGAAGGCATCCAGCTGTTCGAGAAGATCGAGGGCGACTATTTCACCATCGTCGGCCTGCCGCTGCTGCCGCTGCTGAAGGAGTTGCGCGCATTGGGAGCCATCGATGGCTGAGAAAAAGGCCTTCGTCACCGGACATCCGATCGCCCATTCGCGCTCTCCGAAAATCCACGGCTACTGGCTGGCCAAATACGGCATCGACGGCAGCTATGAAGCGATCGACGTCGCGCCGGCGGATTTCGCCGCCTTTCTGAAATCTCTCGGCGAGAACGGCTACCGCGGCGGCAACGTCACCATTCCGCACAAGGAGGCGGCCTTCGCCGGCGTCGCCCGCCGAGACCATGCGGCCGATGAAATCGGCGCGGTCAACACGTTGTGGTTCGAGGATGGCATTCTGTGTGGCGGCAACACGGACGGCTACGGTTTCGCCGCCAACCTCGATGAGCATGCGCCGGGCTGGGCGGCCAATGGGCCGGCCGTGGTTCTGGGCGCCGGCGGCGCCTCCCGCGCGGTCATCCACGCGCTGAAGGAGCGTGGCGTCAAGGATATCCGCATCGTCAATCGGACGCTCGCGAGAGCCGAGGAACTCAGCCGCCATTTCGGCGCCGGGGTCTCGGCGCATGGCGCGGGCGCGCTCAGTGATCTGCTTGCCGATGCCGGCCTGCTGATCAACACCACCTCGCTCGGCATGCATGGTGACGCCACGCTCTCCGCCGATCCGGCCGGCTTGCCGGACCATGCCATCGTCACCGACATTGTCTATGTGCCGTTGGAAACGCCCTTGCTTGCCGCCGCCAGGACGCGCGGCCTGAAGACGGTCGATGGTCTCGGCATGCTGCTGCATCAGGCCGTGCCAGGTTTCGAACGCTGGTTCGGCAGGAAACCCGAAGTGACGCCCGAATTGCGGCGCATGATCGTCGCCGACATCGAGGGCCGTTGATGATCGTGCTCGGCCTCACCGGATCGATCGGCATGGGCAAGTCCACCACGGCGAAAATGTTCGCCGAAGCCGGCGTGCCGGTGCATGATTCCGACGAGACCGTGCATCGCCTTTATTCCGGCAAGGCCGCCCCTCTGGTCGAGGCGGCCTTTCCGGGCACGACGCAAGCGGGCGCGGTCGATCGGGTCAAGCTGGCCGAAAAAGTGCTCGCCGATCCGGCCGCGCTGAAGCGGCTCGAGGCAATCATTCACCCGCTGGTGCGCGCCGACGCCGACGCGTTTCTCGCAAAGCATCGCGCCGCCGGCGCGCGGCTTGCCGTGCTCGACATCCCGCTGCTGTTCGAAACCGGCGGCCGCAATCGCGTCGACAAGGTCGTGGTCGTCAGCGCGTCGCCTGAAATCCAGCGTGAGCGCGTGCTCGCCAGGCCGGGCATGAGCGAGGAGAAGTTTTCATCCATCCTCGCCAGGCAGGTGCCCGACGCCGAAAAGCGCCGCCAGGCCGATTTCATCATCGACACTGGCCACGGCTTCGACGCCGCTCGAAAGGCGGTCGAGGCGATCGTCGCCGAACTCTCAGGGGAAAAGTCCGGCAAAGCCGACTCCTGACATTACAGCGCCGCGCGCCCGTTCGGACGCGCAAAGGACGCTGTAACGCTTTGATTTTGCGCCTGATCTTTTTCCGAAAATCGATTCCGATTTTCGGAGGTCATGCGTTAGGCCATCGCCCGTCCCCATTGCCATTTTGTTCTGGTGTATGATTCTGCTCGTTTGGGAAGCGAACTGATTCGAATGCGTGAGATCATCTTCGATACGGAAACCACCGGCCTCGATTTGCGCGACGACCGCATCATCGAGCTTGGCGGCGTCGAGCTGGTCAACCGCTTCCCGACCGGCCGCACCTTCCACAAATTCATCAATCCGCAGGGGCGCGCGATCCATGCCGAGGCGCAGGCCGTGCACGGCATCAGCGCCGCCGACCTGGTCGGCAAGCCGACCTTCGCCGAAATCGCGCAGGAATGGCTGGACTTCACCGACGGCGCCAAGTTGATCGCCCACAACGCAACCTTCGATATCGGCTTTCTCAACCTCGAATTCAGCCGGCTCGAGCAAGCAGCCATCGATCCCGGCCGCGTGGTCGACACGCTGGCGCTGGCGCGCCGCAAGCATCCGATGGGACCGAACTCGCTCGACGCGCTCTGCCGGCGCTACGGCATCGACAACACCCGCCGCACCAAGCACGGCGCGCTGCTCGACTCCGAACTGCTTGCCGAGGTCTATATCGAGCTCATCGGCGGCAAGCAGGCGGCGCTGGTGCTGGAGTCCGTGGCGGTGCACATGAATGGCGCCGGCGAGGTGGCCGATATCGACATCTCGATCGGCGCCCGGCCGATCGCCCTGCCGCCGCGGCTCAGTGAAACGGATCGGGCGGCGCATGCCGGGCTGGTCGCGACGCTCGGCGAAAAGGCGCTGTGGCTGAAAGTGGCGGTGGGTTGATCGGGCGCTATTGGCGCTGACCTTGGAGACAGCGCCCTTTCCAATCCGATCGCGATCTGTCGCGGCAGCCATTGAACGGTTGGTCCCGTCGAAGGATCGCGTTAGTTTGATCGCGCGCGACGACCGCGCCCAAACCCGCCTGCAAAGGACCGCGATGACCGGACCCAATCCCAACGTCAAGCATCCGATTGCGATGCATCCGCGCGTCGGCTTCCTGAAGGGATTGGTGACGTCGCCCAACATCGAGATCGGCGACTTCACCTATTACGACGACCCCGACGGTCCCGACAAATTCGCCGAGAAATGCGTGTTGCATCACTACGACTTCATTGGCGATAAGCTGATCATCGGCAAGTTCTGCGCCATAGCGGAAGGCGCGCGTTTCATCATGAACGGCGCCAACCACGCCATGTCGGGCTTCTCGACCTATCCGTTCAACATCTTCGGCCATGGCTGGGAGGAAGGCTTCGACCCGCAGACCTGGTCGAAGGAGATCCGCGGCGACACCACGATCCGCAATGACGTGTGGATCGGCATGGATGCGGTGATCATGCCGGGCGTGACGGTGGGCGACGGCGCCATTGTCGCGGCGAAATCGGTTGTCACGCACGACGTGCCGCCTTATGCGATCGTGGCCGGCAATGCGGCCAAGGTGGTGAAGATGCGCTTCGACGAGTTCACGGTGCGGCGGCTGCTCAAGGCGGCCTGGTGGGACTGGCCGGTCGACAAGATCAGCCGCAACCTCAACGCCATCCGCGGCGCCGACATTTCCAGGCTGGAGGCGGCGGTTTGAGCGCGCCCGAAAAAATGACAAACGACAAGACCCCGAACGAAACGGCGATCAGCCCGGAGCTGTTCACCCGTGGCTGGGTCTTCATCCGCGGCGTGCCGTCGATGAAGTTCCTGCCGCCGGAAGGCCCGCCGGAGATCGCCTTCGCCGGCCGTTCCAATGTCGGCAAATCGTCGCTGATCAACGCGCTGGTCGGGCACAAGGGCCTGGCGCGGACCTCGAACACGCCGGGCCGCACGCAGGAGCTCAACTATTTCGTGCCCGACGGCTTTTCCGGCGAGGGCGCCGACCTGCCGCCGATGGCACTGGTCGACATGCCGGGCTACGGCTATGCCAGCGCGCCGAAGGACAAGGTCGATGAGTGGACCAAGCTGATCTACGAATATCTGCAGGGCCGCGTCACGCTGAAGCGCGTCTATGTGCTGATCGACGCGCGCCACGGCATCAAGGCCAAGGACGAGGAAGTGCTGACCCTGCTCGACAAGGCGGCAGTTTCCTACCAGGTGGTGCTGACCAAGACCGACAAGATCAAGGCCGCGGGCGTGCCGAGGCTGATCGAGGAGACGCTGGCCAAGATCAAGAAGCGGCCGGCGGCGTTTCCACTGGTGCTGGCCACCTCCTCGGAAAAAGCCGAGGGCTTGGACGAGCTGCGCGCGGCGATCGTCCTGGTAGCGAACGGCGGCTGACGCCGCCCGCCAGGGGACCGATCCCTCAGGATCAATCCATCTCGTCGCGTTCCGGCTCGCGATCGCGCCGGCCGCTGAGGATCTCGCGCTTGCCGACATGGTTGGGAGCGCCGACCAGGCCTTCCTTCTCCATGCGCTCGACCAATGAGGCCGCGCGGTTGTAGCCGACGCCGAGGCGGCGCTGGATGTAGGAGGTCGAGCATTTCTTGTCGCGCTTGACCACCTTGACGGCTTCCTCATAGAGCGCGTCGCCATCCTCCTCGGCCATCGCGCTTTTGTCGAAGACCGGGCCTGTGTCGGCCGCTTCCTGTTCCTCTTCCTCGTCCGCGGTGACGGTGTCGAGATATTCGGGACGTCCCTGCGCCTTCAGATGCGCCACGACATGCTCGACCTCGACATCGGAAACGAAGGGGCCATGCACGCGCGAAATGCGCCCGCCGCCGGCCATGTGCAGCATGTCGCCCTGGCCGAGCAGCTGCTCGGCGCCCTGCTCGCCGAGGATGGTGCGGCTGTCGATCTTCGACGTCACCTGGAAGGAGATGCGGGTGGGGAAATTGGCCTTGATCGTGCCGGTGATGACATCGACGGACGGGCGTTGCGTCGCCATGATCAGATGGATTCCGGCGGCGCGTGCCATCTGCGCCAGCCGCTGGATGGCGCCTTCGATCTCCTTGCCGGCCACCATCATCAGGTCGGCCATCTCGTCGACGATGATGACGATATAGGGCATCGGCGCGAGGTCGATCGCGCGCTCCTCGAACAGCGGCTCGCCCGTGCCCCTCTCGAAGCCGGCCTGCACCTGCATGGTCACGACCTCGCCCTTGTCGCGGGCGCCTGCCGCGCGCTGGTTATAGCCGTCGATGTTGCGCACGCCGAGGCGCGCCATCTTGCGGTAGCGGTCCTCCATCTCGCGCACCGCCCATTTCAGCGCCGTGACGGCTTTCTTGGGATCGGTGACGACCGGCGTCAGAAGATGCGGGATGCCATCATAGACGGAGAGCTCCAGCATCTTGGGGTCGACCATGATGAGACGGCATTCCTGCGGTTTCATCCTGAAGAGCAGCGACAGGATCATGGTGTTGATGGCTACCGACTTGCCGGAGCCGGTGGTGCCCGCCACCAAGAGATGCGGCATCTTGGCGAGCTCGGCGATGACCGGTTCGCCGCCGATGGTCTTGCCGAGGCCGAGCGCCAGCTTGCAGGAGGTATTGCGGAAGCCGGCCGAGCCGATCAGCTCGCGGAAATAGACGGTCTCGCGCGTCTCGTTGGGCAGCTCGATGCCGATGACATTGCGGCCCGGCACCACGGCGACACGCGCCGAGACGGCCGACATGGAGCGGGCGATATCGTCGGCGAGCCCGATGACGCGGCTGGATTTGACACCCGGCGCCGGCTCGAACTCGTAGAGCGTGACAACCGGCCCCGGCCGGACATGGATGATCTCGCCCTTGACGCCGAAATCCTCCAACACGCTTTCGAGCAGATCGGCATTCTGCTCCATCCGCTCCTGCGACATGTAGAAGCCCTGGCCCTCGGGCGGCATCTGCAAAAGCTCTTCCGAAGGAAGCTCGTAGCCGCCCATCGCGGATAGCGGTTCGACCTCGCCGGCCATGGGCAACGATGGTGCCTGCCTGGCTTTCCTGGCGCTTACCGGGGCGGAGATCGGCATGGGCTTGGCAGGCGCCGGTTGGGCGGCCGCCGGAGCCGGCACGGGCGCCAAGATCGGACTTGCCTCCGCCGTGTTGGAGCGCCATTCGATGACCCGGTAAAATGACGTCGCCTCGCCCGGGAAGGCGGCACGGGGCTGGACCGGTTGCGCGGCCGGACGCTGCGCCGGCACCGGCTGCATCAGTGGCTGCGCCGGAACGGCTGGCGCCTGCCCCGTCTCGTTCAGACGCGCCCGCGCCAGGCGCTCGGCCAGGAAAGGCATGCCGAACTCGAAAAAGGCATGATCGGAAAGATAGGACCAGCGCAATCCGCTCAGGCGCGGTTTTGGCGTCGGAGCAGCAGCCTGGCTCGGCGCGGCCGCTGCGGCCGGGACGATGGCAGGGGCAACAGTGGCTGGTGCGCGGATCGACCTGGTTTGCATCGGCGCCGAGGCGGGAGCGGCGGAACTTTTCCGGACCGGAGCGGCTGGCGGCGGAGCCGGAGGCGCAGGCCGGACGGGCTCGGCCGCGGATGCCTTGCCCTGAGCGGCATCCTCCGGCGGAGCGGCCCGCCTGGCGAGGTCGGTGTCCGGCGTGCGCGTGAAACGCACATTGGGCGCAAGGAAGAAATAGTTCTGCCAGGCGGGGAGGGCGAAATCGTCGCCGGCCGATTCGGGCGATGTGTTACGAGCGGCGGTCGATTCGGCCCCGGGCAGGACTCGCAGCGGCACGACCTGCCCTGCTTGCGGGACCGCGCCATGGCGCCCGGTTTCCCGCGGATTGCGATGTTCGTCGTCGCTGTCGTGGGCTGAGGCGCCGGGATGATTGGCACGGGGGAAACGCATGGATGTCATACTCGAGACTCGCCGATTGAACGTCTCCCGAGACATAGGAAGCGATGGTTAACAGGTTCTTCCGAAAGCGCCTGCCGGACGATGCCGATCGATATTTTGAGAGGGGTCTTCAGGCCGGTCTTCGCGGTCGAGGCAGACCGCACCGATGGATTTCGCGGCGACGCCTCGCGACCCACAGCTTCGCCCTTTGCGCTCCGGAATCCGCATGCCCGAACGGTCAGGCCGATTGCAACGCCCGTTCCTCGGCGAAGAATTTTTCCGTGGCATAGGCCTTGAGAAACACGTCGACGCCGGACGTCACGACGTGCTCGATCTCCGCCTGGCTCGGCGCTTTCGTGCGATAGGAAAAGATGCACTGGCGGAACAGGCCGGCGAGGCAAAGCTCGGTGAACTGGTAGGCGGCAAGGTCGACGTCGGCGATCTGAAGCAGGCCGCGTTCGACAGCTTCGTTGAGGAAGGCCATGACCTTGTCGTGGCCGCGCTTGGGGCCGCGTTCGTAGAAGCGCGCGCCAAGCTCCGGAATCCGATCGGCCGCGCCGACCACCGTGCGCTGGGCCTGGATGACCTTGGCCGAGGTGATCTTCAGCGAAAGCACGGTGCCGAACTTCACCAGCGTCTTGCGCAGGTCGTCGAAATGGTCGAGCACCTCATACATGTTCTTGAAGATGGTGCCGCGCTCTTCCTCGATGAGCGCCTCGAACAGCTCTTCCTTGTTTTGAAAATAGACGTAGATCGTGCCCTTGGAGACACCGGCCTCGCGGGTGATGTCGTTCATCGAGGCCGCTTCAAAGCCCTTGTCTATAAAGACGCGGCGGGCGCCCTCGATGATCTGGGCCCGTTTTACGGGATCCTGCCCGGCCGCCGGGCGGCCCTTGCGTAAGTCGAGCAGATCGCTATCGGCTGTCGTGTCGACCATGGAAGTCGTTCCTTGAAAATATTTCGAACCGCTCGGTTCGATTTCCTCTTGATATGGTCCTCTTTCCGCGCTATGTCAATCTCCAATTCGAACCGAACGGTTCAGTATGACTGATATTCCAGAGAGATCGCTATGTCCTCGAACGCGCCCGCCACCGCCGAAGTCCGCTCTTTTCCCAACGCCAAGGCCCAGCCTTCGACCGAAGCGCCGGAAGTTCCTGTCCAGCCCGCCGCTCCCGTTGCGACGCCGGCGGCTGAAGCACCCGCCAAGAAGCAGCGCTCTGTCCGCTCTTTCCTGTTACCGATCATCGGCCTTGCCCTGCTCGGCGCCGGCTCCTGGTATGGGTATAACTATTGGACCGACGGACGGTTCATGATCTCCACCGACGACGCCTATGTCCAGGCCGACATGTCGTTCGTCTCGCCGAAAATATCCGGTTATATCGACAAGGTGCTGGTGAGCGAGAATCAGCGGGTGAAGGCCGGCGATCCGCTGTTCGTCATCGACAATGGCGACTACAAGATCGCCGTGGCGCAGGCCGAGGCGCAGATCGCCACCTTGAGCAAGACGCTCGACCGCATCGACGCCCAGACCAAGGCCGCCCAGGCCTCGCTGTCGCAGGCCCAGGCGCAGAAGGTCGCGGACCAGGCCGCCGCCGACAATGCGGCGCGCGCCCAGGTGCGGGCGGCGCAACTCGTCAAGACCCATGTCGGCACGCAGGCCCAGCTCGACGACGCCCAGACCGCGCTCGACCAGGCCAAGGCGGCGCTTGTCGGCGCCGATGCGCAGATTGCGGCGGCGCAGGCCAATATCGGCGTGCTGGAAGCGCAGCGCGCCGAGTCGGCCTCGACGCTCGCCTCGCTGCAGCTCACCCGCGACAAGGCCCAGCGCGACCTGTCCTTCACCGTGCTGAAGGCTCCCTATGACGGCGTCGTCGGCAACCGCTCGGTCGAGCAGGGCGATCTCGTCAGCCCCGGCCAGAAGCTCGCCGTCGTCGTGCCGATGGACAAGCTCTACATCGTCGGCAACTTCAAGGAGACGCAGCTCGGCCGCATGGTGCCCGGCGAGAAGGTCCGCATCACCGTCGACGCTATCGACGGCCAGACCTTCGAAGGCACGGTTTCCTCGCTGGCGCCGGCTTCGGGCGCGGTGTTCTCGCTGCTGCCGCCGGAAAACGCCACCGGCAACTTCACCAAGGTGGTGCAGCGCGTGCCCGTGCGCATCGACGTGCCGGCCGACGTGCTGAAGACCGGCAAGCTGCGCGCCGGGCTGAGTGTCGTCGTCGCGGTCGACAGCCGCACCGCGCCGGCTTCGACGACCAACTGATTGGGGGGCGGCCCGGCGGCCGATTGAGCGCCGGGCCGTCCAGCCTGCTTTATCGTTTTCGACGCAATTCGGGACCGCCACGCGCTCGTCCCAGGAATTGCCCAGGGAGGCCATGACATGGCAACCGCAACCATCACCGCAGGATCAGCCCCCGGACGTCCGGTCGCTGCCGCGCCGGCCTTGCCGGCGGACCATATGCCCGTGCGCCGCGTCGTCGCCTTCCTGGCGATGGTGTTCGGCATGTTCATGGCGATCCTGGACATCCAGATCGTCTCGGCCTCGCTCTCGGAAATCCAGGCGGGCCTGAGCGCCAGCTCCGACGAGATCCCGTGGGTGCAGACCGCCTACCTGATCGCCGAGGTCGTGATGATCCCGCTGTCCGGCTTCCTCAGCCGCATGCTGTCGACGCGCGTGCTGTTCACCACCGCGGCGGCCGGCTTCACCGCGGCCAGCGCGCTTGCCGCGACCGCCACCAATATCGACCAGATGATCGTCTACCGCGCCATCCAGGGCTTTATCGGCGGCGGCATGATCCCCAGCGTCTTCGCAGCCGCCTTCACCATCTTCCCGCCTTCCAAGCGCGCCGTCGTGTCGCCGATGATCGGCCTGGTGGCGACGCTGGCGCCGACGATCGGCCCGACGGTGGGCGGCTATATCAGCCACGCCATGTCCTGGCACTGGCTGTTCCTGATCAACGTCGTGCCCGGCATTTTGGTGGCGACGGCGGCCTGGTCGCTGATCGATTTCGACAAGCCCAACCTGAAACTGTTCTCCAAGTTCGACTGGTGGGGTCTGGTCGGCATGGCCGCTTTCCTCGGCTGCATGGAATATGTGCTGGAGGAAGGCCCGAACCACGACTGGCTGCAGGAGCCGGCGGTGTTCACCTGCGCCATCATCATGACCATCGGCGGCGTCATCTTCTTCTGGCGCGTCTTCACCGCCGAGGAGCCGATTGTCGACCTGAGGGCCTTCAGCAACGTCAACTTCGCCTTCGGCTCGCTGTTCTCCTTCGTGGTCGGCATCGGCCTCTACGGGCTCACCTATCTCTATCCGGTGTTCCTGGGGCGTATCCGCGGCTACGATTCGATGATGATCGGCGAGGCGCTGTTCGTCAGCGGCCTGGCGATGTTCTTCACCGCGCCCGTTGCCGGCATCCTGTCGAACAAGATCGACCTCAGGCTGATGATGATGATCGGGTTCGTCGGCTTCGCCACCGGCACCTGGTGGATGACGCATCTCACGGCCGACTGGGATTTCTATGAGCTGTTGATTCCGCAGATCCTGCGCGGCTGTTCGATGATGCTGTGCATGGTGCCGATCAACAACATCGCGCTCGGCACGCTGCCGCCGGAACGCTTGAAGAATGCGTCGGGCCTGTTCAACCTGACCCGCAACCTCGGCGGCGCTGTCGGCCTCGCGGTGATCAACACGGTGCTGATCGACCGCAACGCCTTCCACTATGCGCGGCTCTCCGAGCATGTGCAGTGGGGCAGCGAGACCGCGCAGACCAAGCTGCAGAACATGACGCAGAATTTCGGGCAGACCGCCGGTCTCGACGCCACAAGCGCTGCGATCTCGAAACTGTCCGGCATGGTACACCAGCAGGCGGCGCTTTTGTCCTTCATGGACGTGTTCATGATGCTGACGGTGCTGTTCGCCTCGCTCGGATTTTTCGTGCTGTTCATCAACAAGCCGGCCCCGCAGGGCGGCGGTGGCGGCGGAGGCCATTGAGGAGCCGGAACCCCCGCCTGGCGTCCTCAACGCGTGACCCCGGAAATCGGTGACGATTTCCGGGGTCATTCTTTTCTGCAGGACTGGAATTGCTCAGGCTGAAGCCGGCTTGAAGCTTAGCGCCACGCCGTTGATGCAGTGGCGCAGGCCGGTGGGCGGCGGGCCGTCATCGAAGACATGGCCGAGATGACCGCCGCAGCGCCGGCAATGGACCTCGGTGCGGGTCATGCCGAGCGAGCGGTCCTCGGTCTTGCCAATGGCGTTGGGGATTTCCTGCCAGAAGCTCGGCCAGCCGGTGCCGGAATCGAATTTGGTCTCCGACGAATAGACCGGCAGGTCGCAGCCGGCACAGGCGAAGATGCCCTTGCGATGCTCGTTGAGCAGCGGGCTGGTGCCGGGATATTCGGTGCCTTGCTTACGCAGCACATCGAAGGCCTCGTCCGAAAGGATGGCGTGCCATTCGGCATCGGTCTTGGTGATTTCGAACGTCTCGGCGGCGAGAGCGGGCTTCGGTCCGCCGGCACGCAGCATCGCTGCGGATCCGACGATGAGAGCGGTGGCGGCGGCCCCGCTCCAGAGAAAATCGCGACGGTTCATGGCCGTTCCTCCTGACGCATTTTGCCAAGATAGAGCCCGGGCCGGAAATCAAAAGCCGGTGACGCCCCATCTCTTCGTTCGAGCAATTCCGGACAGAACCTTCCTGGAACGCTCCGGATGCTGCTCCGCGCCGCCCTTGCGGGACGGACGCGGAGCACACCCCTGCCGGCGGCGCGAATCTTGAATGATACGGCCAGCGCTCAGCCATGTCTTCGCCGGCCAGGCCCGCTTTGTTACATCTTCGGCAAGAGAACCTTGTCGATGACATGGATGACGCCGTTCGACTGGCGGACATCGGCGATGGTGACATGGGCGACATTGCCGTTCTCGTCGGTGACGGTGACCTTGCCCTTCTCCGCCTTCAGCGTCAGCTCGCAACCGCCGACCGTTTTGACCTGGTGGGCGCCGCCATCGGCCTTGGCCATCTCGGCGACATCGGCGGCCAGCGCCTTGGCGGCGACGACATGGCAGGTCAGCACCTTCGTCAGCTTGTCCTTGTTCTCGGGCTTGAGCAGCGTATCGACCGTGCCGGCGGGCAGCGCCGCGAAGGCCTCGTTGGTCGGCGCGAAGACGGTGAAGGGCCCGGCGCCCTGCAGCGTGTCGACCAGGCCGGCGGCCTTGACGGCGGCGACCAGCGTGGTGTGGTCCTTCGAATTGACGGCATTCTCGATGATGTTCTTCTTGGCATACATCGGCGCGCCGCCGACCATCGGATTGGCGGCGTAGGCAACGGCACCGAGCGCCGCAAGGGCAAGTGTAGAGGCAAGCAAAAGGGTGGCGAGTTTACGCATGGTGTCAGTCTCCTCGGGTTGTTTCTTCCCGTCCGTGGGAACGCGAGGAGATACGAGCCCGAAAAGCGTTAGTTTCACGAAGGGCGCGCGATTTTTATTCCGATGCTTTATTGCGTCCGTGTCACTGATGGCGACAGTGAAATTTTCCCGCCTAGAAAGGGCAGGATATAGACTGCAGTTAGTCTTCGAAAACCGGCTGACCAGGGTCAGATGCCCTTCAGGTCACCCGCGGCGACGACCGGCCCGGTCGGCTGGCCGGTCGGCGAACCGCCGGAGGGTTCGAGGCTGACGGCGAGCACGGCGCCTTGCGCCAGCTTCTGCTGGACGGCCGGCGTGACCGCCATGCGCGCGGTCGGGCCGGCGGGAATGACACCCATCGAGACCGGCGCGTTCTTGCCCTCGATCATCCAGAGCTCGAAATCCTTGCCGGCGCCGCGGTCGCCGGAGACCAGCGACAGGCCGATCTCATGGCGGGCGGCGTCATAGACCGCAAGATATTTGACGTTGCTGTTGTCGGCGGCCAGAGAGGCGACCAGCCTGGTCTCGGGCGGCTGGACCGGCGGCCTGACGTAAGGCAGGGCGACATAGACGGCCAAAGCGGCGATGGCCGCTGCGGCGAGGCCGCGCCAGAAGGCGAGGCTCGCCCACAGGCCGCCGCTGGGCGCCGTGGACGCGGACGAAGCGAACAGGCGGCGGTCGATTGCCACTTTCACGGAAGCCGGCGGCTCGACCGCGGCATAGGCGGCGGCCATGGGCGCGAAATGGGCTTCCCAGGCGTCGACCAGGCGGGCGAACGACGCCTCGGCATCGATGCGGCGGGAAGCGATCTGGCGCTCGTCGGCTGCCAGGACGCCGAGAACGTATTCGGCGGCGAGCAGATCGTCGCCTCCACGTTCCGGTCCGTTGTCCTCTGCCAGCGTCATCTTTCCAGGCATTCTCTCAGTTTCAGCAGGCTTCGCCGCAGCCAAGTCCGCATCGTGTTCAGCGGAACCTTGAAGCGCTCCGCCAACTCGGCATAGCTCTCGCCGCCCAGATAGGCGCCCCGGACGGCCGCCGCCCGGTCTTGCTCCAGTTCGTCGAGGCAATGGTAGATGCGTTCGGTCTCGCCGCCCGCCACAGCCATGGCCTCGGGTCCCGGCGCCGGATCGGCGACGTCGAGGGCCGTATCGATGTTGGCAGAAGGACTGCGCCGCGACCGGATGCGATCGATCGCATGATTGCGCGCAACGGCCACCAGCCAGGAAATCGGGCTCAAATCAGAAACCGCGAAACGATCCGCCTTCGTCCAGATTTTGACGAAGACCTCCTGCAGCGCTTCTTCCGCATCTCCCCTGTCCCGCAAGACACGAAGGCAGACGCCGAAAAGTTTCCCGCTGGTCTGCTTGTAGAGCAGATCGAACGCCGCCCGGTCCTTCATCGAAGTCCGAACGATCAGCTTGCTGATGTCCTGAGGCCCCATGGCGGCAAATTAGAAGATTGCGATTTAATTGCAACGGGCCGCCCAGTCTTACTGATGTGAGAAGAGGCTTTGTCCGCCGAAGATTGCCGTGCCGTTGGTTTTATCGAATCCCGATTCGATTTGCGATAGATTTTGGCTAACGAGGGGATGCGGATGTCGATCGAGCGGGTGCTTTGGGAACAGGATGCGACCGGCCTTGCCGAGCTCGTCCACAAAGGGGAAATTGCAACGCAGGAGCTGGTCGACGCGGCGACGAGGAAACGCTGTTGTCTTTCGCCGAGCAGATGGAGAAGCATTCGGGGTGGCTGGGACGGCGGGCCCGCTCAAGGTGCCGCAATAGGCCAGCGCCTTGAAAATTATCCGCGCCGCCCGATTTCTGCGCGGATGACCAATTTGCCAGACCAAATCAGAAGCGCGATCCTCGATTTGATCGGCCGGTGCCAGGAGCGCGGGTCGGTCACGCTGGACGAACTCAATCTCGTGCTTGCGCGTCATCATGACCTGGATTCGGACGACATCGACGGTGTCTTTGCGTTGATCGTCGACAGCGACTTGCGGATCGAAGAATAGGCCGATCGCATCGCACATAATGTTGCTTGCCGAACCATTTGCTCCGCGCGGCAATTCCCGCTAAGAGGCCGCCATTCACGCTAGCTGGGATCGATACCGATGACGGACATCGCCGCCAACGCCGAAATGCAGGCCGCGCTGCTCTCTCGCGCGCTGCCTTATATGCAGCGCTACGAGAACAAGACGGTGGTGGTGAAATATGGCGGGCATGCCATGGGCGATACGGAGCTCGGCAAGGCGTTCGCCCGCGACATCGCGCTGTTGAAACAATCCGGCGTCAATCCGATCGTCGTGCATGGCGGTGGGCCGCAGATCGGCGCGATGCTCACCAAGATGGGTATCGAATCCAAGTTCGAGGGCGGCCTGCGCGTCACCGACCAGAAGACTGTCGAGATCGTCGAGATGGTGCTGGCCGGCTCGATCAACAAGGAGATCGTGGCGCTGATCAACGCCGAGGGCGAATGGGCGATCGGGCTCTGCGGCAAGGACGGCAACATGGTGTTCGCCGAAAAGGCGCGCAAGACCATGGTCGATCCGGATTCCAACATCGAGCGGGTGCTCGATCTCGGCTTCGTCGGCGAGCCGGTCGAGGTCGACCGCACGCTGCTCGACCTTCTGGCGCGCTCGGAAATGATCCCGGTGCTGGCACCGGTGGCGCCCGGCCGCGACGGCCACACCTACAACATCAACGCCGACACCTTTGCCGGCGCCATCGCCGGCGCCTGCCGCGCCTCGCGCCTGCTCTTCCTCACTGACGTGCCGGGCGTCCTCGACAAGAACAAGAAGCTGATCGACGAGCTGACGGTCGCCGAGGCCAGGGCGCTGATCAAGGACGGCACGGTTTCGGGCGGCATGATCCCGAAGGTCGAGACCTGCATCGAGGCGATCGAGCGCGGCGTCGAAGGCGTCGTCATCCTCAACGGCAAGACGCCGCATTCGGTGCTGCTCGAGCTGTTCACCGAGCACGGCGCCGGCACGCTGATCGTCCCGTAAGAAAGGCAAGTTCACCATTTCCATGGAATGGTAAACCGCCATGTCAGCCGGCTAACTTTCTTGCCGCCGGCGCGCCTCGATCTTCAATGACCGGCGCGACGGACTTGCGTGGCTGGCGCCCGACGATCATCGATTCCTCCTCGGTGTCCTGCGGCGCGCCCCAGAATTCGGCTAATGTCGGCCCGTCCGTGACGCGGCCGTCGCGGACCAGAAACCCCCAGACCTCGCGGAACCAGACACGGCGCCCCATCCTGGTGTACCAGCGCATCGAATGCCGCTGCTCGGGATCGGGATGGAACAGGATGCGCGCCAGCGCCTTCGGCCGCGACTGCACCGCCACCTCGATCAGCTTGACGGCGAAGAACAGCATCCAGGGTTTCAGCCTGGTCATGCGCAGAACCTGGTGCTTGTAATCCCACAGGCGCACGTCCTTCTGAATCACCTTGCGGTCCTTGGCGATGCGGAAGAACGGCGTCCAGCGATGCGGCGTGACATAGAGCGCTTGGATCTGGTCGGGGTCATAGGCGATGAGCTGGCGGAAGCCGCGCCAGAGATCGCGCAAGGTCTCGTCCTCGAAGCCGGCGACCCAGGTCGCCATCGACAGGATGCCGTGCCGCCTGAGCAGCCGGATCGCCTCGCGGTCGGACTTCGTGCTGCCGCCCTTGCGGATCAGCGACAGCGTCTGCTCGTCGGTGTTCTCCATGCCGAGCAGCCAGCGGATGACGCCGGCCCTGCGATAAAGATGCAGGATATCGGCATCGCGCACGATATCGTCGGCGCGGGTCGAGCCGACGATCAGCACCGGCACGTTTTCGGCGATCATGGCGTCGAGAAAGGCGCGCCAGGCCTTTTTCGAGGAAGTCGGGTTCTCGTCGGCGAGATTGATCAGCTCGACGCCGTGCTCGCGATAGAGCCGGGCAATCTCCCTGGCGAATTTGACCGGGTCGCGGTGGCGCCAGCGGGTCCAGAAACCGCGCTGGCCGCAGTAGTTGCACAGATGCGGGCAGCCGCGCGAGAACTGCATGACCACGGCCCGCTTGCCGCCCCAATAGGAGTAGCGGCGGTGATCGATCAGCTCCCAGCCGACCCGCCAGGCATCGAGGTCGGCTATGGTCATCGCCGCCTGCGTCGCGACAGGACGGCCGAAATCGTCGCGATAGGCGATGCCGGCAACGCTCGCCACCGGCTGGCGCATCTCGATTGCCTCGACCAGCGCCGTCGCGGTCGCCTCGCCCTCGCCGCGCACGATGAAATCGAAGACGTTGGTCGCAGCGAGGATATCGCGCCAGTGATAGGTCGGGAAGACACCGCCATAGATGACAACGACGCCCGGCGCGCGGGCCTTGATCATTTCGGCGATCTTCAAGGCTGTCGGATGCGCCGAGGTCGAGCCGGAATGGCCGATCAGCACGAAATCCGGACCGCCGCGCAGCGCCTCGTCCACCACCGCCGCAAGTGGCATCGGACCGAACTCGGCGTCGACCAGGCATACCTGATGGCCGGAATCGATCAGCGGCCCGCCGATGGCCAAAAGACCGAGCGGCGGCAGGTGGTCGTCGGGCACACGGCTGCCGATGGCGGTGTGCGGCGGATTGATAAGCACGATGTTCAAGGCGGACCTCCATATTGGTCCGCTTGTGCTAATGACAGATGCCGAAGCCGCCTTGGCGCGGTTCAGCAGTTTCCACGCAGCTTTTCGCCAGATTTGACCGGATCAGCGCCGTAGATGGCTGAGCGGCACGTGGCCGGGTCCTTTGATGTTCTGCAGCACCAGTTGCGTATGGACGTCGCGCACGCCGGGCAGACGCATCAGCCGGTGCATGACGAAGGCGTTCAAATCGTCCACCGACGGCACCAAGACATGCAGCAGGAAATCGTAGTCGCCTGTCATCGTCCAGCAGGACGAGACCTCGTCCATGCGCTGCACGGCGGCGATAAAGCTTTCGGGCGAGCCGTCGCTGTGGCTGACCAGCCGCACCTGGATGAACACCTCGACGGTCAAGCCCACGGCGCGGCGGCTGAGCACGGCGGCAAAGCCCTTGATGATACCGGCTGCCTGCAGGGCCTCGAAGCGGCGCGCGCAAGGCGTGGTCGACAGGCCGATCTCTTGCGCCAGCTCCGAGACGGGCTTGCGGCCATCGCGCTGCAGGATGTCGAGCATCCTTATCTCGAAATCGTCAAATTGAGGCATTTTTTCTCAAGCTCGCGTTGAACTGAGCGTTTTTACCTCCAAAACAGCTAGCGTGCCATAAACAAAGCTGATTTGCCTCAGCGGTCGCTTCTAAACTCCCCTTCACGATCCGCCGATCACGATCTTGAGGAGGATATGATGACGATCAGCGTTGCCGATTATGCCGCCGAATGCGCGGCGCAGGGTCTGCGGGGCGACTATTCGGTCTGCCGCAGCGATTTCACCGTGGCGCAGGGCTACGGCTACTCCGCCGAGGAACAGGCGGTGTGGCGCACGCTCTGCGACCGCCAGACGAAGCTGACGCGGAAGCTCGCGCACCGCTCGTATCTCGACGGCGTCGCCGCGCTCGGCCTGCTCGACAGGATTCCGGATTTCGATGCCGTCAGCGAAAAGCTCGCCAGGCTGACGGGCTGGGAGATCGTTGCGGTGCCCGGCCTCATTCCGGCCGGCCCCTTCTTCGATCATCTCGCCAATCGGCGTTTCCCGGTGACCAATTGGCTGCGGACGAAGAAGGAGCTCGACTACATCGTCGAGCCGGACATGTTCCACGATTTCTTTGGCCATGTGCCGATCCTGACCCAGCCGGTGTTCGCCGATTTCATGCAGATGTATGGCCGGAAGGCGGAAGATCTGATTGCGCTCGGCGGCGACGAGATGATCACGAGGCTCTACTGGTACAGCGCCGAATACGGCCTCATCCAGGAAGCCGGCCAGCCGTTGAAAGCTTTCGGCGCCGGGCTGATGTCGTCCTTCACCGAGCTGCAATTCGCGGTCGAGAGCAAGGAAGCGCACCATGTGCCGTTCGACCTCGAGACGGTGATGCGCACCGGTTATGAGATCGACAAGTTCCAGCGCGCCTATTTCGTGCTGCCGTCCTTCGATGCGCTGCGCGATGCTTTCGCCCATGGCGACCTCGCCGGCATCGTGGCGCGGTTCAAGGGCCAGCCGGCGCTCGACCCGTCAACAATCTGAGGTCGGTTTTCGCCCAACCGACATTCAGCGCGGTTCAGCTGCCGACAGGCGGCTGGGCCGCTTTGTGCCTTTTTGCAATTAGTTCCCCAGCACAGGGATTTTGACCGGTTGGCTATGTTTGCGTTGGCAGATGCCATGCCTTGGCGGTAGCCGAAACGCCCACCCAGTCGTCATCCACGGGCGGAGCAAGGAGCGAAGCGACGCGCGCAGACCCGAGGATCCATTCCGTGTCGCATGAGCGCTGCCGCGGTGCAGAATTCTGCTCAGCTGCACTCTTTGATCAGAGCCACGGAATGTATTCCAGGGTCTCCGCGACGCCGCTTCGCGGCTGCTCCGCCCTGGAATGACGAGGTTGGAAGGCTTCCGCCAATCGCCAACGTCACCGAAAGAAACGGTGAAAATCGTGCCCGTCGATAAACGGCAATTTTTCAAATCCTGCGCTGATCCTCTGGCTATGCCTTGTCAGGCTCGGCCTTGATCCTGGCCAACTGCTCGCTCTGCAGGGCGTGTGCCGCATTGATGAATGCGCAGCACGGTCGAGATCAGACGGCGATCACCTTGCCCAGATGCTCGCCGAGGCGGCAGGCGAGCGCGGTGATGGTCGTCGTCGGATTGCACTGGCCCGACGTGCAGAACACCGACGAGCCGCCGACATAGAGATTGTCCATGCCGTGCACCTTGCAATTGGCGTCGACGACGCTCTTCAAGACGTCGGTGCCCATGCGGGTGCCACCCATATGGTGGTTGCCGGCCGTTTCCTCATTGGTCGGGTAATCGCCGCCATTGCCGATCCAGTCGTCGATGCGGACGCGGCCGAGATTCTTCTGCGCCATGGTCGTGCCGAAAAGCCTGAGGCCTTCGAGCAGCGTGCGGCGCTCGAGCGGCGATTTCTTCCAGTGCAATTCGATGCGCGGCACGCCGGCGTGGTCGACATCGGACTTCGACAGCGCGATCTGGTTGGAGGCAAGCGGCGCCTGTTCCCAGGCGACGTAAAGCTGGGCGGCGCAGTGCAGCCTCTGGTCCAGCTGGGAAGATATCCATTCCGCCATATTAGGCGCCGTGCAGGCGAGATCGGCGATCAATTTCTTGACATTGGGATAGGGGCTCTCGATCAGGCGGATACCGAAATTCATGATCTGCAGCCGCTCCATCGCGGCAAGCGTCGGCGAGAAGAAGGCTTCTTTCGAGGCGTCGACCTCGAACTCCGAGTAATTGGCGAGGATGGCATTGCCGCCCTGGAAGGTCGGATGCTCCATCCAGTAACGGCCGAGCGCCGCCGCGTTCGGCACCACGCCGCCATTCGAGCGCTCATTCGACCACAACAGCAGCCGCGAGTTCTCCAGCCCGCCGGTGCAGGTGACGAAATAGTCCGCCGCGAAGGTGCCGGCATCCTGGCCGTTCGACCAGAGCTTCGCGCCGGTGACGCGCTTGCCGTCGCCGGTGAGCTCGGTCGCGTAGGTATTGAGCACGACGGCGATGTTCCTGCTCCTGTCGAGCTCGTCGGCGAACTTCTCGCCGAAGCGAACCGCCGGGCTCTTGATCAATTGAACCCAGCGGATGTCGTCCGAAACCGGGACGTCGGGACGGAAATCGGGCAGCTCGAGGATATCGTGAACTTCGCCAAGATAGGGCTCGATGTCGGCGCGGCCGATCGGCCAGCCGGTGTCCGGCGCCCAGGCCTTGGGCTCGAAGTCCTGTTTGTCGAGCACGCGGCACCAGCCGGCCCAGTGATTGGACGAGCCGCCCATGAAGCGCAGCCTGGTGATGTCGAGGTCGAAATAGAAATCGCCAACCGTCTTGCCGCGGTAGAAATCCTGCGACTCATCGCTGAACTCGCGCGAACCCGCCTCCAGCACGACCACCGGGATGCCGGCTGCGCCGAGCTTCCTGGCGATCGTCATGCCGGCCGGGCCGGAGCCGAGAATGCAGGCTTTGGGTCTGAAGCCGGCCTGCTTGTAGGCCTCGTAGCTGTTGAAGATCATGTGAGGTCGCTTCGCCGCAGGATCCAGCCATTGATCTCGACGATCTCATCGGCATCGACCACGGGTTGCTGGCTGCGGAACAGCGACAGGGCAGGCAGCGCGATCAGCGCCTGCACGATCGCGCGGCGCGACATTTTTCTCATGAACCTGCTCATGACACGTCTCTCGACAGGGGCCTCGATCCACGCATGCCGTTCCTCAACGGCACATGTGCCGCCTGGGAGGCCAATTCCGTGCCAGACCCAGGTGAAAACGGCGTTACATCAGGAAGTTTAGCGCGGTTGAATATGAACATGGTTAGGGCATTCCTAACGCCTGCGGCGAGGCTTCATGCCGCCTCGGGCAGCTCGCGGTCGAGAATCGAACGATTGCGGCCGCGGTTCTTGGCTTCGTAAAGCCTGCGGTCGGCGGCGCGCATCAAATCCGAAATGGTCGCGCTCTCGCCGCAGCAGACCCCGCCGATCGAAACCGTGAGCGGCACGGTCCGCTCGTCGACCGGGCGGAAACGGATCAGCTCGACCTCGCGGCGGATGCGTTCGGCGATATGCTTGGCTTCCGGTTCGCTGGCGCCAACCAGGAAAGCCGCGAATTCCTCGCCGCCTATGCGGCCGAGCAGGTCGCCGCTGCGAATGCCGCGTTCGATGGCGCCGGCGATCAAAAGCAGCGCTTCGTCTCCGGTCAGATGACCGTAACTGTCATTGATCCTCTTGAAGTGATCGGCGTCGATGATGAGCAGCGCGCCGCGATCGCTCTTGCGCCGCGAACCGTCGAGCGCGGCGAAAAAGGTCTCGCGGTTGAGCATGCCGGTCATGTCGTCCCGGCTTGCCTTTTCCGACAGGCGCCTGTGCGCCGCCGCGAGCTGCGCGTGAGCCCGGGCAAGCTCGCGATGAGCATTCTGCAACCGATCGCTCTGCCAGAAGCTGCTGGCGCTGGCGGCCCAGGCGAGCACGAGCGGACAAACCGTCGACGCCAGCCAAACCGTGCGGCTCATCGGAAAGCCCATCGCCGGCATCACAATCAGCGTCAACAACAGCGAGGCAGCGACCGAAGCGAACGCCACGGCAGCGGCCCTCAAAATTATGCGACTCATCACTTGCTCCCAAGGGTCAGCTTGTGTGCCAGCAAGCGTTAAAGGCGACCTTTCCAGGACTTTTAAAATTTGAAGCGAGGCGCCATTTTCACATTTCGTGACGCGCATAAGTTGTGGATAAATCCAGCGTCGGCATGCCATAAGAAACCCATGACAACGACACCCGATCCCGCCCGCTTCGCCCATGTCACGGACTGGGTATTCGACCTCGACAACACGCTCTATCCGCATCACTCGAACCTGTTCGCGCAGATCGACGTGAAGATGACCGCCTATGTCGGCGAGCTGCTGACGCTTTCGCGCGACGACGCGCGCAAGCTGCAGAAGGAGCTCTACCTGGAATACGGCACGACGCTGAACGGGCTGATGAAGCGGCACGGCATCGATCCCGACGATTTCCTCGAGAAGGTGCACGACATCGACTATTCGCGGCTGGTGCCGGATCCGGTGCTGGGCGCAGCGATCCGCCAGCTTCCCGGGCGCAAGTTCATCTTCACCAATGGCGACCGCAGGCACGCCGAACGCACCGCCCGCCAGCTCGGCATACTGGAACATTTCGATGCCATCTTCGACATCGTCGCGGCGGGGCTGAGCCCCAAGCCGGAGCGCCAGACCTATGAGCGTTTTGCCGAATTGCACTCGGTGACCGGGCACAATGCGGTGATGTTCGAGGATCTGGCGCGCAATCTGGCCGTGCCGAAAACGCTCGGCATGACGACCGTGCTGGTGGTGCCGCGCAATTTCGAGCCGACCTTCTCGGAGATCTGGGAACGCGACCCCGCAAACGAGGACGACGTCGATTTCGTCACCGACGACCTCGCCGGTTTCCTGACCGCGATCGTCGACGTCGTGGCCTAACGATGTTTGCATAGGCATGCCTTGGCGATTGGCCGAAACGCCCATCGCGATCGTCATCCACGGGCGGAGCAAGGAGCGAAGCGACGCGCGCAGACCCGAGGATCCATTCCGTGACGTATGAGCGCTGCCGCGGTGCAGAATTCTGCTCCGCTGCACTCTTTGATCAGGGTCACGGAATGGAATCCAGGGTCTCCGCGACGCCGATTCGCGGCTGCTCCGCCCTGGAATGACGAGGTTCGGGCGACTTCAGCCAATCGCCGGCGTTTGCGCTGATTTCGGAAATGGGCGGTGAATATCTGGCCTAGGCCTGCGACCTTGTATCGAAGACCTAGGGCCGTTTCACGGAAACGGCGAAACGCAATTCCGGGCGGAAGACCGCTGCGCACTTTCCTGGAATTGCTCTAATCGAAATCCGGAATCGTGCCGGGCGGCAGTCCCAGTCGGCCGTTCAGCTCCTTCAAAAACCGGCACAGGTCCGGATTGCCTGCTGCTCTCGTACCGTTGCCATTGCCGTCCGACGCATAGCCGTTGCCATGGCCATTGCCGCAATTGGCGTTGCCGTTGAAGCTGCCGCCATTGAAGTTGCCGCTGAAACTTCCGGCATTGCCGTTGCCGTTGAAATTGCCGCTGTTGCCATTGCCGTTGAAGTTGCCGGAATTTCCGTTGCCGTTGAAATTTCCGGTATTGCCAAGACCGTTGGCGATACCGGCCCCGATTGGAAGGTCGGCAATCCTGGCCAGCGTCGAAGCGTCGACAACCAGCAAAGCGGCAAGCAGCGTGCCCAGCGCGAGGCCGTTGCCGTCAAGCAGCCTCGCCGCCACCCGGCGCCTGCGAGGCCGGGTGGATGAGCTCAAGCCAGTCATCAGCGGTTTCCCCGGCCGTTGGAGTTGCCGTTGAAGGCGCCGACATTGCCGTTTCCGTTGAAGTTGCCGCCGTTGAAGTTGCCATTGCCG
This sequence comes from Mesorhizobium sp. B2-8-9, assembly GCF_006439475.1. Lineage (NCBI taxonomy): Bacteria > Pseudomonadati > Pseudomonadota > Alphaproteobacteria > Hyphomicrobiales > Phyllobacteriaceae > Mesorhizobium > Mesorhizobium sp. B2-8-9. The sequence goes on along the minus strand of NZ_VFTQ01000021.1, from coordinate 72,805 downwards.
GCACCGATGTTGCTGTTGCCGTTGTATTGGCCGGTGTTGGAGTTGCCGTTGAAGGCGCCAATGTTGCCGTTGCCGCTTGTCGACGAGGTGTTGTTGTTGCCGTTGAAAGCGCCGACATTGCCGGTGCCGCTGTTGAAGGCGCCGACATTGCCCGTACCGCTGTTCTTGTAGCCGACATTGCCGCCGAAATTGCCGAGCGGGTTCATGCCCCTGACGTTCGCGCCGATGGATTGGCCGTATTTGCCGACCGCTCCCTGGGCGGCCGACATGCCGAAGGCCTGGCTGCCCGTCGCGGTGTCAGCCTTCGCCGCGGTTGCGCTCAACAACCCCAGGCATAGCGCCGGTATGACGTAGCGTTTCATCTGCGAGCTCCTTCCATGGCTTAGCTTTTGAAATTGGGATCTGTTGCAAAAAGGATTGGGCGAAAAGGACTGGGACCGTCGGCGACATGTCGCGGTGGCCTTGCGCGGGGGACGGGCGCTTGGCTCGACGGTCCCAGAGCCATCAGCGTCTTTCCAAACTGAAGCTTGGCGACGCCGGCGGTTGGACGGGGACTAGTGGTTCCCGTTGCCGTTTCCGTTGCCGTTGCCGACACCGGCGTTGCCGTTGCCGTTGGCGCTTCCGTTTCCGATGCCCCAGTTCCCGTTGCCGTTCAGGTTGCCGTTGCCGAGGCCGAAATTGCCGTTGCCGTTGCCGTTGCCGTTGGCGGCGCCGGCATTGAGGTTGCCGTTATAGTTGCCGTTGAAGGCGCCCATATTGGCGTTGCCGTTCCCGTTGCCGTTGCCGAAGCCGAAATTGCCGTTGCCGTTGAAGTTGCCATTGAAGGCGCCGGTGTTGGCGTTGCCGTTGCCATTGCCGTTGCCGACGCCGACATTGCCGTTGCCGTTGCCGTTGCCGCTACCGACCGAAAATGCGGATGCCGAACCGGTCAGAGCCGACAGCACGGCCGCGGCCAGGATGATCTTTCTCATGACGTTCTCCTTGGTTGGTGTTGAGCTTCCCGGCCAGTTCAAGATGACCGGGAGGACGCTCTAAGGATGCACGCGGAAATAGCGCCCATGAATTCGGGCTGATCGGCAGGTGCGGCCGGTTTTTCTGCTGACCCCCGTGTCAGGAAAAGTTGAAGCAATCAGGAAAAAACTGACAGGCATAAAGGCGTATGCCGGGTGTATATTGCGCACAGCATCAACCCTTGCGCCTCTTCTCGCGGGCGCAGCGTTGACGGTGGAGGGTGGCATCGACACCGGCAAAGGTGAAAGCTCGCGAAAGCGCCGTGGTCTGGCGCGGCATCTGGTTGCCGTGCAGGAAGAGCAGCGCCTGCGCCTGTCGCGCGAGCTGCATGACGATCTTGGCCAGCTGCTCGCCAGCGTCGCGCTCGAATTGCACATCGTTCGCGCCGGCTCGCCGGAGATGGACACCCGCCTCGAGCGCGCCGCGATGCTTATCGACGAGCTGAGTGCCAGGGTGCATGACGCCGCCTGGAGCCTGCGACCCGCAGACCTCGATCGCCAAGGACTCAGAGCTTCGGTCGAGGACCTGGCCACCATGCTTTGCGGTCAACTTGGCATTGCATGCGAGATGGATCTTGAAGCCCTGTCGAGCCCGCCGCCTGCCGAGATCGCGCTCACTTTGTACCGCATTGCGCAGGAAGCGCTCACCGATATCGGCAAGCATGCCGCGCCGAGCCGCGTAAGCGTCACGGCGCACATCCAGGACGATCGGATACGCCTGACGATCGAGGATGACGGCCGCGGCTTCGACGCCAGCGCCGAACCGGGTCCGGGCCATTTGGGCCTTGCCGGAATGAGGGAGCGGCTGGCGCTGGTCGGTGGCAAATTGTCGGTTGAAACCGCCAGGGGCAAGGGGACCACCATTTACGCCGATGTGCCTCTGGCCGGCTGATCGACGGTCCGGCCGACAAGACGCGAACAAGTCTGAAACGGCATCTTCGGCGTCAGGTGGGGTTACGTGAAGCGCTGCACATCCCGGACATTAGCGGTGGCTTACAGTTCGGCTTCATTGGGTTAGGCGGGGGATGGCTTACCCGTTGCGGCCGTTCAGGCCGCCAGAACAGACGGGCGTCCCGCGCCAGGCGGGCCAGTTGCCTAGACCATCAAGGACAAGAGGACCCTTTCCGCGTGACAGGGCCTTTGGCAGACTGATGGAGGTTAAGGTGTGCTGCAGGCGCATATTCGTGGTCGATGACCATCCGATCATCCTGTCGGGGGTCGGCGCGATGATCGACAGCCAGGACGATCTGACGATCGTCGGACTGGCCGGAAATGCCGAGGATGCCCTTGAAGGGATCGGCAAGACGCTACCCGATGTCGCCGTGGTCGACATATCGCTTCCGGGCGTCAACGGGGTCACGCTGATCGAACGGCTTGGCGAACGCTTTCCCGAGGTCAGCTGCATAGCGCTGACGGCGCATGAGGACCCAGGCTGCCTGCGCCAGGTGCTTGCGGCCGGCGGACGCGGCTTCGTGGTCAAGCGGTCGACGGCGACGGACCTGCTGCAGGCCATCCGCTGCGTATTGGCCGGCGACAACTATGTCGATCCGGCGCTCGCCGCGCGCATATTGAGCCCGCGCGGCGCCACCCAGGGCGGTCCCGGCAATCTCAGCGAACGGGAACGGTCGGTCATCCAGCTGGTGGCGCTCGGCTACAGCAACAAGGAAATCTCGTCCCGGCTCAACCTCAGCATAAAGACGATCGAGACCTACCGCACCAGGGCAACCGAGAAGCTCGCGCTGCACTCACGGGCGGCCATCGTGCGTTTCGCGCACTCGAATGGCTGGCTGGTCGAGCTGCCGGCGTAGGCAGACCGGGCAGGTTTGTCTTCCCGCCCTTAAAGTTTGTAGAAGCGGCGGATGATCTCCCAGGCCTCTTCGGCCGTGTCGACGAAATCGATGATGTCCTGGTCGCCGGGCGAGATCGTGCCCTGCTCGGCGAGGAAATCGAGATCGATCGCCCTTTGCCAGAACGCCTTGCCGAATAGGATGACCGGGACGCGCTCCATGCGTCCCGTCTGGATGAGCGTCAGCGTCTCGAAGAACTCGTCCATCGTGCCGAAGCCGCCCGGAAACACCGCGACCGCCTTGGCGCGCATGACGAAATGCATCTTGCGGACGGCGAAGTAGTGGAAGTTGAAGCAGAGCTCCGGCGTGACATAGGCGTTGGGCGCCTGCTCGTGCGGCAATACGATGTTCAGCCCGATCGACGGCGCGCCGACATCGTCGGCGCCGCGGTTGCCTGCCTCCATGACGCCGGGCCCGCCGCCGGTGACGACGACATATTCACGATAATAGGAGGTGGCCGACTGCTGCGAGCACAGACGCGCGAATCTGCGCGCTTCTTCGTAATATTTGCTGTTCGCCTCGAGGTTCTTCTTCTGCGTCTCGTTCTTGGCCGCCCAGGCCTCGCCGCCGGGTTCCGGCAGGCGGGCGCCGCCGAACAGGATGACGGTCGAATGAATGCCGCGTTCGGCCAGGATCATTTCCGGCTTCAGGAGCTCGAGCTGCAGCCGCACGGCGCGCAATTCGCGACGCGTCATGAACTCGGGATCGTTCCAGGCCAGCCGGTAGGTCTCGGCACGCGTCTGCGGGGTATCCGGCACGCCTTTCGAGCGCTCCAGATCCTCGTCCGAATGCGGCAGCGGCGTCCACCCTGCCTTTTCCATGGGAGTCATCGAATCCACCCGTCCAATTCCTTCACTTGCGCCGTCCCGTGCCGCAGGCGCGATTGACCCCCATTGAGCCTTAACATAGGGTCCGCGCGACTTTTAAACAGGTTAAGGCGTGGCCCCTTAACAGCTTGGTAATGGAGCGAAATCATGTCGAAGCCCGATCTGGCGAGCCTCGAAAGAACCATCGAGAAGGCCTTCGAGGAGCGCGACGCGATTTCGACCGCGACGCGCGGCGAGACGCGCGATGCCATCCAGTCGGCGCTCGACCTGCTCGACCGCGGCGTCGCCCGCGTCGCCGAACGGCAGGACGACGGCAAGTGGCACGTCAACCAGTGGCTGAAGAAGGCGGTGCTGCTCTCCTTCCGGCTGAACCCGATGGAGATCATCAAGGGCGGTCCCGGCCAAGCCGTGTGGTGGGACAAGGTGCCGTCCAAGTTCGACGGCTGGAGCGCCGTCGACTTCGAGAAGGCAGGCTTCCGCGCCGTACCGTCCTCGATCGTGCGCCGGTCGGCCTATGTCGCGCCGGGCGCCGTGCTGATGCCGTCCTTCGTCAATGTCGGGGCCTATGTCGATACCGGCACCATGGTCGACACCTGGGCTTCGGTCGGCTCCTGCGCCCAGATCGGCAAGAACGTGCATCTTTCCGGCGGCGTCGGCATCGGCGGCGTGCTGGAGCCGATGCAGGCCGGCCCGACCATCATCGAGGACAATTGCTTTATCGGCGCGCGCTCCGAAGTGGTCGAAGGCTGCATCGTTCGCGAAGGCTCGGTGCTCGGCATGGGCGTGTTCATCGGCCAGTCGACCAAGATCGTCGACCGTGCCACCGGCGAGGTCTTTTACGGCGAGGTGCCGCCGAACTCGGTCGTCGTCGCCGGATCGCTGCCCGGAAAGCCGCTGCCCAATGGCGAGCCGGGCCCGAGCCTCTACTGCGCCGTCATCGTCAAGCGCGTTGACGCCAAGACCCGCTCCAAGACCTCGATCAACGAATTGCTGCGCGATTGATCCTCCACGACGGAGCGGACGCCATTGGCTGAACGATCGCAATTCCTCTGGCTGTTCTTCAGCCTTTCGGGGCGGCTGAGCCCGGTCGCCTATGCGCTGGCCGGGATTTTGCTGGTCCTTGTCCAGTTTTTCCCGTTCTACCAGTTCGCGCGGGTGGAGCTGAACACGACCGCCAGCCAGAACTGGGCCATGATATGCTGGGGCGTGCTGCTGATCTCGGCCTGGGCCACCTTCGCGGTGACGGCGAAGCGCTTCCATGATTTCGGCAAGCCGACCTATTTTGCACTGATCTCGCTCATCATCGGTCCCATCCTGCTCATCATCCTGGCCTGTTTCCGCAGCGATCCCGGACCGAACCGCTACGGCAGGCGCACCAACGCGCCGGGCGATAGCTGAGGTCGCATGCGCTATCGCACGCTCGACCCGGCGCGGATCATCGAGACTGCCCAGAGGCTCGAGGAGCGCGTCGCGGAGCGTTTCCCGGAAAGGGGACTGCGCGCCGTTGCCGGCGAACTGGTGTCGCTGTCGCGAGACCTCGCCAAGGCCGCCAAGGAACTGGAAGCGCCGATCTGGTGGCTGCGCGGCGTTATCGTCGCGGCCTTCGTCGCCGGCGTGGCGATGTTCCTGTTCGTCGGCACCATCCTGCCGCTCGACCGCATTTCGGGCGCCGACGATGCCGTGCAGTCGATGCAAGGCATCGAGGCGACGATCAACACGGTCATCCTCGCCGCGCTCGGGCTGCTGGCGCTGATCCGCACCGAGGAGCGGATCAAGCGCAAGAAGGTTTTCCGGCAGCTGCACGGGCTGCGCTCGCTGATCCATGTCATCGACATGCATCAATTGACAAAGGATCCGGCGACCTTGTCGGCCGATTTCAAGCCAACCTCGCACTCGCCCGCCCGCATCACCGATGCGGCCGACCTGGCGCGCTATCTCGACTATTGCTCCGAAATGCTGTCGATCGCCGGCAAGGTCGCGGCGCTGTTCGCGCAATCGGTCAATGACGATGTCGTCGTCAACGCCGTCAACGATATCGAGAATCTTAGCTCCAACCTGTCGCGCAAGATCTGGCAGAAGATCACGCTGATCGAGGACCGCCGCCGACCGCTTCCGGCCCGAGGCCGGGCGGACCGCGCTTTTCCGCTTCCGCCTGACGCACCAGCGCGCTGACGCGTTCGTTGATCGGCGTCGGAATGCCCGTTTGCCTGGCCACGCGAATGACGGCGCCCTGCAATTCGTCGATCTCGGTCGGGCGGCCGCGTTTCAGGTCGTCCCACATCGACGAGCGCGCCTGAGGGTCGATCGCAAGCATGCGGCGAGCCAGAAGCCCGAACAGCCAGTCGGGCAGCCGCAGCACTTTCGGTAGCAGCGACGGCGGCAGGCCGGTGATGCGCGCAGGCGCTATGCCCGCCGCTCGCATAGCGGCGAGCGCTTCGTCGATCTGGCCGGCCAGGATGACGCGCCAGCTTCGGTCGGCCAATTGCTTCGCCAGCGGCAGGTCGGAAAGCGCGACGAGGGCATTGTTGAGGTTCATCAGCAATTTGCCCCACTGCACCGCCTTCATGTCGGCGCGCGCTTCGACGGCAAGCCCATCGACGTCGAGCAGATCGACAAGGCCGTCAACGCCGTGGTCGATCATCACCTCGCCCTGGCTGGCGCGATGTGCACGCAACGGCGCCTCGCCATCGGGCGACAGGACGACGTTGAACACCACCATGCCGGTCAGCACCCGCCGTCCAGGAAGCGCGGCGCGCAGTCTGTCCGCATTGTCGACGCCGTTCTGCAGGCTGACCACCACGGCATCAGCGCGTCCGTGGGCGGCGATCAGCCCGGCCATCTCCCCGGTCGCGCCGCTCTTCACCGTCACCAGGATGACATCCGCATCGGGGAGCGCTGCCGCCGGATCGTCGGTGGCCGAAATCGCTTGCGCTTCGATGCGGCGTTCACGGCCGTCAAGATCGCTGACGCGCAGCCCGCTTTCGCGCATGGCCGCGACCACACGGCCGCGGCCGAGGAAGACGACCTTGCGTCCGGCGAGCGACAGGCAGCCGCCGACATAGCAGCCGATGCTGCCGGCACCGGCTATTGCGATCGTCTTCGTTTCACGGGCCATGCACTCGTCCTCGCTTGGCCGCCACCTTACTATTATGCATGTCGTTCTCCCAGAACCGCTGCACTTCCGGGCGACATGCATTTACCCGTGATGAAAACCATATTGTCGGCCGCATGAGCGGCGATCATCTGCCACCGTGACACGACAAACGCTTTCGACTATCGCTTTGCCCATGACATTGCCTACCGATCCCGCCGCGAATCTCGCCGCCCTGATCCGCTGCCCGTCCGTGACGCCCGCCGAGGGTGGCGCGCTTGCCGCCCTACAAGATATGCTGAAGCCGCTCGGCTTCTCGGTCGAGCGTCCAATCTTCTCGGAAGACGGCACGCCGGACATCGAAAATCTCTATGCGCGGCGCTCAGGCAACGGCCCGCATCTGATGTTTGCCGGCCATACCGATGTGGTGCCGGTGGGCGATGAGGCGGCCTGGACGCATCCGCCCTTCGCCGCCGAAATCGCCAATGGCGAGATGTATGGCCGCGGCGCCGTCGACATGAAGGGCGGCATCGCCTGCTTCATCGCCGCAGTGGCGCGCCAGGTCGCGAAGAATGGCGGCCCGAAGGGCTCGGTGTCGCTGCTCGTCACCGGCGACGAGGAAGGGCCGGCCATCAACGGCACCACCAAGCTGCTCGACTGGGCAGCGGCCAAGGGCGAGAAGTGGGACGCCTCGATCGTCGGCGAGCCGACCAATCCGGATGCGCTCGGCGACATGATCAAGATCGGCCGGCGCGGCTCGCTGTCGGGCAGCGTGACCGTCAACGGCCGCCAGGGCCACGCCGCCTATCCGCAGCTTGCCGACAATCCGGTGCGTGGCCTGATGAGCCTGGTCGACGCGCTGCTCCATCCGGTGTTCGACAAGGGCACGAAGGATTTTCAGCCGACCAACCTCGAAGTGACCTCGATCGATGTCGGCAATGCGGCGACCAACGTCATTCCGGCGAAGGCGACGGCCATTTTCAACATCCGCTTCAACGACACCTGGGACGCCGAATCGGTCCAGGCCGAGATCCACAACCGGCTCGACCAGGCCGCCGGGCGCAAGAAATACCGGCCGGGCAAGAAGGCGCCGGTCGACTACGAGCTTGTCTGGCGCGACCGGCCGAGCCATGTCTTCCTCACCCGCGACGACAAGCTGATCGATACGCTGAGCGGTTCGGTCAAGGCGGTGGTCGGCAAGAGGCCGGCGCTCTCCACCTCCGGCGGCTCGTCGGACGCGCGCTTCATCAAGGATTATTGCCCGGTGGTCGAGTTCGGGCTGGTCGGCAAGACCATGCATATGGTGGACGAGCGCGTCGCGCTTGCCGACCTCGAGACGCTGACGCAAATCTACGAACGCTTTATCGAAGACTGGTTCGGACAAGGCCTTTCGTGACCATGCTTTCGGCAGACGAAACTTATGCTTCGCTGGCCGGCGCCTGGCGCCTGATGTTCGGCAAGGCTGATGGCCTGCGCCTGCTCGACCTTTCGGCCGACGGTTTCTGGAATTCCTTCTTTGCCATCGTCGTGGCGGCGCCGGCGCTGATCGTCGGCTGGGTCGGGATAGCCAATGAGGTCGGCGACCCCGATGCCTTCGCCGGGCGCCTCGGCATGCTGGTAAGGCTGGCGACCGTCGATATCGGCTCCTGGGTGCTGCCGCTGGTCGTGCTTGCGCTGGTGGCGCCGCGCGCCGGCATCGGCGGCCGCTTCGTCCACTATGTCGTCGCGTCCAACTGGGCGTCGGCGATCATCGCCTGGCTGATGCTGCCCTCGGCGCTGCTCAGGCTGCTCCTGCCTTCCGCCAGCGAGGTCAGCAGTCTCGTGTCGCTGGCGCTGTTCGCCCTGTCGATGGTGCTGACCTGGCGCATGACCAATACAACCATCGGCAAAGGCGCCGCGGTGGGCACGGCCGTGTTCATCGGCATGTTCGTCGCCTCGCTGCTGGTCCTGTTCGGCCTGCAGGCGCTGCTCGGCATCGACATACCGGACGGCACGACGGGTTGACGTTGCAGCGGGGGCGGCTGTTTCCAGAACAGTCGCTTCGGATTTGAATCCACCCTCGTTTTTCACCATTCAAAGTCAGCGCTGCCCATCACCTGCCTGCCGGCATACTCTCCCCGTATAGTGACGGGGAGAGGGGCGCTGTCATCCGCGGCTTCGCCAATTGCTAACGGTGCAGGAAGGAAGCCGGCGCTGCGGCCAGCCCCTTCTCCCCGTCACTATACGGGGAGAAGTGCCCGGCAGGGCGATGAGGGGCAGCGCCGACGCCGATAATTCCCGTCTCCAGCACAAGTTCGAAGCTGAAACAATTGCCTCGCGTCATTGGCAGAATGAGAGGCTTTCACTTGGCCGTCTCTGTCTCCGGGTAATCCACCCCGACAAGAAACAACCCGTCCGGCGGCGCTACCTGGCCGCAGGCGGCGCGGTCGCGCGCTTCGAGCGCCGCCTTGAGATCGGCGGCGCTCCAGGAGCCGTCGCCGACGCGCTTCAGCGAGCCGACCATCGAGCGAACCTGGTTGTGCAGAAAAGAGCGCGCCGAGCTGCGCAGCTCGATGAAGTCTCCATCGCGGCTGACGTCGAGGCGATCAAGCGTGCGGACCGGGCTTTCGGCCTGGCACTGGGTTGAGCGGAAGGTGGTGAAGTCATGCTTTCCGAGCAGCACCTTGGCCGCCTCATGCATCGCCCCGGCGTCGAGCCGCTTCGGCACCCACCAGACCTTGCCCTTTTCCAGCGCCGCCGGCGCCCGGCGGTTGAGGATGCGATAGAGATAGTGGCGGCCGGTGGCCGAAAACCGCGCGTCGAAACCATCGGCGACGACGGCAGCTTTCAGGATGGCGACACGCGTGCCGGCCGCATGCAGATGCGCGTTGACCGCGTCGCGCACCTTGTCGCCCGACCACGCTTTGGCCAGGTCGACATGGGCGACCTGGGCGGTGGCATGCACGCCGGCATCAGTGCGGCCGGCGGCACGTATTCTTACCTCTTCGCCGCAGAACTTCTCGATCGCCTGCTCGATCGCCTGCTGCACCGAGGGCTGGTCGGCCTGGTGCTGCCAGCCGGCGAATTGGCTGCCGTCATATTCGATATCGAGCCGAAAACGCGGCATGCTGCGGCGCTTGCCGCTCGCCTAGGCGGCTAAAGCGGTAAAGGCGGAAGCGTAGACCAGTCTGCCGGTCTCGGGCGCGTCGCCCCAGGCCAGCGCCTGCAGCGCCTCGCCCTGGTACTCGCTCTCGAATCCTGCGGCGCGCGCATGGGCGTACCCGAAGCGGCCGTAATAGACCGGATCGCCCAGCACCACGGCCAGCATCTCGCCGGCTTCCTTGAGGCGGACATGCGCCTCGCGGATCAGCGCGCCGCCGATGCCGGTGCCGTGGAACGACGGCTCGACCGCCAGCGGCGCCAGCGCGACGGCGGCGAACTGCTTGGTGCCGTTCTGAACGAACAGTCGCGAGAAAAGAATATGGCCGACGACCTGCCCGTCTTCCTCCGCAACCAGCTCGACGACGGCATCACCGCCGGTGACAAGCGCGTCGACCAGGCCGGCTTCCGCCTGCTGGCCAAAGGCATGTTCTTCGACGAGGCGGATCGCCTCGCGATCCCGCGGCGTCGCCGCGCGTATCGACATCATGCTCATGTGAGTTTCGTTCCTTTTTCGATCTTGGCTCCGCGCAAAAACTCCTGCGCAGTGGCAGGCTTTCCGCCCGCCCGTTGAACTTCGACCAGCCTGACCGCGCCTGTCCCGCAGGCGACCGTCAGCCGGTCATCGAGAATTCCTCCCGACTCGCCGACGCCATCCGAGAGCGTCGAGCGAAGCAGTTTCAGCCGCTCCATGCGGCCGCCAATGTCGACCTCGCACCACGCACCCGGAAAGGGCGAGAGGCCGCGAATGTGATTGTGGACTTCGCCAGAAGGCCGCGTCCAGTCTACGCGTGTCTCCGATTTATCGATCTTTCGGGCGTAGGTCACCCCTGCCGTTGCCTGTTGGGTAAATGTCAGACAATTTATCCCCAACTGCGCAAGCGCCTCAACCATCAGCGAAGCGCCTTGAATCATCAGTCGGTCATGCAATTCGCCGGCTGTCATGTCGGGCGCGATGGCGACTTTTTCAACCATTGCCACCGGCCCGGTGTCCAGACCCTCTTCCATCTTCATGACCATCATGCCGGTCTCGCTATCGCCGGCCATGATGGCGCGCTGGATGGGAGCAGCACCACGCCAGCGTGGCAAAAGCGAGGCATGGCCGTTGAGGCAGCCCAGCCTTGGCGCGTCCAGAACGGCTTTCGGCAGCAGCAGGCCGTAGGCGACGACCACCGCGACATCGGCCTGCAAGGCGGCAAAAGCCTGCTGCTCGGCCTCGCTTTTCAGCGACGTCGGCGTCCGAACGTCGAGCCCCAGCCGCTCCGCCTCGCGCTGCACCGGCGAGGGCGTCAGCTCCAGCCCGCGCCGGCCGGCGGCGCGCGGCGGCTGGGTGTAGACGGCCGCGATCTCGTGACCGGCCTCGGCGATGGCGCGCAAGGTCGGCACGGAGAAATCCGGCGTGCCCATGAAGATGACGCGAAGCGGCATGACGGATGTGCTCCTCTTCCTACCGCCCGCTTTGGCGCTTGCTTTCGCGAATCTCGATCAATCGTCGAAATCGCGGCCGAAATCGCGCTTCCTCCGAGCCTCGATCTCATTCATCATATCGGCAAATTCGTCGCTGATCGCGTCTTCAGACACGAATGCGCTGCGGATCGCATCCCATGTGGAGACTTGTGGCTTTGGGCCAGGTTCAGGAATGTTGCTGATCGGGGTGTCGCCCATGGAAACCTTCGACTGATATCATGATCCAGGGTTCTTTCAGGCGCGGAAAGGCGTCGCCTAGCCCACCATCTTGCCCGGCGCCTTGTCCTTGGCGAGCTTCTTGAACTTCCGCACCACCATGTCGCGCTTGAGCTTCGAGATGTGGTCGATGAACAAAACGCCGTTGAGATGGTCTATCTCGTGCTGCAGGCAGGTGGCCATCAGGCCTTCCGCCTGCATCTCCTGCAGCTTGCCGTCGCGGTCGAGATACTTCACCCGCACCGAAGCCGGGCGCTCGACCTCGGCGTAATAGTCGGGGATCGACAGGCAGCCTTCCTCATAGACGGACCGCTGGTCGGAACTTTCGAGCACTTCCGGATTGATGAAGACATGCGGCTGAGGCTCCTCGCCTTCCTTGGCAAGGTCTATGACCAGCAGCCGCCGCGGCTCGCCGACCTGGATCGCCGCGAGGCCGATGCCGGGCGCGTCATACATGGTCTCCAGCATGTCGTCGGCGAGCTTGCGCAAATCGGCATCGACGCGCTCGACCGGCTTGGAAACCTGGCGCAGGACGGGATCGGGAAGGATGATGAGCGGCTTGATCGACATGGCGTCTCACCTAAGACCTCGCTTGAAAAGCGTCAACCGGGGCATCTTTGACCTGTTCACGTTTTGATCTGTGCCAGGAGGCCGAATCGGTTATGCTGCCCAAATGAACGACATGACCTCCGTCCTTTCCGAGCCCATCGCGCGGCTTGGCGCCACGACCGTGACGCTTGGCCAGGCGCTGGCTTTCGGCGCGATCCTTCTGCTTGCGCTGTCCGTGGCGCTCGTCGTCGCCTTGTGGCGCGCGGCCGGGGCACGCGCGGCGGCGGCCGCCGAAGCCGCCGACCATGCCCGCGATGCTGAGGCGAGGATGGCCGACATCATGCAGGCGCAGGCAGAGATGCAGGGGCGCATGGGGGCGATCGCCGAGGTGTTCGGGGCGCGGCAGGCCGAGCTCACCCAGTCGCTCGGACAACGGCTCGACGCCATGACGGGGCGCCTCGGCCAGACCATGGCCGAGCAGACCAGGTCGACGCATGAGAGCCTGGCCAAGCTGCAGGAGCGGCTGGCGGTGATCGACACCGCGCAAGGCAATATCCAGTCCTTGGCCGGCCAGGTCGTGCAGCTGCAGGCGATCCTCTCCAACAAGCAGACGCGCGGCGCCTTCGGCCAGTCGCGGATGGAAGCGATCGTCGCCGACGGCCTGCCGCACGGCGCCTACGAGTTCCAGGCCAGTCTCTCCAACGGCAGCCGGCCCGATTGCCTGGTGCGGATGCCCAACGGCGCGCCGTCACTCGCCATCGACGCCAAGTTTCCGCTGGAGGCGTGGAACGCCATCCGCGCCGCCGAGGGCGAGGCCATGCAGAAGGCGGCGGCCCAGGCTTTCCGTCGCGACATCGAGGTGCATATCCGCGATATCGCCGAAAAATACCTGATCCAGGGCGAGACACAGGACACCGCCTTCATGTTCGTGCCGTCGGAATCGGTGTTTGCCGAGATCCACGAGAATTTCGAGGCGGTGGTGCAGAAGGCGCATCGCGCCCGCGTCGTCATCGTCTCGCCCTCGCTGCTGATGCTGTCGATCCAGGTGATCCAGGCGATCCTCAAGGACGCCCGTATGCGCGAGCAGGCGCATCTGATCCAGGGCGAGGTCATCCGCCTGATGGAGGATGTGGCGCGGGTCGACGAGCGGGTACGTCGGCTGCAGACACATTTCGGCCAGGCGGCGCGCGACATCGACGACATCCTGGTGTCGACGTCGAAGGTGACCAAGCGCGGCCAGAAGATCGAGGCGCTGGAATTCGCGGAAGGCGAGACCGAGGCCGCGCGAAGCGCAGCGCCAAAGGCCGAAGGCGGTTCGCGGGTAGCAGACTCCAAGACGGGTCAGCTCAGGCTGCGCGTCGTCGAAGGCGACGAGTAGTCGCTCGACGCCGACGTTGGAAGACCGATTCTTCCTTCGCTGGCGAGGTCGCATTCCTTGGAGATTGTCTGGGACGCCGATCACTTGCATGCCATGAGGCTAACGCATTGAGACGGCTAAGAATTTTGCTCCGCCGAGCCCCTCACAAAGGTCACGGCATGGATCCTCGGGTCAAGCCCGAGGATAACGAAGGCGCGAAACAGTCAGCCAATCGCCGAGGCTTCCGTCAACGGGCCGATCCGACAGTGCTACTGCTCCTCGATGGTCGCCATGCCTTCAAACTCCGGCAGCCAGTGCAACGCCGAGCGGTGCCAGACCTGTCTTCTCGGCACCAGTTGGTCGCGCTGGCGCGCCGTGCCCACCCTGATGCCATAGATTTTCGGTCCATCGCCAACCGACGTCGCATAAAGATGCGACCCGCATTCGCCGCAAAACCCCTGCGCGCGCTTGGCCCCGCTGGATCCGGTCTTGATATAGACTTTCGGTGTGCCCTTGGTAATCCGGTAATGCTCTTCCGGCGCGCCGACGGTCACGCGAAAGGCCGTGCCGGTCAGCTGCTGGCAGTCGGTGCAGTGGCAGATCGAGGTCTTTTCCGGATCGACCTCCGCCTCATAGGCGATCGCGCCGCAATGGCATCCGCCGTCGATCTTCATAGGCCTTCCTCCTGACAAGTTCGCGTTGTCAAAATCTATCCCTCCTCCGAGGCCTCGGCCATGGCCTTGCGCCGCCGCTCCCATGTGCCAGTTGCCTGCGGCTTGACGAAGAGCCTCGATATTTGCGGCATTTCCTTCTTGAGCCTGGCTTCCAGGCGCTCGACGCAGGCCTCGATATCCGGCGCGCTGAGATGATCCTCGAATTCGATGCTCAAGCCCGCGACGATTTCCTCCGGCCCGATATGGACGCTCAGGATTCCGTTCGCGCGCTGCACCGCCGGATCGTCCTGGACGATCGCCAGCACCTTCTTCTGCACTTCGGATGAGGCAGGTTCGCCCAGCAGCAGCCCTTTGCTCTCGCGCGCCAGGAAGATGGCGGTCGCGCCGAGGATGATGGCGATGCCGATCGAGCCGAGGCCGTCGAGCTCGGGGATTTCCAGAAGCTGGGCCGACAGGATGCCGGCGAAAGCGACTGCCAGCCCGAGCAGCGCGGCGCTGTCCTCGAACAGCACCGTATAGACGCTGGGATCCTTGCTCGATTGCACGGCCTGCAGCCAGCCTTGCTTGCCCTTCTGCTGCCGGAACTCCTTCAGCGCTAACAGCCATGAGCTGCCTTCGAAGACGAAGGAGAGGGCAAGCACGATGTAGTTGACCTTGGCGTTGACGAACGGCTCGGGCGCCATGATGTGGATGACGCCTTCATAGAATGAGACGCCGGCGCCGAGCGCGAACACCAGAAGCGCCACGATAAAGCTCCAGAAATAGAGCTCGCGTCCGTGGCCGAGCGGATGGGTTCGGTCGGGCGGCCGCGCGGCGCGACGCATGCCGTGGAGGAGCAGCGCGCCGTTGCCGGTGTCGACCAGCGAGTGCACGCCTTCCGACAGCATGGCGGACGAACCGGTGAGGGCGGCCGCCGCGAATTTGGTCGCCGCGATCGCCAAATTGCCGGCGAGCGCGGCGTAGATCACCCGTCTCGACCCGCTATGTCCTGCCATCCGATCTCCGAGCTCCCCCGCGCCCGAGCCTAGCGGCCCGCCTCACAGACAATGCACCAGCCCCTGCGAGGTTTCGAACCGCGCTGTGCCCGGAAATCGGTTGACAGCCGGTCGACCGGCTTCGCAAAGCGGCACAGCCTCTTGCAGCCGGGCATTTCTCTTGTTTCACTCGCACGTCCACAATCGGAGGAGCGAATCATGGCTAAAGGTGCGATGAAGGCGGGCAAGGAAGCCCGCAAGCCGAAGAAGGACGCCAAAAAGCCCGCCGCGGCCCCGGCTCCGAAGGCGCCGCCGGTCAAGGCGTTGCGCATCAAGGAAAAGTAAGCGGCCGAATTCGGTCGACCCGGCTCAATGCTGACTTTGAACCGGCGGCATGACAATGCTGCCGGTGTTTTATTGATCGAGGCCATCCCATATCGGGCGAGGACGACCTCGCTTTCCCAAAAACCGGCCGGGACGACCCGCCGCCAAGCATCTCAGGGCGATGCTGGAATGACGGAGTGTCTTCGATGTCCTGGATTTTTCTTTTCTTCGCCGGCCTGTTCGAGATCGGCTGGGCGATCGGCCTCAAATATACCGACGGCTTCTCCAAGCCGCTGCCGACCCTTCTCACCATCGCCTCGATGATCGTAAGCCTCGGTCTGCTCGGGCTGGCGCTGAAGACGCTGCCTGTCGGCACGGCCTATGCGGTGTGGACCGGCATCGGCATCGTCGGCACTGCGCTGCTCGGCATCTGGCTGCTCGGCGAGCCGGCGACGATCGTCCGGCTCGCCTGTATCGGCCTGATCGTCTGCGGCATCGTCGGGCTGAAACTGGTCGCCTAGCCTGCTATCCGTAGCACAAACGCGTTCAGGGCCGCTTTCGGCGACCCTGACTTGATTTCCAACGAATCCAAACCTAGCGGGCGGAGAAGCCCGGAGGTGTACGGCCGACACGTGCCTTGCGCGCGGCGTAGCGTGCGTCACGCTTGGCCTTGCGCGCGGCCTCGTCGGCAAGCTCGAAAGCGATGCGCTCGGATTCCTCGGCCTCGCGGCGCTTGGCCTCTTCGGCCGCCGCCGCTTCCGCGGCAAGACGCGCCGCTTCGGCAATCGCCTCGCGCTCGGCCTTCTCGGCCGCTTCGCGTGCCAGCTTTTCCTGCTTCAGCCTTGCCTTTTCCGCCTCGCGGATGGCGCGGGCCTCAAGGATCGCCTTGCGTTCGGCCTGGCGCGCCAGCACTGTCGGATCATCCGCCGCCGGCTTTGCCTTGAAGCGCTCGAGCAGCGCCTTCTTTGCCTCGTTCGCGGCATTGCGCCGCTCGAAAATGTCTTTTTCCCTGTAGATAGCCAAGTGTACTTCCCTGCAGTCTATTCGCGACGCTTACATACGCGTGAAAGCGCTAAGTTCAAGCGCCAAAACGGTATGGCAGCCATGAAAAATCCGGGCTTGTTGCCGCAGGGGTACGGCCCGGCAGCGCGATGCACTGTTCACAGATCGCGCGTCTGGCGGGCAGAACGGCGGATGGCTACCTCTAGCGCCGACAACAAATGCCGACATGAACATTGAGGACGCAACCAGATGGAACTCGGTCTCTACACTTTCGCCGATGTCAGCCCGGAGCCGGGCCCCGGCGCGATCGGCCCGCATGAGCGGCTGCGCAACCTCGTCGAGGAAATCGAGCTGGCCGACCAGGTCGGCCTCGACGTGTTCGGCCTCGGCGAGCATCACCGCCCAGACTATGCCGCCTCGGCGCCGGTGGTGGCGCTGGCCGCGGCGGCCGAGCGCACGAAGCGCATCCGTCTGACCAGCGCGGTCACGGTGCTTTCCTCCGACGATCCGGTGCGCGTCTTCCAGCAATTCGCGACGCTCGACCTTCTGTCCGGTGGCCGCGCCGAGATCATGGCCGGGCGCGGCTCCTTCATCGAATCCTTCCCGCTGTTCGGCTACAATCTCGAGGACTATGACGAGCTGTTCGCCGAGAAGCTCGACCTGTTGCTCGCCACCCGCGATCAGGTGACAGTGACGTGGCAGGGCAAGCTGCGCGCGCCGATCAACGGCCGCGGCGTCTATCCGCGTCCGTTGCAGGAAAAGCTGCCGGTCTGGATCGCCATCGGCGGCACGCCGCAATCCGCCGCGCGCGCCGGCATGCTCGGCCTGCCGCTGGCGCTGGCCATCATCGGCGGCGAGCCGGCGCGTTTCGCGCCGTTGTTCGATATCTATCGCGAGGCGGCGCGGCGCGGCGGCAACGATCCGGCCAGGCTCGCCACCAGCATCAACGTGCACGGCTTCATCGCCGAGACGACCGAACAGGCGGCCGACGATTTCTACGGACCGCAGGCCGAGGTGATGAACCGCATCGGCCGCGAGCGCGGCTGGGGTCCGACCTCGCGCGCGCATTTCGATCACGCGCGGGGTCCCAGTGGGGCCCTCTTCGTCGGCAATCCTGAGGCCGTGGCGGAAAAGATCGTCGCCCAGCACAAGATCTTCGGCAACGACCGCTTCCTGCTGCAGATGGCGATCGGCACCATGCCGCACGCCAAGATCATGAAGGCTATCGAGCTTTACGGCACCAGGGTGGCGCCGATCGTGCGCAAGGAGACGGCCAAAACCGCGCCCGCCACCGCGGCGCCGGTCGACTGAGCGGCAGTCGACGCCGGTCTCCAGATGCTAGGCCGCTGGATGCCCGGCGCCGACGGCCATCATTTTGGCATGAAGCGCCTCGGTTGCCTCGTCGGCCGGGAACATGCACTCGACACGCAGTTCCTGGGCAGCGACGGTTTGCGGCGTCCCGACCGTGGTGACCATCGAAAAGTAGTTGAGAACCCTGCCTTCCCTGACGAACCCCAGCGGAATGACTGGCGTGAAGCCCAGTGCCACCGGGTTTTTCCATTCGTTTTCAACATCCGGATAGGCGAGCAATTCCGCCAGCAGGGCCTTCGTCTTCTCGTCGACAACGCGGCCGATGGATTCGCGATAGACACGCTCGAACAGGCTCCTGGCGACATCGGGCCAATTGGCGATGAACGGACGCATGCCTTGCGGATCGAACATCAGATGCAACATGTTGCGCGGTCCCTGGCGGGCGGACATGTCGATGAAGCAGCCGAAGAAGCGCGGCGCGGATTCATTGGCCATGAGCACGTTCCAGTAGCGATCCATCACGACTGCTGGAAAGGGCTCGTGCTGCCGCAGGATGCGCGTCAGGGCGTCGGTAACGCTTTTCATTTCCACCGAATCCCACGCGCTTTCGGAAAACATCGGCGCATAGCCCGCGGCGAGCAGCAATGTGTTACGCTCGCGTAAAGGCACATCAAGCCCCCGGGCGATAGCCATCAGGGTTTCGCGG
Organism: Mesorhizobium sp. B2-8-9; assembly: GCF_006439475.1. Classification (NCBI taxonomy): domain Bacteria; kingdom Pseudomonadati; phylum Pseudomonadota; class Alphaproteobacteria; order Hyphomicrobiales; family Phyllobacteriaceae; genus Mesorhizobium; species Mesorhizobium sp. B2-8-9. Next base: position 54,312 of record NZ_VFTQ01000021.1, on the reverse strand, counting down.
TTGGGCACGCTGCGTCCGCTTTCGATGAAGCTGATCTGTCGTTGGGAGATGCCGGTATCAAGCGACAGATCGAGCTGGCTTGTGCCGCGCAAATCGCGCCAGTGGCGCAAGAGCACACCCAGATCGGGCGTCATGCCTGTCCTGATTTTCGACGGGTTCATGGTCAGCAATCCTCGGGCACCGCCGCTGCGATACGCTTCAATCCGGCTCAAGTTTTGGCGGCGCAGGGATCGTGCCGATCCATGCGCCGCCAATCACGCTGAAGTGCGTCGCGCTCCAGGTCTCGGTTTTTATGCGGGTCAGGCTGCCACCGCGAGCGGAGACCATGCCTGCGCCCGGAAGCGCTCCTCGATCGGCGTACCGGCCATGTTGGTCGTGGTTGCCGCCATTGTCGAAACGCCGACGCCGGTCACCACCTCCAGAACTTGGGCTTTCGAGTAACCCGCCGCGGTGAACGCATCGATGTCGGCATCGGTGACGTTTCCCTTTTTTTCGATCAACGTCTTCGTCAACGCCGAGAGCGCCGCGTATTTCGGGTTGGCTGGCAGCCTGCCCTTTCGGATCGCTTGGACTTCGCCCTCGTCGATGCCGTCTTCGATGGCGAATGTCGAATGCGCGGCAACGGTCCAGGGGCACTTGATCGTTACCGCATTGGTAAGCAGCAGGACCTGCTTTTCGATTTCATCGAAGCTGCCGCCGTGAAAACTGCCGAAGGTGGCGACGAATCCGTTGAGAAGCACCGGACTGTTGGCCATAGTCGCCATGACGTTCGGAAGAAAGCCGAACTTCTCTTCCAACGCCTTGAGCGCAGGCCTGGATTTTTCGGGTGCCGAGCTGATCGTCTGGAGGTTGAACCTTTGCATTGTAACGTCCTCTTGCAAAATCGGATGTGATCGCGCGGACGAAGTCGTCGCCGCGCCAGCCTTCTGCTCTGTCGTCGCAAAAGCCTGCCCCGTATTAGGCCTGGCCGGCGCAGCGGCTCAATTACGCGTCATGTAATAGCGCGACCGCATGTGCGATGCCGCGGACAGCCGGCTCATGGAACCTTGCCCGGAACTCCCGCGTTTCGCCCGGAAGCCTGCCATGCATTCATTGTTTGGGTGGTGGGCTTGCAAGGGGAACCGATGAAAGCCGAGCCGATCGTTTCGGGCGCGAGCGTTGCCGAAAGCCCTGATCCGCGTGCTAGCACCCGGGCGGACATGCGCTTGACGCGGTCGCTGGTGATCGGGATCTTCATTCTGATGACGGCGGCGGCGCTGTACTTCGCGCGCGCCTTCTTCATGCCGGTGATACTCGCCTTTCTGCTGGCGCTGACGCTGACGCCGATCGTGCGTTTGCTGCGCAAGCACGGCATCCCTGAGGTTGTCTCGGCGACGCTGCTGGTGCTGCTTTCGATCTTTGTCTTCGCCGCCGCAGGCTATCTGCTCAGCGGTCCGGTCATCGACCTCATCAACAACAGCTATTCGATCGGCCAGCAGCTCACCGAGCGGCTGGCGCCGTTCAAGCGGCCGCTCGAACGAATGACGGACCTCTCACATCAGTTGGAGGCGCTGACGGAGACATCTCAGGAACCCGGCCTTCAGCGGGTCGCGGTAGCGCCTTCCGGCATCCTGTCCACGGCGGCCAGCAACATCCTGGAAGCAGGCACCGCGATCACCATCGTCTTCGTGCTGTCGCTGTTCCTGCTCGCCTCCGGCACGCTGTTCTACGAGAAGATCGTCCAATCCTTCGCCAGCATGACGCAGAAGAAGCGGGCGCTGCGCATCGTCTATGACGTTGAGCGCGAGATTTCGCACTATCTGCTCACGGTCTCCATCATCAATGTAAGTCTCGGGACGGTGATCGGGCTGGGCTTGTGGGGGCTCGGCATGCCCAACCCGCTCGTCTGGGGGGCGATGGCGGCATTGCTGAATTTCTTGCCCTATGTCGGCGCGCTGATGACGGTCGTGATTGTCGCCATCATCGCGCTGATCAGCTTCGACACGATCGCCTATGCGCTCTTGGCGCCGGCCTTCGTGGTGCTGTGCGACATCATCGAAGGCCAGTTCGTGACGCCGACGGTGGTCGGGCGGCGCCTCGAGATCAATGCGGTGGCGATCTTTATCGCCATCGCCTTCTGGTCCTGGCTGTGGGGCTTCGTCGGCGCGCTGATGGCGGTGCCGTTGCTGGTCGTCATCAAAGTCTTCTGCGACCATTTCGAGGGCCTGAGCCATGTCGGCAACTTCCTGGCGGCGCAGCAGTCCATGGCCATCGAGGAAGAGCCGGCCGAAAACAATCACAAACCGGCCTGAAGCACGTCGCGCTGAAAAGTCCGAGAACCGCTGCGCATTTCCGGGCGACATGCATTGGCATGTGGCCCAATCGCAAAGCATGGCCGTTATTTGCAGCGTTGGCGGGCAGTGCCTATATCGGGCCGGTCAAGCCGGACCTGCCCTGAATGAGCGACTTCGATCTCGATGGCTATTTCGCCCGCATCGGCTATGACGGGCCGACCGACGTTGCGCTCGCCACGCTGCAGGCGCTGCACGCAACCCACCCGCAGGCGATCCCGTTCGAGAACATCGACGCCTTGATGGGCGTTTCCGTCGGGCTCGATATCGCCTCGCTGCAGGACAAGATTCTTGGCCGGGGCCGCGGCGGCTATTGCTTCGAGCACAATCTCATCTTCATGCATGCGCTGAAGGCGCTCGGCTTCACGACCAGCGGGCTGGCGGCGCGCGTGTTGTGGGGCCAGCCCGACGATGCCGTCACAGCGCGCAGCCATATGCTGCTGCGCGTCGAGCTCGGCGGCCGCACCTATATTGCCGATGTCGGCTTCGGCGGACTGACGCTGACGGCGCCGCTGCTGCTTGAGCCCGGGCTGGTGCAGCAGACACTGCACGAGGCCTTCCGCATCGTCGAGACCGGCGACGATCTTCGCCTGCAAGCAGGCATTGGCAGCGATTGGCGCACGCTCTACCGCTTCGACATGAGTCAGGCCTATGAGGTCGACTACCTGGTCGGCAGCCATTTCCTGTCGACGCATCCGAGCTCACATTTCCTGTCGACCCTGGTTGCCGCGCTGGCCTTGCCCGACCGGCGCTATGCGCTGCGCAACAACCGGCTGTCGACACATCATGCCGGCGGCCGCAGCGAGCAGCGCGAGATCGCGACGGCCGCTGAGCTCGCCGGCGTGCTGGAGAGCCAGCTCGCCATCGTCATTCCCGACCGCGCTGCCTTCGAGGCGAGACTGCGGGAAAAACGCATCGTGGAGACCTGACCAATGACGGCCCTTTCGGTTCTCGACCTGTCGCCGATCACGCAAGGCAGCACCGCCTCGCAGTCGCTTGCCAATTCGCTCGACCTTGCCCGCCATGCCGAGCGGCTGAGCTACCGGCGCTACTGGCTGGCCGAGCATCACAACATGCCGGGCATTGCGAGCGCGGCGACGTCCGTCGTGATCGCGCATGTCGCCGGCGGGACGAAGTCGATCCGCGTCGGCGCCGGCGGCATCATGCTGCCCAACCATGCGCCGCTGGTGATCGCCGAGCAGTTCGGCACGCTGGCCGCACTTTTCCCCGGCCGTATCGATCTCGGCCTCGGCCGCGCGCCGGGCACCGACATGCTGACCGCCCGGGCGTTGCGACGGAATCTCGAAAGCGCCGACAATTTCCCGCAGGACGTCGTCGAGCTGATGGGCTATTTCCAGCCAGCCGAGGAAGGCCAGCGCATCCGCGCCGTGCCCGGCGAGGGCCAGAGCGTGCCGGTCTGGATCCTCGGCTCCAGCCTCTATGGCGCGCAGCTCGCAGCCCTTCTCGGCCTGCCTTACGCCTTCGCCTCGCATTTCGCCCCGGCCGAGCTCGATCATGCGCTGGAGGTCTATCGCACGCGCTTCCAGCCGTCGGCGCAACTCGACAAGCCTTATGTCATGCTCGGCCTCAATGTCTTCGCCGCGCCGTCGGACGCCGAGGCGAAGCTTCTGTTCAGCTCGCTGCAGCAGGCCTTCGTCAATCTGCGCAGCGGCCGGCCCGGCCAATTGCCGCCGCCGGTCGAGAATTACGACCGCGACCTCGACCCTGCGGCGAAAGCCATGCTTGCCCAGGCGCTGTCCTGCGCTGTCGTCGGCTCGCCGGAGACGGTGCGCCAAGGCATCGACGCCTTCATAAGCCGCACCGGCGCCGATGAATTGATGGTGACGGCGCAGTGTTTCGACCATGCGGCGCGCGTGCGCTCCTTCGAGATCCTCGCTGACGTGCACAAATCGATGTCGAAGGCGGCCTGACGGCGCCATGGCTTCTGACATACCCATCTGTTAAGGGCAGGCTCACCGCCAACGCGCGAGCCTGCACATGACCCATGATCTCGACGACCGCATGCATTTTGCTATCGACCTGGCGCGGCGCGCCGGCGAGCTGGGGCTGAAATATTTTCGCGACCTCGACAACCTGGCCGTCGAGAGCAAGGGCCACCAGGACCTGGTTTCCGAGGCCGACCGCGAGGTTGAGCTGTTCATCCGCGCCGCGATCGCCGAGGCCTATCCGCAAGACGGCATCGTCGGCGAGGAGCACGCGGCGGTGACCGGAACAACCGGTCATGTCTGGGTGATCGACCCGATCGACGGCACCGCCAATTTCGTGCGCGGGATTCCCGCCTGGTGCGTGGTGATCGCCTGCGCCAGGGATGGCGAGACGATCGTCGGCGTTATCCACGAACCCTCGACCGACGAAACGTTCTACGCCCGCCGCGGCGGCGGCGCCTTTCTTAACGGTAAGCCGATCAAGGCCAGCAATGCGGCGTCGCTTTCCGACGGCGCCGTCGGCACCGGGCTCTCCAACCGCGCCTCGACCACGAATGTCGTCATTCTCATCGGCCTGATCATGGGCGAGGGCGGCGTCTTCTACCGCAATGCGTCCGGAGCGCTCATGCTTGCCTATGCGGCGGCCGGCCGGCTGCTCGGCTATCTCGAGGAGCACATGAACGCCTGGGACTGCCTGGCCGGCATGCTGCTGGTCGAAGAGGCCGGCGGCACGGTGCTGAAAGCGGACCCCAAGACGGTGATCGGCAAAGGCACCCGTGTGGTCGCCGGCGGCCGGGGCATCTTTCCGAGGCTGCAGCTGCTAGGCGAGAGCTCCTTCGGATTTACGCGCTGACGCTCTGCGCGAGCGCGCCCAGCGGCCGGCAGGAATTGCGGATCATCAGCCGGCCCTTCAGCACGAGCTTGCGCGGCGGCGCCTCCCTGTTGCCGGCCAGCCGGTCGAGCAGGAGGTTCGCCGCCTGCTCGCCGATCGCCTGCACCGGCTGCGCCACGGTGGTCAGCTGCGGCACGAACACGTCCGACCAGGGAAAATCGTCGAAGCAGGCGACCGAAATGTCTTCGGGGCAGCTGAGACCGATGTCGCGGATCGCCTTCATGGTGCCGATCACCATCGGATTGTTGGCCGAGAAGATCGCGCTTGGCCGGTCGTGCAGCGAAAGCAGCTGCATTGTGGCGTTATAGCCGTCGATCTCGTGGAAATTGCCGGAGCGTATGAGCTCCTCCGCCACTGGCAGGCCGGCGGCCTGCAGCGCCTCGCGGTAGCCGATCATGCGGTCATGCATGGGGGATATGTCGGAGGCGCCGGTGATATAGCCGATGCGGCGATGGCCGAGATGGATCAGATAGGTGACGGCGTCGAACACGGCGCGCTGGTTGTCCAGCACCACCGCATCGGTGTCGACGCCTTCGCAGAGGCGGTCGAGCAGCACCACCGGCACGTTGGCGTCCCCGACGATGCCCTTCAGGATGCCGCCGTCGCCGACGCGCGCTACGATCAGCCCGTCGACCATGCGGTCGAGCAGCAGCCGGATCTGGTCGTCCTGCGTGTTCAGGTCCTCGTCCGTGCAGCACAGCATGACGGCATAGCCGGCGCGGTCGAACGCCTGCTGGATGACCGAAACGACATCGGTGAAGAACGGGTTGGTGATATGCGGCACGGTCAGGCCGATGGTCCGCGTGGTGCCCATCTTGAGGCTGCGGGCAATGGCGTTGCGCTTGTAGCCGATGTCGCGGATCGTCTGCTCGATGCGCTGGGTAAGCTCCGGACTGACGGTGGCGGTGCCGTTGAGCACTGCCGACACGGTGGCCACGGACACACGCGCCGCCTCAGCCACATGCAGCATGGTCGGCGCCGTGGATTTTCGCTGTTTTTTCCGCCCTGACACCATCATTTTCGAAACGTTTAACTGCCCCTATTTGGCCAAACCTACGCAAACCCGGCTTTTTTCGCAAGAATTGAAATGCATCAATCCTCAGCAACCAGATATGCGCTTGACACATTCGAAACGTTTAGATTAGCGTCTCAAACAATCGAAGACGACGGAGGGAGGCCGTCCTTTGCCATGCAGCGCGTTGATTCCACCACGACTGGCAATGCGGCCGCCGACGGTCCAACCGTCGTCCTGAGCGCGACCGGCATTTCCAAGCGGTTCGGCGGCATCGCCGCGCTGTCCGATGTGAGCCTGGACCTCAGGCCCGGCGAGGTGCATGCGCTGATGGGCGAGAACGGCGCCGGCAAGTCGACGCTGATGAAGATCCTGTCGGGCGTCTATACCGACTACGAAGGCGCCGTGGCGATCGATGGTCAGGCAGTCCGCTTCACCGGCGTCCGCGACGCCGAGGACGCCGGCATCGCCATCATCCACCAGGAGCTCAACCTCGTCCCCGAGCTCAGCGTCGCAGACAACATCTTCCTCGGCCGCGAAAAGCTGATCGCCGGGCTGGTCGTCGACCGCAAGGCGAGCAGCCGCACTGCTAGCGCGTTGCTGCAGCGTCTCGGCATCGAGCTCGATCCCGAGGCGCGTGTCGGCACGCTCAGGGTTGGCGAGCAGCAACTGGTGGAGATCGCCAAGGCGCTGTCGAAGTCGGCGCGCATCCTGATCATGGACGAGCCGACCTCGGCGCTGTCGCCGGCCGAGTGCCAGAGACTATTCCGCATCATCGGCCAGCTCGCGGCAAGCGGCGTTGCGATCGTCTACATCTCGCATCGCATCGACGAGGTCATGCATCTGGCCAGCCGGGTGACGGTGCTGCGCGACGGACGCCACGTGCTGACGCGGGACATGGCAAAGCTGGACGAAGACGCCATCATCTCCGCCATGGTCGGGCGCGACCTTCTCGCTTCCTCCGATCATGAGCGCGGCCCGGGCGGCGAAGCGGTGCTCTCGGTCAGGGACCTGTCGCTGTCGAAGCCCGACCGGCATGGCTGGCGCACGATGATCGACGGCGTCAGCTTCGACCTTGCGGCCGGCGAGATCCTCGGCATCGGCGGGCTGCTGGGTTCCGGCCGCACCGAGATCCTGGAGGCGATCTTCGGCTCCAGCGACGGCCGTACCGGCGGCGAGATTCGGCTCGACGGCGTGCCGGTCGAGATCGGCTCGCCGCGCGAGGCCCGCCGGCTCGGCATTGCTTTGGTGACCGAGGACCGCAAGACGCAAGGCCTGCATCTCCAAGCCTCGATCACCGACAATGTCGCGCTGCCTCTGGTCGGCGCGCTGGCGCGCTTCGGCTTGCGCTCGCGCTCGGGCGAGCGCGGCCTGGCACGCGACGCGGTCGGCGCGCTCGGCATACGCTGCGAAAGCATCGAGCAGGCCGCCGGCACGCTGTCCGGCGGCAACCAGCAGAAGGTGGTGATCGGTAAGTGGCTGGCGACCCGGCCGCGCGTGCTTCTGCTCGATGAGCCGACGCGCGGCATCGATGTCGGCGCCAAGCGCGAAATCTACGACCTCGTCTTCAAGCTGGCCGGCGACGGGCTGGCGATTGCCGTGATCAGCTCCGAACTGCCCGAGCTTCTGCATCTGGCCGACCGCATCCTGGTCATGGCCGAGGGCCGCCAGCGTGGAATCCTGTCCCGCGCCGAGGCCAGCGAGGAGGCGATCATGCGGCTTGCCGCGCCAAGACTTGCCACACCAAGACGGGCAGCGAGACCAGCCGCATGAACCTCATCAGCCTTGTTTCCCGCACCAAGCTGTACTGGGGGCTGATCGCCATCTTCCTGATCGGCGTGTTCGGCTCGCCGATCAGCTCCAAGGGCAACAACATCTTCTTGTCCTACGGCAACCTGCTCGACGTGCTGCGCCAGGTGTCGACCACCGGCCTCATCGCCACCGGCATGACGGCGGTGATCCTGACCGGCGGCATCGATCTTTCCGTCGGCTCGCTGATGGCGATCTGCTCAGTCGTATGCGCCATGCTGCTCACCGTGCCGGGCGTCACGCCGTCGGCAGCGCTCGGCGTGCCGACGACCGCGCTGGCGGCGCTTTGCCTCGGCGTGCTGGCCACCCGCTTCATCCTGCTCAACATCGAGAAATCCCGCGCCGGGACGGAAGCCGGACGCGACGCGCGACTGGACAAGGCGCGCGGGCTGATCATTCCGGGCGTCGTCGGCGTGGCGCTGTGCTGCCTTTCGCTGTGGTACCTGCTGCCGCAGGTGGAGACCAAGTTCGGCGTGCTCGGCGTGCTTCTGGTGGCGCCTTGCGTCGGCCTCCTGTTCGGCACCATCAACGGCTTCATCATCGTCGCCGGCCGGCTGCAGCCCTTCATCGTGACACTTGCGATGATGGTGACGGCGCTCGGCATCGCCAGGCTCACCGCCGGCCAGAACAACGCGGTGCTGCCGGTCTATACCGGCTCGAACGCCACCGCCGATTTCGAGATCCTGCGCTCGCTGGTGTTCGGCATCGTGCCGATGCCGGGCCTGTTCTTCCTCGGCGCGGTCGTGATCTACGGCGCGGTGCTGCGCTTCACGCCCTTCGGCCGCTATGTCTACGCCATCGGCGGCAATGAGGAGGCGGCGCGGCTTTCCGGCATCGCCGCCGGGCGCGTCAAGATCGCCACCTATGCGGTGTCGGGCCTGCTCGCCGGCATCGCGGCGGTGCTCTACGTGGCCCAATACCGCCAAGGCAAGCCTGATGCCGGCGCCGGACTGGAGCTCGACGCCATCGCCGCCGTGGTCATCGGCGGCACCAGCCTGATGGGCGGGCGCGGCAGCCTGGTCGGCACCTTCTGCGGCGTGCTGATCTTCGGCCTGCTGTCAAACATCTTGCAGCTGCACAACATCAATTCGAACCTTCAGCTGGTGCTGAAGGGGGCGATCATCATCGGCACCGTGCTCGTGCAGGAGCGCAACGCCGGCGATCTTCTCAGCTATCTGCGCCTGCCCGGCGGACGGACGGCGCAAAAGGAAACGGCCGCGGCAAAGCGGCCGTCACAGGAGACCTCGTCTCTATAATCCGGAGGAAACAGGACCATGAAACGACGTGATATGCTGAAGCTCGCCACCTTCGCGGCGGCGCTTGTGACGACCACCGCGCTCTTTTCCGGCAACCATGCCTTTGCCCAGGACAAGAAGTGGAAGATCGGCTTCTCGCAGGTGACGACCATCGAACCCTGGCGCGCCCAGTTCAACAAGGACATCATCGCGGAAGCCGCCAAGCACCCGGAGGTCGAGCTGATCATCACCGACGGCGAGGACAAGACCGAAAAGCAGGTCGCCGACGTCGAGAACCTGATCCGCCAGGAGGTCGACGCGCTGCTGGTCTCGCCGAAGGAATCGGCCGGCCTGACCGGCGTGGTGCAGCAGGCGATCGACGCCAAGATCCCGGTCTTCGTGCTCGACCGCAATGTCGAAACCAAGGACTACACGCAGTTCGTCGGCGGCGACAACAAGCTGATCGGCCGGGCGGCTGGCGAATATGCTGTCGAGCTCCTGGGCGGCAAGGGCAAGGCGGCCGGCAACGTCGTCGAGATCTGGGGCGGCATGGGCACGCAGCCGGCGCATGACCGCCATGACGGCTTCCATGAATTCACCGATAAGGAGCCGGGCATCAAGTACCTGCTCGACCAGCAGTCGGGCGACTGGAAGCAGGACCAGGCCTACAACATCATGGCCAACGCGCTGAAGACCAACGAAAAGATCGATCTCGTCTACGGCCACAATGATCCGATGGCCTATGGCGCCTATCTCGCGGCCAAGGATGTCGGGCGCGAGAAGGACATCAAGTTCATCGGCATCGACGGCCTGCCCAATGAAGGCGTGCAGATGGTGAACAAGGGCGAGCTGACCGCGACCTTCACCTATGTCACGCCGGGCGCCGAAGGCCTGCGCCAGGCGATCAAGTTCCTGAAAGGGGAGAAGGTCGAGAAGACCATCACCCTGCCGACGGAAAAGATCACCAAGGACAACGCTGCCAAGATCTTGAAGGACAACGGGCTCTAGATACTGTTTGACGCAATTCCGAACGGAAAACCGCTGCGGCTTTTCGTGGAATTGCTTGAAGTCCGCAACCCCTGCCGGGCCACGCGCCCGGCAGGGGTTTGCCCGAGCGCCAGGCGCTCCCCACAGCTTGCCGCCGGATGCGCGAAGCGTCGCCGCAATGCTGGTTTTCCGCTCTTTCGCGACCGAAAGTCACGCCCGAAACAGCAAGTCCTGACCTTCGCGGTCGGCAGATCTGTGTGCCCTAAGCGGCGCCGTTTCAAAAAAACCAAGCTGAAACAGTGAGATAGATCGACCTCAGACCGGCTCAGGCGCAGAGCGCGGCGGGTGTCTTCCGGCTCGCTGCCGAGACGATGGACAGCTTGCGCAGGATGCTTGCGCCTTGTGTCGCCTGTTCTTATATACGCGCCAGCCGTCCAGCCCTAAAAAGCGGGGACCATGACGGGATTTCTTGTGAACAGGGGCTTTCGTCGGAACGCCTTTTGAAGGGTCCAGAGAGCCTGCTTAGAGGAGAGATTAGAACAATGGCAAAAGTTATCGGTATCGATCTCGGCACCACCAACTCGTGTATCGCCATCATGGATGGCAAGGACCCCAAGGTGATCGAGAATGCTGAAGGCGCGCGCACGACGCCTTCCATCGTCGCCATTTCGAGCGACGGCGAACGTCTCGTCGGCCAGCCGGCCAAGCGCCAGGCGGTCACCAATCCGGAAAACACCATCTTCGCGGTCAAGCGCCTGATCGGCCGCCGCTATGACGACCCGGTGACGGAGAAGGACAAGAAGCTCGTCCCCTACAAGATCGTCAAGGGCGACAATGGCGACGCCTGGGTCGAGGCCGGCGGCAAGAAGCAGTCGCCCAGCCAGATCTCGGCCATGATCCTGCAGAAGATGAAGGAGACGGCGGAAGCCTATCTCGGCGAGAAGGTCGAGAAGGCGGTCATCACCGTTCCGGCCTATTTCAACGACGCCCAGCGCCAGGCGACCAAGGACGCCGGCAGGATCGCCGGCCTCGAGGTGCTGCGCATCATCAACGAGCCGACGGCCGCCGCACTTGCCTACGGCCTGGAAAAGAAGGACGGCAAGACCATCGCCGTCTATGACCTTGGCGGCGGCACCTTCGATATTTCCGTGCTTGAAATCGGCGACGGCGTCTTCGAGGTGAAGTCGACCAATGGCGACACCTTCCTCGGCGGCGAGGACTTCGACATGCGCCTCGTCGAGTACCTGGCGGCCGAGTTCAAGAAGGAACAGGGCATCGACCTCAAGGCCGACAAGCTCGCGCTGCAGCGCCTCAAGGAAGCCGCGGAAAAGGCCAAGATCGAGCTGTCGTCGACGACGCAGACCGAGATCAACCTGCCCTTCATCACCGCCGATGCCAGCGGCCCGAAGCACCTGACGATGAAGCTCACCCGGGCGAAGTTCGAAAGCCTGGTCGAGGATCTCGTGCAGCGCACCATCGACCCCTGCAAGGCGGCGCTCAAGGATGCCGGCCTGAAGGCGGGCGAGATCGACGAGGTGGTCCTGGTCGGCGGCATGACCCGCATGCCCAAGATCCAGGAGATCGTGAAGCAGTTCTTTGGCAAGGAGCCGCACAAGGGCGTCAACCCGGATGAGGTCGTGGCGCTTGGCGCCGCCATCCAGGCCGGCGTGCTGCAGGGCGACGTCAAGGACGTGCTGCTGCTCGACGTGACGCCGCTGTCGCTGGGCATCGAGACGCTGGGTGGCGTGTTCACCAGGCTGATCGAGCGCAACACCACGATCCCGACCAAGAAGAGCCAGACTTTCTCGACCGCCGAGGATTCGCAGTCGGCGGTGACGATCCGCGTCTTCCAGGGCGAGCGCGAGATGGCGGCCGACAACAAGATGCTCGGTCAGTTCGACCTCGTCGGCATCCCGCCGGCCCCGCGCGGCGTGCCGCAGATCGAGGTCACGTTCGACATCGACGCCAACGGCATCGTCAACGTCTCGGCCAAGGACAAGGGCACCGGCAAGGAGCACCAGATCCGCATCCAGGCTTCGGGCGGTCTGTCCGACGCCGACATCGAGAAAATGGTGAAGGACGCCGAGGCCAATGCCGACGCGGACAAGAAGCGCCGTGCCCTCGTCGAGGCCCGCAACCAGGCCGAAGCGCTGGTGCATTCGTCCGAGAAGTCGCTGAAGGACTATGGCGACAAGGTCTCGGAGGCTGACCGCACCGCGATCTCGGACGCGATCGCCGCGCTGAAGACCGCGGCCGAAGGCGACGACCCGGCCGACATCGAGGCCAAGTCGCAGTCGCTCGCCGAAGTGTCGATGAAGCTCGGCCAGGCCATGTATGAGGCCTCGCAGAAGGAAGCGGCCGAAGCCGACGCCAAGGCGGACGCCGCCAAGGATTCGGACGTGGTTGATGCCGACTTCGAGGAAATCGACGAAGACGACGAGAAGAAGAAGTCGGCCTGAGCCGGCTGACGGCGGATCATGCGAAAAGCCCGGCGGAAGGCCGGGCTTTTTTGCAACCCCAGTCGAAAAAGTGACAGAAAAACCCGGAGCGGCCCGGCTTAGTACTAGCATCCGGGAAACATCGCTCCTAAATCCAAGAACGTGCCGGCAAACGTCGCCAACAATGCTTGAAGACATTGAGCATCCGGACAGCGGGAAAAAATGAAAGCTGATTTCTACGAAACGCTGGGCGTGCAAAAAGGCGCCGACGACAAGGAACTCAAGAGCGCTTTCCGCAAGCTCGCCATGCAGTTCCATCCCGACCGCAACCCCGGCGACCACGCCTGCGAGCACAAGTTCAAGGAGATCAACGAAGCCTACGAGACGCTGAAGGACCCGCAGAAGCGCGCCGCCTATGACCGTTTCGGCCACGCCGCCTTCGAGGGCGGTATGAACGGCGCAGCGCACGGTTTCGGCGCCGGCGGCTTCGCCGACATCTTCGAGGATATTTTCGGCGATATGATGGGCGGCCGCCAGCGCCGTTCGTCGGGCGGCCGCGAGCGTGGCGCCGACCTGCGCTACAACATGGAAATCACGCTGGAAGAAGCCTTTTCCGGCAAGACGGCGCAGATCCGCGTGCCGGCCTCGATCTCCTGCTCGGAATGCTCCGGCAGCGGCGCCAAGCCCGGCACGCAGCCGGTGACCTGCTCCATGTGCCACGGCCACGGCAAGGTGCGCGCCACGCAAGGCTTCTTCTCGATCGAGCGCACCTGCCCGCAATGCCAGGGTCGCGGCCAGACGATCAAGGACCCCTGCCCGAAATGCGCCGGCCAGGGCCGCGTCACCGAGGAACGCTCGCTGTCGGTCAACATCCCGGCCGGCATCGAGGACGGCACCCGCATCCGGCTGGCCAATGAGGGCGAGGCCGGCCTGCGCGGCGGACCGCCCGGCGACCTCTACATCTTCCTGGCGGTCAAGCCGCACGAATTCTTCCAGCGCGACGGCGCCGATCTCTATTGCAAGGTGCCGATCTCGATGACGACGGCAGCCCTCGGCGGCTCCTTCGAGGTCACCACGCTCGATGGCACCCAGACCAAGGTCAAGGTGACGGAAGGCACGCAGAACGGCCGCCAGTTCCGCTTGAAGGGCAAGGGCATGCCGGTGCTGCGCCAGCCCAATGTCGGCGACCTCTACATCCAGACGGCGGTCGAGACGCCGCAGAACCTGACGCGCCGCCAGCGCGAATTGCTGGAAGAGTTCGAGCAGATCTCCTCGAAGGACAATTCGCCCCAATCGAGCGGCTTTTTCGCGCGCATGAAGGACTTCTTCGAGTCGTTCGGCGAAAACTGATTGCCGCAGGCGCGCATTTCGCACGGCATCGGGGGCGATCCGGTGCCCAAGCGTCATCAACACCTTATGCCAGCTTGAAGCCTTGCCTTGTCCCACCCACCTGCTAAGTAGCGGGGCGGGAGGCTGAGCATTGAGGAGAGCTCGTGATGGCACGTAGTCCCGGGTTGCGCAAAGCGCTGGCCGAAAAATTCGACGACGAGCTGAAGTTCTTCAAAGGCTGGATCGACAAGCCGAAAACGGTCGGCTCGATCGTTCCCACCAGTTCCATCACCGCCCGCAAGATGGCGTCGATCGTCAATCCGGGATCGGGCCTGCCGGTGCTCGAGGTCGGGCCCGGCACCGGTGTCATCACCCGCGCCATCCTGGCCCAGGGCGTGAAGCCCGAAAACCTCTACGCGGTCGAATATTCGACCGACTTCGTGCGCCATCTGCGCGGGCTCTATCCCGGCGTCAACGTCATCGAGGGCGACGCTTTCAATCTCAATGCCACGCTCGGCGACAAGCGCGACATGGTGTTCGATTCGGTCGTCTCCGGCGTGCCGCTGCTCAATTTCCCCGTTGCCCAGCGCATCGCCTATATCGAAAGCCTGCTCGACCGCATTCCGGCCGGACGGCCGATCGTGCAACTGACCTATGGCCCGCTGTCGCCGATCCCAGCCGGGCGCGGCGACTACACGGTCGAGCATTTCGATTTCATCTTCCGCAACATCCCGCCGACGCAGCTGTGGATATACCGGCGCGCGGCGCATTAGTTCCACTTGCGAAAGTGTTTCGGGCATCGCCAGTGGCGGCAGCGTGCTGGCGACTGGCCGAAACGCCCCTCGCTTCGTCATCCACGGGCGGAGCAAGGAGCGAAACGACGCGGCGCAGACCCGAGGATCCATTCCGTGACTTCGAAGCGTTGCGACGATCCAGAATTCTGCTCCGCTGCGCTCGGCGATTGGGGTAAGGGAATGGATCCTCGAGTCTTCGCGACGCCGCTTCGCGGCTGCTTCGCCCGTGGATGACGAAGTTGGTGGGTGGCGACCAATCCTCGAACGTTTTCTGCCACCCCTCGTTGATTTGAATGCTCCTTGGCTGTACCTGTCCCCGAACAAGGGTGGCCAATGGCAGTGATCCCAAGAATCCTCGTCTTCGCCGGCTCGGTCCGGACCGGCGCCTTCAGCGGCCGGACCGCCGACGTAGTGCAGAAGGAACTGGCCATGCAGGGCGCGGAGGTGACGCGCATCTCGCTCGGCGACTACCCGCTGCCGATCATGGACGAGGACCTGGAAAAGGAAAAAGGCATCCCCGAAAACGCCATCAAGCTCGGCCGGCAGATCGCCGCGCATGACGGGCTGCTGATCGCGACGCCCGAATATAACGGCTCGATCCCTCCATTGCTCAAGAACTCGATCGACTGGGTGAGCCGGGTACGGCGCGAGGGCAGCCATACCTTTAGGCCGCTTGCCGGCAAGCCTGTCGGGCTCTGTTCGTCCTCAGGGGGCAAGTTCGCCGGCATACGTTGCATCAACCATCTGCGCGCGGTGCTGGTGCGCTGCCAGATGGAGGTGATCACGCCCGAATGCTCGGTCTCCGAGGCCGGCGAAGCCTTCGCCGAGGACGGACAATTCAGGGACGCCAGACTACAGCAATCGATGGAGCGCCTATGCCGCACACTGATCGAAACCTCGCGCATGCTGTCCACCCGGATCGAGGCGTGATCAATTTCGCGGAGGCCGACACTATGCGGGACAGGCTGATCGTTGGGCTGGACCTGCCGACGCTGAAAGAGGCCGAGAAGGCGGTGCGCGAGCTCGAAGGCGCCGTTTCCTTCTACAAGATCGGCTACCAGCTCGCCTTCGCCGGCGGATTGGACTTCGCGCGGGAGCTCGCCAGCGGCGGCACGAAGGTGTTTCTCGACATGAAGCTGCTCGACATCGACAACACCGTCGCCAAGGGCGTCGAGAACATCGTCAAGATGGGCATAACGATGCTGACGCTGCATGCCTATCCAAAAACCATGAGAGCGGCTGTCGAGGCGGCCAGGGGCAGCGAGCTCTGCCTGCTTGGCGTGACGGTGCTGACCTCGATGGACGAGCAGGACGTTATCGACGCCGGCTATGAATACGACCCACACACGCTGGTGCTCCGGCGCTCCGAACAGGCGCTGCATGCCGGCATGGGCGGCATCGTCTGCTCGGCTGAGGAGGCCGAGGCGGTGCGCCGCATCGTCGGACCCGACCTGGCGGTGGTGACGCCGGGCATCCGGCCGGCGGGCAGCGCCCATGGCGACCAGAAACGCGTGGTGACGCCGGCGCAGGCGATCCGCAACGGCTCCAGCCACCTTGTCGTCGGCCGGCCGATCGTCGCCGCGCCGGACCGGCGCGCTGCGGCCGAGGCGATACTCGCCGAAATGCAATCCGCCTGAGGACCGGCCCTCTTTCGCGAAAAACAACAGGAGAAAAAGAATCCGAAGGGATATTGGATCGCCCGTGTCGATGTGCGCGACGCCGAGGGCTACAAGGACTATGTCGCCGCCGCGAAGCTCGCCTTCGACCGCTTCGGCGCGAAGTTCCTGGCGCGCGGCGGCGAGCACGAAAAAGCCGAAGGGCCGGGGCGCGCCCGCAACGTCATCATCGAGTTCGAATCGCTGGCCGTGGCGCATGACTGCTACCACTCGCCGGAATACCAGCGCGCCGCCGCCATCCGCCAGAAAGTCGCCGATGGCGAGATCGTGCTGGTCGAGGGCGTCTAGTTCGTCGAACAGGCAGATCGGGTGTTGCTGCGCGGCATACATTGGAGATTGGCCGAAACGCCCATCTGTCGTCATCCACGGGCGGAGCAAGGAGCGTAGCGACGCAGCGCAGACCCGAGGATCCAGGCCGTGACTTCAACGCGCCGCTACCGTCCAGAATTCTGCTCCGCTGCACTCCGTGGCCAAGGTAGCGGCATGGATTCCAGGGTCTGCGCGCGTCGCTTCGCTCCTTGCTCCGCCTTGGAATGACGAAGTCGTTAGGGCTCAGCCAATCGTGAATGTCATAACGTCGACCTGTTAACCCAAGAGCCGGTTGCCAGCCGTCTCCGCCATAGCGTCCGCGAGGCTCAGGCCCCACTGCTTGCGGCAATAGTCGCGGAAATCGAAGCAAGGCAGGCCGGGGCAGACTTCGAACTCGATGAGGTGCACGGTGTCGTCAGCCTCGACCCTGAAATCGACGGAAAAGACATCCCGCAGCCCGAGACCGCTTATCAGTTTCTGCGCGATAGCGTGGATTTTTCGGTCCGCCTCCGGCTGACTCGCGCCGACGGCCTCGAGCTCCGGCTCGGCATAGGTGCCGGCATCCTTCGCCGCCTGGCCGGTCCCGCCATAGAGCGCCATCGAATCGGCCATGGTCTGGAAATCGCCGCCGGAATCGACAAAAACGATGCCGAGCGCGTCCGTGCCGGTTTCCTGTTTGAGTCCGAGGAAGCTCGCCCGCACGTTGCGGCCGGCGACATAGGGCTGGACGACGACATCGTCGCGGTAATGCGAAAAAATACGCCGGCTAAGCTCCAGCGCATGGCCGAGATCGGCGGTGCGCGAATCCGGCCAAATGCCGATCTTGGCGCCGAGCCGGTTGGGTTTCACGAACCAGCCCTTGGGCGAGGCCGGTGGCTCGACCAGCCATGTGCCGTTGCGCGCAAGGCCGGCCTGCGGCGCCGGCAGGCCGAGCGCGCCGAGCACGGCGCCGGAACGCAGCTTGTCCTGGCAGAGCGCGAACAGCGAATCGTCGGCGCCGATGGTGCGCAGCCCCTTTAGCCGCGCCAGCGCAGGTGCTGCGCCGCCACGGAAGTAGGCGATACCGTCGGTGAGCGTCCAGACCAGCGTCGTTGCCGGATCGGCCTCCGCCAGAACCGGCGCCGCGTCGTCGAGCTCGACAGGCTTGAAGGCGAGGCCGCGCCTTTCGCAAGCCTCGGCAAGCTGGTTGAATTCCGGCGCAAGGTCGGTCGACTGCGCCAGATAGGACGAGATCTCGATGGCGCGCTCCGCTGGATAACCCTGGGCGACCAGCCGGTCGAAACAGGCCTTTTCCGGTTCGTAGACAAGGATCAAGGTCGGCTGCGGCATCGAAAGCTCCGGGAAATCAGGCGCGTACCATCGCATGCCCGAAGTGGCCGGCTTGCGGGAAACCGACCGAACCGAGGCGATTGCGCGACAGTAAGCCGGCCGCCGCATCTCTTGTCTTGATGCAATTCCGGATGGAACACTCCGGCGAAGATTGCTCCCAATACCCCAGCACGGATTTGACCGCGGGCTATGTTTGCCTTGGGGAGCGGCCTTGGAGATTAGCCGAAACCCCCATCACGATCGTCATCCACGGGCGGAGCAAGGAGCGAAGCGACGCGCGCAGACCCGAGGATCCATTCCGTTACGTCGAAGCGCCGCTCACGGTGCAGAATTCTGCTCCGCTGCACTCCACAGCTCAGGTCACGGAATGGATTCCAGGGTCTGCGCGACGCCGCTTCGCGGCTGCTTCGCCCTGGAATGACGAGTTTGAGAGGCTTCGGCCAATCTCCAGGGTTTGCGCTGATTTCATGGAATGAACGGTAAAACCTTGCCTGCCGACAACCAGGAACGCTTTCAAAACCCCTGTGTCGAGAAATTATGCGATCAGCACGCGCGGCTCGAAGCGCCCCTTGACTGGAATGTCGAGCAGGAAGGTCATGCCGGCCTGCGGGTCGAGAGCGCGCTGCTTCTCGTCCTTGCCTTTCCAGGCGGAGGTCACCGCCAGCCGATCGGCCTTTGAACCGACAAAAGCGGGGCAGGAAGCCTGCGTCACCGGCATGGCGATCTCGCGCAGCAGCGTGCCGTCTGGCGCATAGGCCTTCACCGCCTTACCGCCCCAGACGGCATTCCACAGCACGCCGTCGCGGTCGACGACCGAACCGTCGACATAGCCTTTCGAGGAGCGATGATCGACGAACACTTTCACTTCGCCGGCCGGCAGGCCGGTCGCCGGATCGCAGGCAACGCGCATCAGAAGCCCGGTCGCGGTGTCGGTGTAGTAGGCGATTTTGCCGTCCTCCGAGAAGCAGATGGAATTCGAGACTGTGATGCCCGAAAACAGCCGGCGCAATTCGCCCTTGAAGAACCAGTAGATCGACCCGGCGCCCTTCTGCTCGTCCTTGCCCATCGTGCCGGTCCACAAGGCGCCGCAGGGATGAACGCGCGAATCGTTGGAGCGCGTCAGCAGATTGTCGGCCTCGATCGGCGTGTGCAGCGTCAGCTTGCCGGTCTTGACGTCCCGGACTTGCAGACCGACTTCGGTGGCAATGAGCTGCCGGTCGGCGTCGATGACCGCGATGGCGCTGGCCATGACGCCTAGATCATGCACTTTCAGCGCGCCGGCGAGCGGCTTTTCCAGAAGCTTGCCGTTGACGATGTCGAACCAGAACAGCGTGTCGGTGGCGGGATCGTAGCTCGGGCCCTCGCCGAGCTCGCAGATATGGTCGGAAAAAACCGAAACGCCATTCATCACGCCACTCCGAAAGCTTCATCCCAGGCGGCGATCGCGGCGCGGGCGCGCTGCGCCACGTCCTCGACGCTCGCGCCCGGCTTGTAGAGGCTCGATCCCAGCCCGAAGACACTGACGCCGACCGCTTTGTAGCCGGCGAAATCCTTGTCGGAAACGCCGCCGACGGCGCCGACAAGCGTCGTTGCCGGCAGCACGGCGCGGATCGCCGCGATGCCGCTCGATCCAAGCACGCTTGCCGGGAAGAATTTCAGCGCCGAGGCGCCGAGGCGGATCGCCTGGAAGGCTTCGGTCGGCGTAAACACGCCCGGCATCGTCACCATGCCGTATTGCATGGCACGGCCCATGACCTCGGCATCGATGTTGGGGCTGACCAGCAACTTGCCGCCGGCCTTGTGCAAGGCATCGACGTCCGTCGCCGTCAGCACCGTGCCGGCGCCGATCAGCGCACTTTTCGGCAGCGCCTTGACCAGATCGGCGATGGAGAGGAACGGCTCCGGCGAATTGAGCGGCACTTCGATCGCCTCGATGCCGGCGTCGTGGACCGCCCGGCCGATCGCCACCGCCTCGGACGGCTTCAGCCCGCGCAGGATGGCGACAAGCCCGCGCTTGAGCTTCGGGAAGGGTGCGGTCTGGCTCATGAAGCGCCTCCAATCATGCCGTTCTCGCGCGCGGCTTCGACGAGGCCGGCGCGCACCGCTTCATCAGCGTCCACGCTGCGAAAGGCAAGGCCGGCTAGGCCCAGCACTGTGCCATAAAGCTCGGCCAGCGCGCCGGAGGCGATCAGCGCCACCGGCGCATCGCTGGCGCCATAGCGGCGCCTTGCCGAGGCGATCTCGCCGCCGATCAGTAGGCCGGACAGGCAGGCCGCCGCATCATTGGGCTGCAGATCCTGCAGAAGCCCGGCGGCGCGGATGGCAAACAGTTTCGAGGTGACGTCGCCGCCTTCGCTCAAAGCCCGCTCGCACCATTGCCGGAAGAACGGGCTGCCCGCGGCAACCGGAGCGGGATGTTCGCCCAGCGAGTGTTTCAGGATCGAGTGCGTTGCCAGCACGGAGAATAATTCGCCGGTCGGCCAGGTGCCGAAGCCCGTGACCGCGCCGTCCGCGACCGCGACCCATTTCGAATGCGTGCCGGGCATGCAGACGAGGTGGCGTCCCTTTGCCGGCAAACCGGCGCCGGCAAGCTGGGTTTCCTCGCCGCGCATCACATCGGGCGCGTCGGCCAGCCGCTGGGCGAGGCCGGGGACGATGCGGATGTCGCGGCCCGAGCCCGCGATGCGGGCGGCGCCGCGCAAGATCGCGCCGATCGGCGCCGGCACGGTGACGTAAGGCGCCTCGATCCAGCCCTGCCGCGAACCGGCCATGCCGCAGATGATGACAGGCAGCGCCTCCGGCGCGCCCATCGCGGCAAGATGGCCTTCCAACACGTTCGAAAAGCCCTTTTCGCGGGCGGTGATCAACCCGTCATCGCCGCGCCGCTCGGCAAGCACCTTGCCCGAGCCGTCGAGCAGCCAGGCCCTGAGCCTGGTCGTGCCCCAGTCGAGCGCAGCGACCGCTGGTGCCGGGCTCACAGGAAGCCTCCATCGACGATCAGCATCTGGGCTGTCAGCATGCGCGAGGCGTCCGACGCCAGGAACAGCACCGTGCCGACCATGTCGTCGGGCTGCATGACATCCTTGATGCACTGCTTGGCGACATGGGCGGCGAGCGCCTCGTCAGTGACCCAGAGCTTGCGTTGCCGTTCGGTGATGACCCAGCCTGGCGCCACCGCGTTGACGCGGATTCGGTCGGCGCCGAGCTTGCCGGCGAGGCCCTTGGTCAGGCCGAGGATGCCCGCCTTGGCCGCGGTGTAGGCCGGCATATCGGGGTGGTTGATCAGATAGGAGGTGGAGGTGAAGTTGATGATCGAGCCGCCGCCGGCGCGCTTCATGCCGGGCGCCACGGCCTGGGCGGTGAAGAAATGCGGGCGCAGGTTGATCGCAAGGTTGTTGTCCCAGAATTCGACGGTGACGTCTTCCACTGCGTGACGCTCGTCGAGCGCGGCATTGTTGACCAGCACCGTGACGTCGCCATGCGCCTTGGCCGCCTTCGCGGCGGCGGCGCGCAGCGCGTCGACGTCGCGCAGGTCGGCGCTGAGGTAGAGCGGGCGGCGGCCGAGCTCCTTCTCCAGCCGGTCGGCAAGGGCGGTGCTTGGCTTGTCGGCGATGTCGATGAAAGCGACTTTGGCGCCCTGCCGCATAAAGCCTTCGGTGAGCGCAGCACCAATGCCGGAACCGCCGCCGGTGATCAGCACCGAGGCGCCGTCGAGGTCGGCGAAACGCGCCGATGGCATCATGATCCGTTCTCCCGTTTGCCGGCGCGCATCCTAGCCACGCCGGGCCCGGGAGCAAGGACGAAATGGCGGTTTCGGTAGCTTATGTCCGACAAATGAGGTCTGCACCTCCGCCTCCCGGAAGCAGCTCAAGGTTTGTTGAGATACAGGTCAGGCCGAATCGAAAATGGGTTCCGAGAACCCGAGCGGGGCGTACTTAAAGTACGTGAGCACCGGAAGCGCAGGAGACCGCCATTTGCAAACCGGCCTCGCCTGATACCAACAGACCTTGTCAGATCGCCTTGGCGTGCAGCGCGCCGCGATAGGAATCGCGCAGATAGCCGAGCGTGGCGTCGGCATCGGCCGGCTTGCCGAACAGATAGCCCTGCCCGCCGGCGCAGCCGAACTGGACGAGGCGGTCGGCCTGCGCTTCGTCCTCGATGCCTTCGGCGACGACATCCATGCCGAGCCCTTCGCACATTGCGAGGATGGCGCGGATGATGTGCTCCGACGGCCGGTCGTCGAGGATGGAGGAGACGAAGGCGCGGTCGATCTTGAGCTTGTCGAAATGGAACTCGCGCAGGCGGCCGAGCGACGACTGGCCGGTGCCGAAATCGTCGAGCGAGACGCGGATGCCGACGCGGCGCAGGTCCTCGACGATCTTCTCGGCCGAGGCCGGATCGTTCATCAGGCCAGTCTCGGTGATCTCGATCTCCAGCCGGCGTGGATCGAAGCCGGTGCGGTCGAGGATGGCCAGGATATGCAGGCCGGTGTTCTGGTCGACGAGCTGCGAGGGCGACAGGTTGAAGGACAAGAACAGCTCCTTCGGCCAGCTGCGCGCCGCCTCGGCCGCCTTGCGCAGCACCAGCTGCGACAGCGGGCCGATAATGCCGCGTTCCTCGGCGATCGGGATGAAGACGGATGGCGGCACGACGCCGAGGTCGCGGTCGGTCCAGCGCGCCAGCGTCTCGAAGCCGATCGTGCGGCGGCTGCTCAAATCGACGATCGGCTGGAAATGCGGTTCGACCTCGCCGGCCGAGACGGCGCGCCGCAGCGCCTGCTCGATGCGGGTGACGCGCTTGGCCGCCTCTTCCATCTCGCGGGTGTAGACGACGACGCGGCCGCGGCCCGAACGCTTGGCGTGATAGAGCGCAGTCTCGGCCTTGTTGAGAAGGATCTCGGTGGTCTCGTCGCCGGAATAGAACAGCGAGCAGCCGACCGAGGCCGAAAGCCTTGCGGTGCGCTCGCCGACATCATAGGGTGCCGACAATATCTCGATCAGCATGCGCGACGTCTCGGCCGCCTGCTCCTCCGAGAACACCATCGGATAGAGGTAGGCGAACTCGTCGGCGCCGATGCGGCAGACCGTGGAATAGCCGTCCATCGAAGCGCGCAGCCGCATCGCCACCTGGATCAGGATGTCGTCGCCGGCCTTGTGGCCGAACAGGTCGTTGATCGGCTTGAAGCCGTCGAGGTCGAGGATGCCGACGGTAAAGGGCGCGGGGTCGTCGGCGCGGTCGCTGATCAGGCGATCGACCTTGTCGAAGAAGCGACGATGGTTGCCGAGCCCGGTCAACGAATCCGTGAAGGCCAGATCCGTATTTTCCTTGCCTGGCTGGCCGGTGCCAAACGTCGTTTGCATC
This sequence comes from Mesorhizobium sp. B2-8-9, assembly GCF_006439475.1. Lineage (NCBI taxonomy): Bacteria > Pseudomonadati > Pseudomonadota > Alphaproteobacteria > Hyphomicrobiales > Phyllobacteriaceae > Mesorhizobium > Mesorhizobium sp. B2-8-9. The sequence goes on along the minus strand of NZ_VFTQ01000021.1, from coordinate 30,865 downwards.
ATGCCTCTGTTCTGATGTCGGTATTTATGGCCAGAGTGGCAGCAAAGCGTTTAGGAAAAGTATCGGAAAATCGATTTTTCCATCGTCCAGAAGCTGCTTGGCACGTCGCCGGCTCAGCTTTGGACAAGAAATGGCAGCCCAACCTCCAATATTCGTTTATGCATAGTTGCTAATATAAGTATCGAACGGTCTCTTCTGGAATGCAATTGCGCAGCAAACGCCGTTTCGCACCTTCGGGAATTGCTTTAGCCAGCTTGCTTTAAGCGATAGAGCTCGATCGGGCTGCCTTTCTCGCCGATCGGCTCGAGCCAGTCCGGCACGGAGCCGCGCAGCAGTCCGGCAAGGAAACCCTGCGGCGCCTTCCGGGTCAGGATCAGGGTCTCGACATTGCCGGGGCAGATGGCGACGAGGCCGACGCGATGCGCCTCGACGATTGCCCGCGCGTCATCGGCCGAGCCGAGAAAGGCGTCCAGCGCCAGGAGATTGCCGGCGACGTTGCGGTGATAGGGGCCGGCGAAAACGCGATGGCCGCTATAAGCGAGGACTGGCGCTCCGAGATTGGAGATCGTCAGCACGGTGGTATCGGCCATGCCGCCGAGCGGCGCAAAACTGGCCTTCTTCTGGCAAGTCCTGTCCGAGGCGCCGCCGTCCGCGACGGCCTTGCCTTTCTCGAACGCCACCGAGGCGGCCGCGGCGACGCCCGTCCAGACCGGGTTGATCGAGACCAGCCAGACGGCCGCAAGGCGCAGCGCCACGCCGAGCGAGGAGCTGGCTTCGGCCCGCGCCCGCCATTTTTCGATCCAGGCCGACAACGGAACGACGGCAAAGGCGATCGAGAAGGTGGTGCCGCGCACCTGCCACGCGCCGACCGCGAAGGCGACGACGAGCAGTGCCGCAACGAGACTGTCCTGCCGCCGCCAGCCGCCGCGGCGCAAGTGCCGTGCCATCAGGACGATCGCGACCAGCGGCGTCGCGTAACGCGCCGCCACGCGCGCCGGATCGCGGACAAGCAGCGCAAACAGCGACTGGGCCTCGTCGATATGGTCGAGCCACAGGTCCTTGAGGCGCGGATCGAGGGAGGCATAAGGCGCGGAGAGGCATTGCGGGAACAGCACCGCCACGACCACGCCGAGCACGACCCCCAGAAGCGCAAGCGACCCCAGCCTGCGCGGCCAGCTGCCGGCGGCGGGCTCGACGGAGGCGATAGCGGCAAGCCCCGCGCCGGCAATGGCCGCGATGACAAACTGCGCGACCGAGAAGGCGTCGCACTGCGCCACGCCCCATGCGGAAGGCGGAACGGTGACGGCGAAGACAAGCGCCGCGACACCGGCAAAGCCAAGGCCGAAATTCCGGGCGATCGCCCGTTCGCCGCCTGGATCGGCGACGAACAGCAGCGCCACGCACACGCCGATGGTGGCGACATAGGGCACGGTTTCCATGCCGACGGCGAGCGTCAGCGCGGCGCAGAGACCGGACAACAACGCGGCCCAGCGTCGGGAGGGCGCCTCGAGCAGCAAAGCGAGGCTCGCCATGGTGAGCGTCAGCTGGGCGTTGTGGTGGTCGAGCGCGCCGGGGTCGTAGATGCCGATGAAATAATAGCCGGCGGCGCCGATCAGGATGGCGGGCAGCACCGCGCCGCCACCGCCGAAGCTGCGCGCCGCGCGGGCGGTGAAGAACAAGGTCGACCAGAAGAGCAGCGCCGGCCAGATCACCTGCGCCACGTCCTCGCCGAGCGGCCTGCTGCCGGTGAGCGCCGAGGCCGCAAATGCGATGGCGGCGATCGGCGCGTCGACCAGCCGCGACCAGTGCATGACGAAGCCGTCTTCCAGCCCCATCCGGTATTGGTGCAGGTCGAACCAGCCCTGGCCGGCGAGCAGGTCGCGGACCTCGACGAGGCGCAGCAGATTGTCGTTGTCGCCGCCGGCATCGGTCAGTTGGCCAAAGCCGGCCCATGCATTGATAGCGAATGCGTGCAGGGCGGCAAGCAGCGCCAGCGCCAGATCGGACTTCCAGGCGGCGGCGCCGGTCTCGGCTGTGCCCATTGCGGTGGCCTTTGAAGGGAGAGGATCGGTTTTAAACCTAGCCTTAACGGCTTCAATAAATAGTAAAACGGCTCGACAGGGCCGGCATGAGCACGGCCGGAGGCTGGATCGGGCGTCCGGAGACAGACATGCCGCATGCAGTCCGCCACGAGCCGGTCATCGCCGTGCTCCTGCCTTGCTACAACGAGGAGCTGACGATCGGCGACGTCGTGCGGCGCTTCCGCGAGACGCTGCCTTCGGCCGCGATCTATGTTTACGACAACAATTCCAAAGACCTCACGGCGCTGAAAGCCCGAGCCGCCGGCGCCACCGTCGTGCGCGAGCCGCGGCAGGGCAAGGGCAATGTGGTGCGGCGCATGTTCGCCGACATCGACGCGGATATCTATGTGATGGCCGACGGCGACGGCACCTATGCGCCGGAGGATGCGCCGCAGCTGATCAACGTCCTGCAGACCGAGCGCTCCGACATGGTGGTAGGCACCAGGCGCGGCGTGAGCGACGATGCCGGCCGCAACGGCCACGCTTTCGGCAACCGCCTCTTCAACCGCCTCTACAAGGGTCTGTTCGGGACCGACTTCACCGATATCTTCTCCGGCTACCGGGTCTTTTCGCGCCGCTTCGTCAAAAGCTTTCCGGCCGTTTCCGGCGGCTTCGAGATCGAGACCGAGATGTCGGTGCATGCCTCGCAGCTCAAGCTGCCGGTGAGCGAGATGGCGCTCGATTACGGCCGCCGTCCGGAAGGCTCGTCGTCGAAGCTGTCGACCTTCCGCGACGGCGCCAGGATACTGTGGATGTTCGCCATGCTGGTGAAGGAGACGCAGCCGTTGCGCTTCTTCGGCACGTTCGCGCTGTTCTTCCTGGCGGCCAGCATCGGCCTGATGATCCCGGTGCTGGTCGAGTTCGCGCAGACGGGGCTGGTGCCGCGCATGCCGACCTGGGTGCTGTCGATCGGCATGCTGCTGTTGGCCATGCTGTCGATGATGACCGGGCTGATCCTCGATTCCGTCTCGCGCGGCCGGGCCGAGCAGAAGCGCATCTTCTATCTGTCGATTTCCTCCGGCCGCGCCGAGCGCGGGATATCCGGGCAGGCCTCGCCCAAGGGCGAACCGGGCAAGGCCTCGCGGGCGGCATAGTGGATCGCCTCGTCCGCTTCGCCCTTGCCGGCGGCATCGGCTTCGTCGCCGACGCCGCGGCGCTCTGGCTGCTGCTTGCCGCCACGCCGCTCGGCCCGATGGCGGCGCGCCTGCTGTCGATCGGCTTCGCGCTCTGCGTCACCTGGCAGATCAATCGCCATCTGACCTTCGCGCCGTCGAGCCGGGGCATCGCGCAGGAAGGCGTGCGTTATGGCAGCGTCGGCATCGCCACCAGCATCGTCAATTACCTAGTCTACTGCGCTCTGCTCTTCGCGCTGCCTGCCCTGCCGCCACTGGCGGCGCTGGCCTTTGCCTCGATCGTCGCGATGGCGCTGTCCTTCCTCGGCTACTCCAGGCTGGTCTTCGACCGCTGAACCTCTGCACCAAGCGAGCACGATTGGCAGGCGCCGCCGATTTCCCTATATCGGGCGTCTGAGTTCCCCGGAGACCGCAAATGCCGTTGAAGATCGCCGTCCAGATGGACCATGTCTCCACCGTGTCGATCGCCGGCGACACGACCTTCGCGCTGTCGCTGGAGGCGCAGCGGCGCGGCCACAAGCTTTTCCACTACACGCCCGACCGGCTGTCGATGGTGGGCGGCAAAGTGTTCGCGCGCGTCGAGGAGATGCAGGTGCGCGACGAGAAGGGCAACCATTACGCGCTGGGCGAGAAGGTGCGCACCGACCTCTCCGAGATGGACGTCGTGCTGCTCAGGCAAGACCCGCCCTTCGACATGAACTACATCACCACCACGCACATATTGGAGCGCATCCATCCGAAGACGCTGGTGGTCAACGACCCAGCCTGGGTGCGCAACAGCCCGGAGAAGATCTTCGTCACCGAATTCCCGGACCTGATGCCGGAAACGCTGATCACCAAGGATCCCCAGGAAGTGGCGGCCTTCCGCAAGGAGTTCGGCGACATCATCGTCAAGCCGCTCTACGGCAATGGCGGCGCCGGCATCTTTCATCTGCACGAGGCCGACCGCAATCTCGCCTCGCTGCTCGAAATGTTCGGCCAACTGTTCCGCGAGCCCTATATCGTGCAGCGTTATCTCAAGGACGTGCGCAAGGGCGACAAGCGCATCATCCTGATCGACGGCGAGCCTGTCGGCGCCATCAACCGCGTGCCGGCCGAGCACGATTCCCGCTCCAACATGCATGTCGGCGGCCGCGCCGAGAAGACCGAGCTGACCGAGCGCGAGCGCGAGATCTGCGCCCGCATCGGACCGGCGCTCAGGGAACGCGGCTTCATCCTGGTCGGCATCGACGTGATAGGCGACTACATGACCGAGATAAACGTGACCTCGCCGACCGGCGTGCGCGAAGTGCAGCGCTTTGGCGGCGCGGATATCGCGAGCTTGTTTTGGGACTGCGTGGAAGGGAAGCGGCTGAAGTCGGCCGCGTAATTGCCGCATGTTGACTCTGCAGCACGGATATCGGCCTCCTACCGTATCCGAGATTGTCGGAGCAATGTTGCGTCATCGCCGCTATCTCCGGAAAGAGTGGTACTCTTCCGCGAAGTCGCAACCTGCTCTTCAGGCAAGTTTGCTGTCGGACGATCCGTTCATATCCTATTCGGGAATGTCCGGTACGCCCCTTGGATTGGCAAGTCACATGCCTCTCCTTCCACGCAGTCACCGTGCCTGGTTTCTCATCTCGCCAACCTGGTCCATCGAAAACAATTCCAGCGTCAAAATGATCCGGACCTATGCCGTTCTGCATAGACTTGGGAACCCCCGTCACTCGCTAATCTTCCTATCCAACACACAAGCCGAGGCTGATCTCTTGAATCAGTCCGGTGAGGCCGCCGTCCTGCATAACAAGACTTCAACAACCTCCGAATACATATTCAGGCCCCTCGAGGACATCCCTGTAGAATTTGATGCAATATACAATGCGCAACTGGCTTCGTGGAAACGCCACGACTTGTCCCTTGGTATCGAGCGTTGTGCATTTGTCTTTTATCGTGATTCAGTGGGGTCATCCACGACGGAGTCGGAAAGGGCGCGGGTAAATCGGCACAGGGAGCTCGCGCCGGGTCACGTGTTTATCAATGAGTTTGACAGCACCGGCAAACCTGTTCGATTGGCGCCGGCTCATGTGAACATGCATCTAAATCGTGCAGCCGTGGGAATTTGTCTCTCTGCAATAGAGGGACCAATGTTCGCCAGCACAGAGTATCTTCTCGCGGGGCTACCTGTTGTCACGACCCCGAGCCATGGTGGTCGAGACCTTTATCTCGATGACGAATATTCGCTTACAGTTCCACCCGACCCTCGATCCATCGCGGAGGCTGTCTTAGCGCTGAAGGAGCGACGAATCCCCCGGGCTTATATTCGTTCGCAAACTTTGAAACGAGTTGAGCGAGACCGCCGGCGGTTCATAGACCTTGTAAATGAGATTTTTCTGGAAAGCGGCTCTTTGCGCCGGCTCGCCATGCCTTGGCCTTTCCGATATCCTGTCATGGAGTGGCTTCCACCCCACATCGCAATCGATCGATCGCTTTCAGGCACGGTCGATGCCTTCATCACCGCCTAGACGGCAACAGCCCGATTGCCGGAGGGACTGCTCGCCTTGTTCAACAGGTCGAGAGCACGCGGCGATAGCGGCTGCTCGGGCGCGCCTCGGCCTTTTAGTCCAGAAGGAGCTTTGGCCGAAATCCATCATCTTCGCGGATAGATGTTCCTGTAATGTTCTTGCGTGTTTCGAAAATCTATGGTTGTCTGGACTGTACGCGCTCGCGGCCCGATGGTGGATGCGGGCGCGTTGAGGCCGGGGGTTTTGGATAAATGGTGGCGCGGGTTCGCACGGTGGCTTTCCAGGGCATCGAAGCTTTGCCGGTCGATGTCCAGGTGATGGTCGGGCCGGGTAAGGTCGGCATGCAGATCGTCGGCCTGCCGGACAAGGCGGTGGCCGAAAGCCGCGAGCGCGTGCAGGCGGCGCTGCATGCCTCGGGCCTGTCGATGCCGTCGAAGAAGGTGACGGTGAACCTCGCGCCGGCCGATCTTCCCAAGGAAGGCAGCCATTACGACCTGCCGATCGCGCTCGGCCTGATGGCGGCGCTTGGCGCCATTCCGGGCGATATGCTGGCCGGCTATGTGGTGCTTGGCGAATTGTCGCTCGACGGCACCATCGCTGGCGTGGCCGGCGCACTGCCGGCGGCGATCGGCGCCAATGCCGAAAGCAAGGGCTTGATCTGTCCCTTCGCCTGCGGCCCGGAGGCGGCCTGGGCAGGCAAGGATTTCGACATCCTTGCACCGCGCAGCCTGATTGCCGTCGCCAACCATTTTCGCGGCACGCAGGTGCTGTCGCGGCCCGAGGCCGGCATCCAGCTTGCCGCGCGCGACCTGCCGGATCTCGCCGACATCAAGGGCCAGGAGAGCGCCAAGCGGGCGGTCGAAGTGGCTGCCGCCGGCGGCCACAACCTTCTCATGGTCGGGCCGCCCGGCTCGGGCAAGTCGATGCTGGCGCAGCGCCTGCCCTCGATCCTGCCGCCGCTGGCGCCGAAGGAGCTGCTCGAAGTGTCGATGATCGCTTCCGTCGCCGGCGAGCTCGGCGAAGGCAAGCTGACCGACCGGCGGCCGTTCCGCGCCCCGCATCATTCGGCCTCGATGGCGGCGATGGTGGGCGGCGGGCTGCGCGCACGTCCGGGCGAGGTCTCGCTCGCCCATCACGGCGTGCTGTTCCTCGACGAGTTGCCGGAATTCACGCCGCAGACCTTGGATGCGCTGCGCCAGCCGCTGGAAACCGGCGACTGCATGATCGCACGCGCCAACCACCGCGTCACCTATCCGGCGCGCATCCAGCTGGTGGCGGCGATGAATCCGTGCCGCTGCGGCATGTCGGGCGAGCCCGGCTATCGCTGCCTGCGCGGCGACCGCTGCCGCACCGAGTACCAGGCGCGCATTTCCGGCCCGCTGCTCGACCGCATCGACCTCAGGATCGAGGTGCCGGCGGTCTCGGCAAGCGACTTGATCCGGCCGGACAAGGCCGAGACGAGCGCTTCGGTGGCGCAGCGCGTGGCACGTGCGCGTGCCATGCAGCGCGAGCGGCTGGAAAGATTGGGTGCGGGCGCCACCACCAACGCGCACTGCCCGCCCTCGATCATCGAGGAGATCGCCAAGCCCGATAGCGCCGGGCTGACGCTGCTCAAGGACGCCAGCGAAAAGCTCGGCTTTTCGGCGCGGGCCTATCACCGCGTGCTGAAGGTGGCGCGCACGCTGGCCGACCTCGACGCCAGCGAAACCGTCGGCCGTATCCATCTCGCCGAGGCGATCTCCTATAGGATGAGCGCGGAGCGCATGGCGCAGGCGGCGTGAAGCGGGCGTATCGGGCTTTCATCCCTCTTCAATCTTGCGCCGGGATCAGCTTCTGCAGCGTCGGTGCCAGGATCATGGCGAAGCTCGATCCATCGCCATAGGCCCGCGCGGAAATCATCGCCCCGTGCACGGTCGCCATGAAGGCTTCCGCCTCCACGTGCGGCGCGGCGGCGATCGTCAATGTGCCTTGCGCGGCGCCGCGCTCGATAACGCCGGTCAGCCACCCCGAGAGAAACCGGAAATAGGCCCGGACCTCCGCGGCCACCTCAGGCGGAAGGGCCGGAAGCTCGCTGGCAAGCAGCGCGCAGACGCAGATCGGCCTGCTCGCATCCTCGATGCACTGCGCCCAGAAGTCGGCATAGGTGCGCAGCAACTGAGGCGGCGCAGGCACACTGCGCTCTAGCTCCGTCATGCCTGTCACGGCATCCTCGAGGTAGCGCCTGACCAGGGTTTGCACCAAGTCGACCTTGCTCGGGAAATGATGATGGATGCTGGCTTTGCGTATACCGACCACGTCGGCGATATCGGCGTAGCTGAACCCGTTATAGCCGCCGGCGACGATGAAGCGTCGCGCGGCGGCCAGTATGTCATCGGCGGTGTTCGAGGGCTTGTCCATGGACATGCCTACCTCAACTCGCGACCGGCGGCGACTTGCGAAGGATATCGCTGACCGACAGCCACACGGCGGACACGAGGAAGTAGAAGGCACCGAAAGCTGCATAGGGCGCGACATTGGCGATGCCGATGGCCTCGGCGCCGCCCGCCATCTTGACAAAAAAGAGGCCGGCTAGCGCTGATTGCGCGCCACTCAGGATCATCGCCCATTGGGCGCCGTTACTCTTCCAGCGACGCGCCGCGGTGAGAAGCTGAAACGCGCCGGAGACGACCGCCCAGACCCCATAGACCGCGAGCACCGCGTTCATGCTGCGGCCAAGCGCGATAGCGACCGCGATTGCGGTGACGATGCTGACGGCGAAATTGAGGAGCTGCGACTTGTTGCGGCCCAAGCCGCCACTGCGCTGCGCGTCGACATAGTTCGCGAGCGCGTCCCAGGCGGGGTAGGCCACCAGCATTACGGCGGCGAGCGGCGGAACCGACTTCGCGACGATGACGGCTATCGCGACCCAGGCCGCCGACACGGCAAACCGCAGAAAATAGTAGCTTTTGAGCCAGCCGTTTGAGGACTGGGCATGGTTCATTCGTGCAGGCATGACGGTTCCTTTCATTTCAATTGCCTACCAACTAGTAGGTAGATTGAAAATCGTCAATGCCCTTGCGGGCCGGTCGCCGATCACCTCGATATCTCGTTTACGTGATCGGCGCCCGCTTGCGCCGCGCTACTGCTCGCGCGCCTTCAGCTCCAGTCGCCGCTTATGCAGCACCGGCTCGGTGTAGCCGTTCGGCTGCACCGTACCCTTGAACACCAGGTCGCAGGCGGCCTGGAAGGCGATGGAATTGTCGAAGTCCGGCGCCATCGGGCGGTAGAGCGGGTCGCCGACATTCTGGCGGTCCACGATGGCCGCCATGCGCTGCAGCGAGTCCCTCACCTGGATTTCCGAGCACACCTTGTGGCGCAGCCAGTTGGCGATGTGCTGCGAGGAGATGCGCAGCGTGGCGCGGTCCTCCATCAGGCCGACATCGTTGATATCGGGCACTTTCGAGCAGCCGACGCCCTGGTCGATCCAGCGCACGACGTAACCCAGGATGCCCTGCGCGTTGTTGTCGAGCTCGCGCTGGATCTCGTCCGGCGTCCAGTTCGGCCGCCTTGCTACCGGCACCGACAGGATATCGTCGAGCTTCGCCTTCGGCCGGCTCCTCAGCGCCGCCTGCACGGCGTGCACGTCGACCTTGTGGTAATGCGTGGCGTGCAGCGTCGCCGCCGTCGGCGACGGCACCCAGGCAGTGTTGGCGCCGGCCTTGGGATGGGCGATCTTCTCAACCAGCATCGCCGCCATCAGATCCGGCATCGCCCACATGCCTTTGCCGATCTGGGCGTGGCCGGCGAGCCCGCATTCCAGGCCGGTGTCGACATTCCAGGCCTCATAGGCGGAAATCCAGGCGGCCTGCTTCATGTCGCCCTTGCGGATCATCGGGCCGGCTTCCATCGAGGTGTGGATCTCGTCGCCGGTGCGGTCGAGGAAGCCGGTGTTGATGAACACCACGCGTTCCTTCGCGGCGCGGATCGCTTCCTTGAGGTTGACGGTGGTGCGCCGCTCCTCGTCCATGATGCCCATCTTGATGGTGTTCCTGGCCATGCCGAGCAGCGCTTCGACGCGATCAAAGATCTCGACGGCGAAGGCGACCTCTTCCGGCCCGTGCATCTTCGGCTTCACCACATACATAGAGCCGGCGCGGGAATTCATCCGGCGGCCGTTCGGGCCGATATCGTGCAGCGCGATCAGCGCGGTGAGCGCCGCATCCATGATGCCTTCCGGCACCTCGTTGCCGTCGCGGTCGATGATCGCGGGATTGGTCATCAGGTGGCCGACATTGCGCACCAGCATCAGCGAGCGGCCGGGCAGCGTAAGCGTGCCGCCGCCGCGCGAGGTGTAGGTGCGGTCCGGGTTGAGCTTGCGGACGAAGGTCTTGCCGCCCTTGGCGATCTCTTCCGCGAGGTCGCCCTTCATCAGGCCGAGCCAGTTGCGATAGACGACGACCTTATCCTGCGCATCCACGGCGGCGACCGAATCCTCGCAATCCTGAATGGTGGTCAACGCGGCTTCGAGGAGGACGTCGGCGATACCCGCCGGATCGGTCCTGCCGATCTGGTTGGCGCGGTCGATCACGATTTCGATATGTAGACCGTTCTTGACCAGAAGCACCGCTTCCGGCGTGGCGGCATCACCGCGATAGCCGACGAACTGCCTCGGATCGGCAAGCGTCGTGGCGCCGGCGCCCTCGCCTGCTTTCAGCGCGCCATTCGCCACCGACAGCCCATTGACGCCCGCCCATTTGCCGGTGGTCAGCGGCACGGACTGGTCGAGGAAATCCTTGGCCCAGGCGATCACCTTGCCGCCGCGCGCCGGATTGAAGCCCTTCCCCTTCTCGGCGCCGCCGGTTTCGGCAATGACGTCGGTGCCGTAGAGCGCGTCATAGAGCGAGCCCCAGCGCGCATTGGCGGCGTTGAGCGCATAGCGCGCATTCATCACCGGCACCACGAGCTGCGGCCCGGCAACGACCGCAATCTCGGGATCGACATGTTCCGTGCTGACGCTGAAGTCCGGCCCTTCCGGCACCAGATAGCCGATCTCCTTGAGGAAATTCTTGTAGGCCTCCATGTCGATCGGCGCGCCATTGGCGCGATACCAGAAGTCGAGCTTTTCCTGCATGGCGTCGCGCTTGGCGAGCAGCGCGCGGTTCTTCGGCGCGAGGTCGTGGACGATGGCTGAAAAGCCGGTCCAGAATTTTTCCGCGTCGATGCCGGTGCCGACTGCCGCCTCCTCGGCGACGAAGTCGTGGAGCTCCCGGGCAATCCGCAACCCGGCGATCTCGATGCGGTCGGTCATCTGCACGTCTCCAGATAGGTGGCTTGCCGGGCGTTTGGCATGTTTGGGGTTGCGGGGTCAATTCAGCTTAGGGTGTAGAGGGGCGCGGCCTTTTCCTTCTCCCCTTGTGGGAGAAGGTGGATCGGCGCGCAAGCGCCGAGACGGATGAGGGGTGTTCCAGCGGAGGCTGACTTTCCCTGGAGCACCCCTCATCCGTCGCCTTCGGCGACACCTTCTCCCACAAGGGGAGAAGGGAAAGCTGCGCTAGACCGCAATCCGCGGCCGTCCCGACGCCACGGCCACCACATGCGCCTCGATGAACATGCGCTGGCCCTCGATGGTCGAGACCTTGAACTCGGTGGAAACGTGAATCTCGGCGCTGTCGGTGCCCGCGTCCTTGGCGCGATCGGCGGCGAGCGCCCGCACATCGGCTTGCGCTGCCTCGATCGCCTTGTCCTCCTCGGTGAAATCGCGCACCGTCTGGCCCGAGGCCAGCCTAAACAGGCCTTCCTTGGGCTGGCTGACACGGGCCTCGGCCGAGACGCGCACCTGGCCGACGACGGCGCCGAGCGCGTTGGCGACATCGGTGTCTTCCGGCACGATGCAGCCATTGCCGATCAGCGGCGGCAGGCCGGCATAATGCAGCGGCGCCGAGGCGCCGAGGCCGATGACCGGGCGGTCGAGCGCAACGGTGAAGCGAGCGATGCCAGGATGGCCGTCGACGGCGCGCTGCACCAGCGCATGCGCCACCGTGGCGGCGCCGTCCAGCCCGTCCTCGGCGAAGGCGGTCTCCAAAATATATTCGGCCGACCAGCGGGTCAGCGTGACGAGCACGCGCTGCGAAATCTCCTCCGGCGTCGCTGCGATCGTCTGGCCGCGGCCGTCGCGGCGGCGGGCGAAAAGCTCGGCGCCGAGCCGGGCGGTGGCGGCGTGCCAATTGGCCTGTTTTCCCAGCACATGGGCGGCGTCGGATGGCGTGAAGCCCGAGATGTGCACCAGCCCGCGCGCGACCAGCCGGTTCAGCGTGGCGTTCTGCGCGTTGGAAGCGAGCAGCCGGTCGAGCGCCAGCGGCGCGGCGCCGATCGTCTCGTAGAGCTTCGCTTCCGGCCCGGTGAGGCCGGCGGCGAGCCGGTCCGGCACGCCGGTGCGCAGGGCGAAGCGCCCGTCCATGCGGCCGGGATTGGGGGCGCGCAGCTGGCGCTCCAGCTCGGCGGTGACGGCCTCGCCATGCACCATGCCGGACAGCGCCAGCGGCACCAGGCGGCGCGGCCCAAGCAGGATTTTCGGGTCGAGCGCGCCGTCTTCCAGCGCCACTTCGGAGTCGCCGCCAAGGCCGAAGGTGCGCATGGCGACGGCTTCGACCATGGTGCGGAAGCCGCCGACGGTGGCGCCTTCCGGATCAAGCCGCGGCCGGCCGCCATCGAGCACGGCGACATCGGTGGTGGTGCCGCCGATATCCGAGACCATGGCGTCGTCCAGCCCGGTCATGTGGCGCGCGCCGACCAGGCTGGCGGCCGGGCCGGACAATATGGTCTCGATCGGCCGCTGGCGGGCAAAGGCCGCCGACACCAGCGCGCCGTCGCCGCGCACCACCATCAGGGGCGCTGCGATGCCGCGTTGGCCAAGAAAGCCTTCGGTCGCCGCCACCAGCCGGTCGATCATCGAGATCAGGCGCGCATTGAGCAAAGTGGTGAGCGCGCGGCGCGGGCCGCCGAGCTTGGCGGAAAGCTCGTGGCTGGCGGTAACCGGCAGGCCGGTCTTGTCGCGGATGAGGTCGCGGGCCGCGAGCTCATGCGCCGGATTGCGGGTGGCGAAATAGGCGCAGACGGCAAAGCCCGATACCGAGCCGCCCAGTTCCGGCAGCGCCGCCTCGAGTCCGGAAAGATCGAGCTTGGCCGCATTGCCGTGCACGTCATGCCCGCCGGGCAAGAACACCACCGGGTCGGTGCCAAGCGCCGTCTTCAGCCCGTCGCGGGCGAGGTCTGCCTCTGAAAAGCCGATCATCACCAGCGCCACGCGCCCGCCTTGGCCCTCGACCAGCGCGTTGGTGGCGAGCGTCGTCGACATCGAAACCAGTTTGATCGAGGCAGGATCGGTCCTGGATTGTTCCAGCACCGCGTCGACCGCTCCGGAAATACCGACGGCGAGGTCGTGGCGCGTGGTCAGCGACTTCGCCTTGGCCAGCACCTTGCCCTTCGGGCCGCCTTCCTCCGACCACAGCACCGCATCGGTGTAGGTGCCGCCGGTGTCGATGCCGAGGAAGAGAGGGGGAGGCTTGGCGGTCATTTCTGCGAGGCGGTCCAGGGTCGAGGGCTTTGTTGCGAAGCCCTTAGCCGATACCGGCAGGCGGATAAAGGCGGGAGAGGTGGGCCAGGGGGAGAGGCGCCGGGGTTTATTGGAAACGTCGACGCGAGGCCCCCCTCTCTGCCCTGCCGGCCATCTCCCCCTCAAGGGGAGAGATCAGATGTCGCCGGCGCTTTCGCCAATCGCCAACGTCGCAAAGGGGGCGCCGGCGTCCAAGCTGCCAATCTCCCCCCTTGAGGGGGAGATGCCCGGCAGGGCAGAGAGGGGGGCCTCGCGCCGGCCTGCGCAGCAGTCTTTCAAGCGCCGGCGTTTCCTATTTCGCCGTGACGGTGCCCGTCATCGAGCTGTGGATCGCACAATGGAACGGATGCGCGCCGGCGGCCGATATCTTGACCTTGGCGCGCTTGCCCTTGGCGAGTTGGCCGGTATCGAAGGAACCGTCATCCGCGGTGGCGGTGTGCGTCTTGGAATCGGCGTTGGTGAAGGTCACGGTGTCGCCGACGGCGACACTGATCTTGGCCGGGTGGAATTTCATGTCCTTGATCTCGACCGCGTGGTTTGCGGCGAAGGCAGGCATTGCGACGGCAAGCAAGGCAAGGGTGAGCATGGTGCGCATGGCGGATTCCTCCTGAGAGTCCTCCCCCTAAGCTAAGGCGGGCGCGGCGTTTGTCATGCCACGAACCCCACTCTTTTATGCGACCCGTCGCAAAACGGCTTGTTGGCCGAATGCCCGCAGCGGCAGAGGAACACCTTGGTGGTCCGCGCGATGGTATGCCCGGTGCCGGTGACGATCTCCGCATTGCCTTCGACCTTGAGCGGGCCGTTGACGGTGGGGGTGACCGTCAGCGGGCCGTCCCGCGCTTCCAGCATCTGCGCCTCCTTCAGCGGCGGCTCCCCTGTGGCGGTGAAGCCGGCCTTGATGTGGCTGTTGTCGCAGAACGGCTTGTTCTGCGACAGGCCGCAGCGGCAGAGCGTGGCGCGGAAGAGGGTCTCCTCGCCGAGCACGATTTCGGCATGCACGGCCAGCGGTCCGTTCTCGCGCAACCGCACGGTGTTGACCACCGGCGGCCTCTCCTGCGGCCCGCCATCCTTGCGGGTGTAGGTGATGGCGCCCGACGGACAGTTTTCCGCCAGCGCCACGACCCGCTCGACGCTGGCCGCGTCAGGGTGGATCCACTCGCCCGGCGCGTTGGGCACGAAAACATGCGGGTTGCCGAGCACGCAATTGCGCGAATGGATGCAACGCTTGCCGCTGAAAGAAACGTCGATCTTCTCGCCTTCGACCGTGCCTGCCATGTGGGTGGGGTCTCCTGTTGGGTTGAGACGAGGCTAGGGCGATGGTGAGAGGGGCGTCAAGAATGAACTCCCCTTCTCCCCTTGTGGGGTGAGAAGCGGTCCGCGTTAGCGGACGAAAAGCCAATTGCTTGGCTTTTCGAGCTTCGAACGCCCTGAGCCTGCGAAGGGCCGGGTGGTGGCTCGGCGCGCAGCGCCGAGACGGATGAGGGGTGCTCCAGCTTGGCAGGAACGCCGATGCACCGCTGCCGCCAGGGTTGCAGACTCTCATCCCTCACATAGGCAATGATGGTGTCGCAGACCGCATCCAAATCCTTCAGCACATCGTCGTTCCAGAACCGCAGCACGCGAAAGCCCCTGACTTTCAGCTCGGCATCGCGTTCCTGGTCATGGCGCGATTCCGCATGCTGGCTGCCGTCAATCTCAACGACGAGCTTGGCCTCGGCGCAAAGGAAATCCGCCACGAACCGACCAATAGGCACTTGCCGCCTAAATTTGATGTTGTCGAGACGACGACCGCGCAATTCCTGCCATAGACGGTCCTCCGCGTCGGTCGACTCACGGCGCATCGACCGAGCGAAATTCCTTTTGGCCGGGGTTACGGGTTGGTGGGGCATGGCGGAAGACTGGCCGATGTAGGTGACCGCTCAAGTATCCGGCGTCTCACTCCGCTGGAGCACCCCTCATCCGTCTCGGCGCTGCGCGCCGATACACCTTCTCCCACAAGGGGAGAAGGAGAAGAGCTACTCCTCCAGGTCGATCTCCTCGGTCTGGCCGCCGCTGCAAGTGTAGCAGCAGTCCTCGCAGGTTTCCTTGTTGTTGGGGCCGACGCCCCAATAGGTTTCTTCATCGCCGTCGACCCAGGCGCCGTAGCAGATCTTTTCGCCCTCGTTGCACGAGATCGGCAATTGCTTGGTCTCGCCGTCGTCGAGATAGAAATCCTTGCCCTCGCCCGGCCAGACATAGTCGCGGTCCTGGCTGTAGAGCTCGACGCGCATGGCGTTGGGATGATTGTTCTTGATCTGGAAGGTGACGTCGCCGGCGTGAGCGGCGGGCGCGATGAGGACGGCAAGCGAAAGCGCGGCGGCAACGCGGCGCGCGAAGGTGGAAGACATGAGAACCCCCGAGGTCGAATCGGCCCCCACGGCCGATGGTTGGATGATGACATGGCGGGCGCATATGCCAAGGGGCGGCGGCGAAAATGGCTGACGGAATTTGGGGAATTGGTGAGACCGTGGCGATTGGCCGATCTCCCCCCTGGAGGGGGAGATGGCCGGCAGGCCAGAGGGGGGCGCCTCGCGATGACTTCCCACCCAATTGAGATCAAAACCTTGACCAAGATTTCTTGTTTCGACAACAACAAACGCCGCGATCCTTCGCGCCCCCCTCTGCCCTGCCGGGCATCTCCCCCTCTTGGGGGGAGATTGGCAGCTTCAACGCCCCGCTACTCCGCTAAATCCACCGTCTCGGTCGAATGCTCGGTGCAGATGAAGCAGCAGGTGTCGCAGGGCTGGTCGTTGTCGGGGCCGACGCCGGCGGTGACGGAATCGTCGCCGTTCACCCAGGCGCCCCAGCAGATATGCTCGCCCGGCTCGCAGGAGATCGGCACGGACTTTCGCGCCTTCGGGCGGATGAGGAACACCTTGTCGTCGCCCGGCCAGACTTTTTGGCTGTCGCGGCTGAACAGCTCGACCGCGACGCCGTCCGAACGCTGGTTGCGCACGAAGACCGACATGTCGGCGGCTAAAGCCGGCGAGGTGAGCAGAAGGAAGGCGAGCAGAGCGCGAATCATGGCGAGGTCCCCCGGGGCAAGTAGAGCATGGGTGGGCGCAAGGCGCGACCTCCCCTTCCCCCCTTGTGGGGGAAGGTGGCTCGGCGCGTAGCGCCGAGACGGATGAGGGGTGTTCCAGCTTGGCGAGGCCGTTCGTTGCAGGCGGCGCATTGTACCCAATCGCCGATGCCTCATTCCTTCCAACACCCCTCATCCGGCCGCTTCGCGGCCACCTTCTCCCACAGGGGGAGAAGGGAAAGTCAGCGCCTCACCACATGCGGCGCGAATGTCTTCACCGCATCCACCAGTTCCTCCCCGCGCACGTCGAGCGAGGAGATTTCCATATGCACGATGTTCCGGCCAAAGGGCATGATCCCGAAGGCGTTGGCGGAGGAATAGCGGATTGCGTCGGGCGGCTCCTCGGTGAGCTCGAAATTGAGCATCGCCGCGCCTTGCCGCCGGAGGCGAGCCGCATGCTCCGCACCTTGTTCCACGGCACCAGCACGTCGCCGGCGCGGGCATCGCGGAAGCCTTGGCTGTCCAGCACCACCTTGACCGAACTATCGAAAGCACCGCGCGCGATTGATGCGCCGAGGCCCAGGCAGGCGGCGCCGAGCAGCGCGATCCACAGCACATGCCCGCTGTTCGCGCCCGAGGCCACGCCCTGCAGCGCGCCGAAGCCGAAAATGCCGCCGAGCAGGAACGGACCGACGGCGGGCAGGATCTTTCCCGACGGGCTGTTGCGGATTTCGAGCGGCGCGGCCATCGCCTTCGCGCTCAACGCTCCGGCTTCAGCAAAGTCCAGATCCAGCCGATGAAGGTCAGCACCAGGAACGGATAGCCGAGCGCCGGCAGCGGCGCCGAGGTGGGCAAAAGCGGCGCGCCCCACAGGATCATGAGGGCCGAGGCGGCGAACAGCACAGCGGCGACGGACGCCGTCAGTCGCACCCACAGCGCGAATGTGGCTTGCGCGCTGACCATGACCAGCCCCGCCGCCCACAGCGCAATGCCGCCGGCATAGGAAGGCACAGAGGCCTGCAGGCCCGCCGCGTTGCCGGCCAGAAGCAGGCTTTCGCCGGCAAGGAAAGTCAGGAAGCCGGCCGCGACGAGGTCATTGCCCAGCCGCTGATATTTCATCGTGAGCAGCGCCGCCGCGACGACGATGCCGACACCGTCAATGGCCCAGACCGTCTCGCGCAGCGCGTCGCTGGCAACGAACGTGCCCGCCATGCCAAAAGCGCCGCCGATGGCGAGGCCGATCGCAGCGGCGAGATCGAGAGTGGAGCGCATGTGATGTCTCCCCAAGCTGGAGGCAGGATACGCCACGCGGGCTGCAACCTGAAAGGGGCTCTGGAGGAAGCAATCGTACTCCCGTAGCTAGGGAGTGGATGGAGTGATCTCCGTTTGTGGCCCTTTGCTCAGTCGTACGGGAAGTAGGCCATGGACATCCAGAAATCAGTTTAGCCTTATGCCAATTGTCTTTTCGTCGCTCGTGGAGAATGCGCCGACCGTATACGCATCGTCTTCCAATGCAGGTTCAATCATGGCAGTTGCATAGATTATTTGATGCTCCACCTTACTTTCCTTCGAAACTCGAAGAATTTGCAATTGGAAATTCTGACTGCGGATTGCTTCCACACCCATATTCTCATGTGTATCGATCATACAAAATCGGGGGTGGCGGAAGAATTCCGTTTTAGTAGCAGCGGCTAAGAACCCGAGGTAGAAGCTGCTTTTTAGAATCGCTCTAGAGCTGGCTGAAAAGTAATTCTCTCCGTCGACGGCGACCTTGTTCTGGCCAAACGTAAAGCTAACGGTCTCCGGATCCTCGAAAATGTCTTGTCGCCTTAAATCGTTGCGGAGAAGCTCCTTAACTTCTTCAGAGATGCGAGTGTAAGCAATCGACAGCCTGCTCTGCTGCTGGGAACGAAGGGCATCGTTGAAGGATTTTAGCCCAGTGATAGCCCCTTCCAGTTCCTCCCGCCGACTGGAAAGCTCGCGCACCGTGTCAACCAGCCTGGCCTTCTGGTTCAAATCCTCTACCTGTCTCTCCAGATAGCCGGCCCGTCTATGCAATTCTCCAATGCGCTCCCGCAATGAGGTAGAAGGCAATCGCTGTACCGAGGAAAGATGTTGAGATGCCCGGCGCCATTCCTCTTCCGATTGCTGCAACGAAATATCCAGCTGAGATAGGCGGTCGGCTCGTCTCCGTTGAATTTCCTCCGATTGATTGATCTGCAGACTGGTGTCGAGGATCAGGGCGGAGATGCGCACTTGCGTCTGTTCGGAGTCGAACGGCGTTTTGCACAAATGGCAGGAATGTGGAGCTGCTTCATCCTCCAACGGAGCGTAACAAGCGGGACACCATTGGAAGCTAACCTCTCCAATGTTTTCGGCTACATTCTCGGTGTCCTTCAGCGCCTCGATCTTATTCCGTAAGCTAACTATGAAGGCATCTGAATCAGCGATCGTCAATGTGAGGGCATCACGCTCTTGACGGGCTCGCACAAGGGTCGACTGGATCTCCTGCACCCGGCGATAAGCTGCCTCTTGCGAGTCGAGCGTGAATTTGTCCTTCACCTCACTTGAAAAAAGTGCAGCTTCTGCTTGTTCAATCGCCGCCTGAACAGAATCTCTCTCCTTTTCGAGACTATTTCGCTGCGCCTGAATCCACTCGACAGTTAATCCCTGATCCGACCCGCCAACTCTATCCAATATCGTAAATAGAGAGTGTAGTTGCCCAATTACCCTGTCCAGCTCCTTACCATATTCCTTAATCTTTTGCTCATTGTCATATAGAGCACTATCGTATGCACCACACAGCAGCCGACCCACCGTGTCCCGCAGATTTGCTTGGTCAAACCTCTCGAAACGAAATATATCTTCTATTGGGCTTAGCTGATCGGCGTACAATAATCTAAGAATCTGGTGCATAGTTATGTTTCCAGAAAGATCACTAGAGACCTCTGGTATGCCCAGCAGGCTAAAAATTGCCTGCGAAAAACTTTCTCGATTGCTCGTACTCTTGTATGGGTAGCGTATCCAATCTGATCGCGGGGCTTCTACCGCCACCTCGTACGGGCCGCCAAAAATTTCCATTGGCTGCTGCCCAGCAGATTCGGAAATCTCTCTGCTGAGCGTCACCATGCGCCCGTTTATACGCGCCTCCACCACAACTCTCGTGCAAAGTCGGGCCACGGCGCTCCAGTCGGCCAGCTCGCCGCCCAAGCCATAAAAAATAAAGTTCAAGACTGTCGATTTACCCGAGGAGTTGTCGCCTCGAACGACGTTAACGCCTTCGTGAAATTGTTCATTATAGACGACGAGTTCACCTCGCTCGACCACTACCCGCGTCACTATTAGTGTGGGCTCATATCGCATCATATCGATGCTCCATTAGGCCGGTTCGCGCCTTCAGCCCATTGTCGCCCTGCAGCGGATAATCCGATGCGAGAGTGGCTAAGAAATCCATAAGGTCTGACTGAGACACATTAATCTCTGCCACTCGTTGCGCGAGCCTCTGCGGGACAGTTGATTCAGTCGCCATGACCTCGCTTTGTTTTAGCGCATCTGCGCTCACCAAAGACCTCGCGGCGAGGGTTTGGATAGCAGCCGCCTGCATGGGCCGCATGCGTTCAAAGACCAGCCTTATGTCGGGCAACTCGCCGTAGGGCTTGGTATGAGCATATTTATCTGAGAGCTTTTTGAACTTCTGATGTGAAGCTGTCAGCCTAATGTCGCGGATTTTGTGAGGGAACAAAAGGTAGAAATCCAGAATCCGCAACTTATCGTAGGCTAGCCCGTCCGAAGATCCAGCCACGTTGCGCAACCGCAAAAACCTAAATACTGCATGAAATGCATCAAACGCAGGCTGAAAGGAAAGCTGAGTCATTTATGCCAACGCACAAAGCATTGTTCCGCCAGCCAGTAAATCATGCCCATTGCGGTATTGTGGTCAACCTCCAACACACTTGCGCCGCAATCCTCTACAGTTGGAGCCACAATTAGGTCGTTCATAAACGTGTTTATCTGGACTCGATCGCACGAAGCAACTTGCGGAAGTATTATATCGTTGAACTGACGCTCCGCCCTTGCCAACAAATGCACAATTATCTGTTGGGCGGAGTAATAGAGAGACCAGCGCTCCAGCAACTTAACAAACATCTCCTTCATTTCGATCGCATCGTCATAGGAATCGTCACGCCCGCTTATGCTCAACTTCGCCTGCAGCCCCCGCACACCATCGTGCGATCGCTGTGTGTAGAACCGTTTGAGCCTGTCGATCATGTCCTTGGCGACTTGATTTTGAGCAATCTCACTCTCCAGTTTCTGCAAGAGTTTCTCGACTGCGCTTACGCGACTTGCAGCGATGTTGTTATGATTGATGTCGCGGCCAGCCATGTCGCGACCGGCGTGGGCGCCCGACTGATCCACTGTGCTTGCCGCCACGCTACGCGCCCTTACCGACACGTTACTTCGTGATCGACTTGTCACGTCCTACCATGTCACGACCAGCGGTAGCTCCGGCCTGATTAACGGCATTTCCGCCAGGACCGGCTCGGTTTTTGGTAATTTGAAATGTTATAAGCGAACCGGCGCCTACACCTACCAAGAAACTTATTATTTCAGATATGTAGTCTGCAATTGCGGCCATGAATCACCCTCCCGATCCCGAGCCCAATGTAGCATCCTTTTTCTATTTTGGAACTAGTTAAGCAGCTAGTCCCCCATCTTCAGCGCCTGGATAAACGCCTCCTGCGGGATATCCACTTTGCCGAACTGGCGCATCCGCTTCTTGCCCTCTTTCTGCTTGTCGAGCAGCTTGCGCTTGCGGGTCACGTCGCCGCCGTAGCATTTGGCGGTGACATCCTTGCGCAGCGCCGAGATGGTCTCGCGGGCGATGACCTTGCCGCCGATCGCGGCCTGGATCGGGATCTTGAACAGATGGTGCGGGATCAGCTCCTTCAGCTTCTCGCACATGGCGCGGCCGCGCTTTTCCGCCGCCGTGCGGTGCACCAGCATGGACAGCGCGTCGACCGGCTCCTCGTTGACCAGGATCGACATCTTCACCAGGTCGCCCTCGCGATAGTCGGTCAGATGATAGTCGAAGGAGGCGTAGCCCTTGGAGATCGACTTCAGCCGGTCGTAGAAATCGAAGACCACCTCATTGAGCGGCAGGTCGTAGGTGAGCATGGCGCGTTTGCCGACATAGGAAAGATCGGCCTGGATGCCACGCCTGTCCTGGCAGAGTTTCAGGATGCCGCCGAGATAATCGTCGGGGGTCAGGATGGTGGCGCGGATCCACGGCTCCTCGATCGAGGCAATCTTGACCACGTCGGGCATGTCGGCCGGGTTGTGCAGTTCCTTCACCGAGCCGTCATTCAGATTCAGACGGTAGACGACGCTCGGCGCCGTGGCGATGAGGTCGAGGTTGAACTCGCGCTCCAGCCGCTCCTGGATGATCTCCAGATGCAGCAGGCCAAGGAAGCCGCAGCGATAGCCGAAGCCGAGTGCGGCGCTGGTTTCCATCTCGTATGAGAAGCTCGCGTCGTTGAGGCGCAATTTGCCGACGGCGGCGCGCAGATCCTCGAAATCGGCGGCGTCGACCGGGAACAGGCCGCAGAACACCACCGGCTGCGCCGGCTTGAAGCCGGGCAGCGCCTTTTGCGTCGGGCGGCGGTCCTCGGTGATGGTGTCGCCGACGCGGGTGTCGGCCACTTCCTTGATCGAGCCGGTGAAGAAGCCGAACTCGCCGGGGCCGAGCTCGTCGACATTGACGCGGGCCGGCTTGAACACGCCGGTACGCTCGACGAGATATTTCGCGCCGGTGCCCATCATGCGGATGGTCTGGCCCTTCTTCATCACGCCGTCGATGATGCGCACCAGAACGATGACGCCGAGATAGGCATCGTACCAGCTGTCGACCAGCATGGCCTTGAGCGGTGCCGCGATGTCGCCCTC
The DNA here is from genome assembly GCF_006439475.1 of Mesorhizobium sp. B2-8-9. NCBI lineage: Bacteria > Pseudomonadati > Pseudomonadota > Alphaproteobacteria > Hyphomicrobiales > Phyllobacteriaceae > Mesorhizobium > Mesorhizobium sp. B2-8-9. The sequence goes on along the minus strand of NZ_VFTQ01000021.1, from coordinate 8,555 downwards.
GCGCGGCGGCGGCAGCTGGTGGACGATCGCTTCCAGCACGTCGGGCACGCCAAGCCCGGTCTTGGCCGAGATCAGCACGGCGTTGGAGGCGTCGAGGCCGATCACCTCCTCCACCTGCTCGCGGATGCGCTCGGGCTCGGCTGCCGGCAGGTCGACCTTGTTCAGCACCACGACGATCTCGTGGTTGTTGTCGATGGCCTGGTAGACATTGGCCAAGGTCTGCGCCTCGACGCCCTGGGAGGCGTCGACCACCAGCAGCGAGCCCTCGCAGGCGGCGAGCGAGCGCGACACCTCATAGGCGAAGTCGACATGTCCGGGCGTGTCGATGAGGTTCAGCACATAATCCTCGCCGTTCTTGGCGCGGTAGTTGAGCCTCACGGTCTGGGCCTTGATGGTGATGCCGCGCTCGCGCTCGATATCCATCGAGTCCAGCACCTGCTCCTTCATGTCGCGCTCCTCCAGCGTGCCGGTGAGCTGGATCAGCCGGTCGGCAAGCGTGGATTTGCCATGGTCGATATGGGCGACGATGGAGAAATTGCGGATGTGGTCGAGCGGGGTGGTCATGCGGCGCGCTTTAGCAGGGGCGGGGTTGAGGGGCAAGCGGAACGCCTTTTTCCCTTCTCCCCTTGTGGGAGAAGGTGGATCGGCGCGCAGCGCCGAGACGGATGAGGGGTGTTGGACGGAACTCAGCGGCCAGCTAGTCTGGCGCAATGCCGCACCAGCCCGTCACCCAAGCCAAACGCAGCTTTGCCCGGACGCTCCGCCGTGAGATGACGGAGGCTGAGCACAAGCTGTGGCAGGAATTGCGCGACCGCAGGCTCGATCGGATCGAGTTTCGCCGGCAGGTGCCCATTGGAAAATACGTCGCCGATTTCGCTTGTCTCGAGGCGCGGCTCATCGTCGAGCTGGATGGTAGCCAGCACGGACTCGGAATCGGATTTGGCCCGCGGAGCTGAATTGAACGCGAGAGGATTTCGGATCCTGCGCTTTTGGAATGATGATGTGCTGAAGGATCTGGACGGCGTCTGCGATACGATCATCGCCTATGTGAAGGACACTAGCCTGCAGCCCTGGCGGTGAGCGGGTGGAGGTCTCACTCCGCTGGAGCACCCCTCATCCGTCTCGGCGCTGCGCGCCGATCCACCTTCTCCCACAAGGGGAGAAGGGAAATGCTCAACATCACAAACCAGTGAGGCTGTAACGAACCTCTCCATCCCGGCGAAATGAAGCATGACCCCGCAACGGAGACTGCTTCCCATGGCCGGAACGACAACAAGGATGGCCCTGCTCGCCGGCGCGATGCTCGCGGCCACGATGGGCGCGGCGACCGCGCAGCCGCTCACCGTGGTCGAGCTGTTCACCAGCCAGGGCTGCTCATCCTGCCCGCCGGCCAACGCCAACCTGATCAAGGTCAAGGACCAGCCGGGCGTGCTGGCGCTGTCGTTCAACGTCACCTATTGGGACTATCTCGGCTGGAAGGACACGTTCGGCCGCAAGGAATTCACGGAACGCCAGGTGACCTACGAGCCGTCGCTCGGCCGTGACGGGCCGTTCACGCCGCAAGTGGTGGTGAACGGCAGAAGCGACGGCGTGGGCGCCGCGCCGGGCGAGATCCAGAGCCTGATCGCCCGAAGTCAGACCAGCAAGGGCGGTCGCACGCAGGGGCCGGAGCTTTCGCTTGGGCAGGGCAAGGTCAGCATCGGCGCCGGCAAGGCGCCGGGCGGCGGCGCCGACATCTGGCTGGTGCGCTACACGAGAGGCGTCGTCGAGGTGCCGGTGGCGCGCGGCGAGAACACCGGCCGCACGCTGCCGCACGCCAATGTCGTTCATGCGCTGACCAAGCTCGGCAGCTGGAACGGCACGGCGACGACGCTGCCGCTGCCGGCAGCCGCCGGCGGCTTGAGCACCGCGGTGCTGGTGCAGGCGCCGCGCGGCGGACCGATCCTGGCCGCGGCCGCCAACTGATTTTCCTTCTCTTCGCGCGGGGCCGCATGCGCGGCAACGCTTCACCAGGGCCGCATGCACGCGCCAAAACCCAAGGAGTACGACCCATGTCCAAGTTCCTCACGCTGCCGGCGCTGGCCTTCGCGCTTTCCGCGTCCGTCTTCGTCGCCGGCGCCCGCGCCGACGACACGGCCAATGCGATGAAGCCCGCCAACGCGATGGCGACCGACGCCATGAAGCCGGCGACGGACGCCATGAAACCCGCCGATGCCATGAAGCCTGATGCGATGAGCACCGAAGCGATGAAGCCCGCGACGGATGCGATGAAGCCGGCGGATGCGATGAAGCCTGCGACGGATGCCATGAAGCCAGCGGACACCACCGCCCAGTAAGGTAAGCTTGCGATCCGCTTGCGTCGCCGGCCTGCGAGGCAATCGCACAGGGCAGCGCAGCCCCCGCTCCGTCTCGGCGCTGCGCGCCGATCCACCTCGCCCCCGCTTTGCGGGGGCGAGGAAACGCCAATCGCGGAGGACGCGGCCTTTGTACGCCTGGGTTCCTCGCCCCCGCCAGAGGCGGGGGAGAGGTGGCTCGGCGAAGCCGAGACGGAGAGGGGGAGCGCCCTCGGCCATTGGCCGCACGGCAAAGTGAGAACCGCTTCGCGGTTTCGATCGTATATAATGAAGCAACAACAGGAGATCAGGACATGAACGGCATAAAGGCAAAGGCCGCGCGGCGATCGCCATTCTTCGCCCGCAGCGCGTTGGCAGTGCTCGGCCTTGCGGCCGTGGCGGCAGCGGCTCTGTGGCAGACACCGGCCCGCTCGGCCGAGGACGCGGTGGTGATCCCGCCGCCGGCTCTGGACGAGAAAGCGGCAAGCGGCACCGAGAAGGCGATCTTCGCCGGCGGCTGCTTCTGGGGCGTGCAGGGCGTGTTCCAGCACGTCAAGGGCGTCAGCAAGGCGGTGTCCGGCTATACCGGCGGCAGCGCCGAAAACGCCGTCTATGAAGTCGTCGGCACCGGCCGCACCGGCCACGCCGAATCCGTCGAGATCACCTACGACCCGTCGAAGGTCACCTACGGCCAGCTGCTGCAGGTCTATTTCTCGGTCGCGCATAATCCGACGCAGTTGAACTACCAAGGGCCGGACCAGGGCACGCAATACCGCTCGACGATCTTCGCCGAGAACGACGAGCAGAAGAAGGTCGCCGAGAGCTATATCGCCCAGCTCGACAAGGCCAAGGTGTTCGGCAAGCCGATCGTCACCACGCTCGAAACCGGCAAGACCTTCTATCCGGCCGAGGATTACCATCAGGACTTCCTGACGCTGAACCCGACCTATCCCTATATCGTCTACAACGACCTGCCCAAGATCGAGAATTTGAAGGCGCTGTTCCCCAAGCTTTACAGCGAGAAGCCGGTGCTGGTGCTGGCCTCCAGCAAGAGCTGAGCGACACCCGCTCGTCGTCATCCACGGGCGGAGCAAGGAGCGCAGCGACGCGCGCAGACCCGAGGATCCATTCCGGGACGTATGAGCGCCGCTACGGTACAGAATTCTGCTCCGCTGCAGCCTTCATAAGGTCACGGAATGGATTCCAGGGTCTGCGCGACGCCGCCTCGCGGCTGCTCCGCCCTGGAATGACGAAGCTGGGATTTTTCGACTGTCAGGTATGTCCGCGGTCGGCAGGCGGCATGCCTTGGCGATTGGTCGAAACGCTCATCGCGATCGTCATCCACGGGCGGAGCAAGGAGCGCAGCGACGCGCGCAGACCCGAGGATCCATTCCGTGACTTCCGAGCGCCGCTCACGGTGCCGAATTCTGCCCGGCTGCATCCTTCGATCAAGGTCGCGGCACGGATTCCAGGGTCTGCGCGGCGCCGCCTCGCGGCTGCTCTGCCCTGGGATGACGAGGCTGGGGTATGTGTCCGCGTTGGGGTGGCATGCCTTGGCGATTGGCCGCAACGCCCATCGCGATCGTCATCCACGGGCGGAGCAAGGAGCGCAGCGACGCGCGCAGACCCGAGGATCCATTCCGTGACGTCCGAGCGCCGCAACGCTGCAGAATTCTGCCCGGCTACATCCTTCGATCAAGGTCCACGGCACGGATTCCAGGGACTGCGCGACGCCGCTTCGCGGCTGCTCCGCCCTGGAATGACGAGGCTGGCTCCGGATGGTAGCAAAACCATCGCCCTTTGTTTTGCTGGCAAACAGAACACAATGTGAAGCAGTTCATAGAATTATACTTGACGCTGCAAAACATTGACATCCGATCTTCTGCCGCCACATAATCATCGCCGTCACTCTTTCGAAAAATCTGTTTCAGCTGATCCGGAGCGCTGCTTCCGGGGCGGATTCTTGTTGGCTGCATTGTTGGGCCGGGCATGCCGGCCGCGCTTCGGGAACGACGACGATGGGGAGGAACGACAGATGGCCATCGACATAAAAGTCTCCGTCTACACCAATGGCGACGACGCCTTCGTCGCCTGGGCACCGAGCGACTTCATCGCCGGGTGCCGGGGTTTTCTGCTCGAGCGCGGCCGCAAGGCCGGCGCGAGCGAGAGGATCGAGCCGGTGGAGAACCGCGTCGGCTTCACCAAGGACAAGCCGAAATCGGGCGACCACAGGCCGTCGGATGTCTGGCCGTTCCAGCGCTTCAACTGGACCGACCATGCGGCCGATGTCGGCAATGTCGTGCGCTACCGGGTGACCGCGATGATGAGCGCCGGACCCGGCAAGCCGCTGACCAAGGGGGTGTCGAGCGACTGGACGGACTGGGCGACGCTCGCCACCGACGCCGGCGGCGGCTTTTCCTGCTACTTCAACCGCGGCCTGGTGCTGTCGCAATTCGTCGCCCGCTACATGGCCAAGAACAAGCTGTCGCCCGCGGCCTTCAAGAAGAGCCTGCAGACCAATGGCGACGCAAAATTCCGCGCTTTCCTCGAAGGCGATCTCGGGCTGCGCATGGTCGGGCTGACGCAGGTCGCCGGCGACGAGCTGCATGCCGCGCTCTACGAGCTCGGCGACGCGACGCTGGAGACGGCGCTGATCGGGCTCGGGCCGCGGCTCCATCTCATCCTCGCCAACGGCTCCGACAAAAGCGGCGACGGCAACAAGGAGGCGCGCAAGAACCTCAACGACCACGGCATCGCGACCATCGACCGGATGCTGAAATCGAAAGGCCTCGGCCACAACAAATTCGTCGTCGCGTCCAAGGACGGCGAGCCGAAGATGGCGTGGACCGGCAGCACCAACTGGAGCACGACCGGCCTGTGCACGCAGGTCAACAACGGCTTGCTGATCGAGGACGCGGCGGTCGCGGCGCATTTCCGCAAGCATTGGGACCTGTTGAAGGACGCCTCGCCGCCCAAGACCGACCCGGCCAATTTCACGCCGGCGCTGATGGCGGACAACGACGCGCCCAAGACTTTCACGGTCGGGACCGCCAAGACGACGGTGTGGTTCACCCGCACCTCGGATGGCGCCGACATGGCGGCGCTGCGCGACGTCATCGCCTCGGCCAAACAGGCGGTGCTGTTCTTGATGTTCACGCCGGGCAAGCAGGGGCTGCACACGCTGGCCGGCCAGCGTGCCAGGGAAAAGGGCATGTATGTGCGCGGTGTGGTCTCGACGCTGAGCGCGGAGGAGGGCGGCACCGATCAGAACTTCCTCGACATCGACCTGGTGAGCAGCGACCGGAAATTCACGCCCGACCGCTATGCGGTGGCGCAGCCGCAGGGCCTCGACGCGCCGCTCGGGCCGTGGATCGCCGAGGTCAACCGGCGGAGCTTCCTGTCGCAGATCGGCCACGCCATCGTGCACTCGAAGATCCTGGTGACCGACCCGCATTCGAACGACTGCGTGGTGGTGACCGGCAGCCATAATTTCTCGGCGCCGGCGAGCGAGAAGAACGACGAGAACCTGGTGATCGTGCGCGGCCACAGGAAGCTTGCCGCCGCCTATGCCACCTATGCGATGTCGGTCTACAGCCATTACCGCTACCGCTCCTACATCCGCGAGATGCGGGCCCAAGGCAGGACGCCGTGGAGCTATCTCGACGACGACGATCAGTGGCTGAAGACCGAGCTCAGGACCAAGGCGCAGGAGATCGCGTTCTGGACGCAGACCTGATTTCCTTCTCCCCGTTCCACGGGCAGAAGGTGTCACGAAGTGACGGATGAGGGGCAGCGCCGGCATCTGCGGCTAACCGCCGACCCATAACTGCCTGACAGGTCAGCGCCGCCCCTCATTGCCCTATCGTGCATTTCTCCTGGCGCGACTGATCAGGCCGAGGCTTGATTGCCAGGTGGTTCCCCCAATCCGTCGCTGCTTCGCAGCGCCACCTTTCCCCCCTCCGGAGGGAAAGGAAGGGAGCGTTGCTGGACGAGCATTGACGGCAAAAAGCTTGGCGCCTTTCCTCTACCCCGTCGATCGGGGGAGAGGTGGCTCGGCGAAGCCGAGACGGAGCGGGGGTCGACCAGCGCTACATTAGCCAATACATGCGCCAAGCTGCCATGCACGCTATCGCCAAAGACCAGCCGCTTGTGTGCATGCCGTGGCGTAAATCGGGAGAAAGAATCTGTCGTGGGCGGCGGCGCTCCAGTCGCCGCGGCCGGTATACCTGGTCTCGCAAGGCGGCCAGTTGGGCGCTCCCTGTCCAGAACTGTCAGCAGCAGCGGCGATTGACAGTTGCACCCGGCGGCATCCGACCTATATGAGATCACCTTTCCAGCCGGCCGTATTTCAGCATGTCATCCATCATCTCGATCTCCGGTGTCACGAAAACCTATGCCACCGGCTTCAAGGCGCTGAAGGAAATCAATCTCGACATCGAGCGCGGCGAAATCTTCGCGCTGCTCGGGCCCAACGGCGCTGGCAAGACGACGCTGATCTCGATCGTCTGCGGCATCGTCAACCGCTCGTCGGGCACTGTCACGGTGGGCGGCCACGACATCGGCCGCGACTACCGCGCCGCGCGCAGCCTGATTGGGCTGGTGCCGCAGGAGCTCACCATCGACGCCTTCGAGACGGTCTGGGCCACGGTGAACTACAGCCGCGGCCTGTTCGGCAAGGCGCCCAACGCGGCCTTCGTCGAGAAAGTGCTGCGCGACCTCTCGCTGTGGGACAAGAAGGATTCCAAAGCGATCACCCTGTCGGGCGGCATGAAGCGCCGGCTGATGATCGCCAAGGCGCTGTCGCACGAGCCGCGCGTCTTGTTCCTCGACGAGCCGACGGCCGGCGTCGATGTCGAATTGCGCCAGGACATGTGGGCGATGGTGCGGCGTCTGCGCGAGGACGGCGTCACCATCATCCTCACCACGCATTACATCGAAGAGGCCGAAGCGATGGCCGACCGCGTCGGCGTCATCAACAAGGGCGAGGTCATCCTGGTCGAAGGCAAGGCCGAGCTGATGCGCAAGCTCGGCCGCAAGCAGATGAACCTGGAGCTGCGCGCGCCGCTTGCCGCCGTTCCGGACGGGCTTTCGCACTATTCACTGGAGCTGTCGGACGACGGCAACCAGCTCACCTACACCTATGACAACCAGAGCGACCGTCCGGGCGTCGCCTCGCTGATCCGCGACCTCGAGGCGGCCGGCGTCCAGTTCCGCGACCTCGACACCAAGAACAGCTCGCTCGAAGAGATCTTCGTCAATCTTCTGAGGCAAGAGCCATGAACCTGCGCGCGGTATGGGCGATCTACCGGGTGGAGATGGCGCGCGCCTTCCGCACGGTGCTGCAGAGCATCATCTCGCCGGTCATCTCGACATCGCTCTATTTCGTCGTCTTCGGCTCGGCCATCGGCTCACGCATCACCGAGATCGACGGCATCGCCTATGGCGCCTTCATCGTGCCGGGGTTGATGATGCTGTCGCTCTTGACGCAGTCGATCTCCAACGCCTCCTTCGCCATCTATTTCCCGAAATTCGTCGGCTCGATCTACGAGCTTTTGTCGGCGCCGGTCTCCTACCTGGAAATCATCATCGCCTATGTCGGGGGTGCCGCGACCAAGTCCGTCATGCTCGGCCTGATCATCCTGGCCACCGCGGCGCTTTTCGTGCCGCTCAGGATCGAGCATCCGTTCTGGATGATCGCCTTCCTGGTGCTGACGGCGGTGACCTTCAGCCTGTTCGGCTTCATCATCGGCATCTGGGCAAAGACCTTCGAGCAGCTGCAGCTGGTGCCGCTCTTGATCGTCACGCCGCTCACCTTCCTCGGCGGCAGCTTCTATTCGATCCACATGCTGCCCGGCATCTGGAAGACGATCACGCTGTTCAACCCGGTCGTCTACCTGATCAGCGGGTTCCGCTGGAGTTTTTACGGCAAGGCCGACGTCTCGGTCGGCGTCAGCCTCGGCATGACGGTGATGTTCCTGGCCATCTGCATCGCGATCGTCGCGTGGATATTCAAGACGGGATACCGGTTGAGAAACTGACGGAGTTCCTCGCCCCATGGCTACACTATGCACATATTCCGAGCAGCTGGCCTTTGGCGATAGCGTGCACGGCAGCTTGGCGCAAGCATTGTCCAACGTAGCGCTGGTCGACCCCCACTCCGTCTCGGCTTCGCCGAGCCACCTCTCCCCCGATCGACGGGGGAGAGGAAAGGCGCCAAGCTTT